>JAFVRA010000124.1 GCA_017504545.1 Clostridia bacterium | reverse complement strand
CTCTTATTCAAAAGCATAAAGTCCATAATACCTCCAGCAACATAGAAACAGGAATGGAAATGATCTTTATTAGCAAAATTGAAACACCGTGAAACACAATATATGCTTTTGCAGAAACGTTGCACGCCTCCCATAAAGGGAAAAACATTGCCAATAAAACAGAAAAAACTATAAGTGATGGCAATCCAACCATAGCAAAAAATATATTACTGCGCACCAAAAACAATGCCAAAAGATATGCCCATATCGGCATCATCGGTTTTATCAGCAATCTTTTGGATATTAGTATATAATACACGTTTCCCAATGACAGCAACTCGGTGTATTCGTAATATTCTTTACCGTAAAGTTTAAGATTTTTACTCATAATTTGATCTGAATATAGGATTCAAGTTCTTTGGAAAGTTTTTTGAATATGTTTGATTCACGAGCGATATCATATTCTTTCCTTTCCATGTTTTTCAGAATCAACTCTGCTTGATTATCTTCGCTGTTTAGTGAAACGTTGCGAGATTGCTCAACCATTCCCTTGAGAAAAAGAGATGTATGAGTAAAAGTATCTTTCTGCATAAATGTAATAAAATCTATTGCTAAATGCACGGATTTTTCTAAACACTCTAAAGCTTTTTCAGTATTGCCGGCAGTTGCGTAATGACGTGCACTCTCCTCGTAAAAATCGGAAAGACCGCCGCTGTAAAATCCGAAATCACCATCCTCAAACAACAGCTCTAAAAGAGCGATTTTCTTTTCTCTCAACGCATCCAGATCATCCGAGGAATATAATCTTTCACCGGAATCTAATTTACAATTCGAATCAAATCTCTTTAACATAAATTGCAAAAGATTAGATTTCAATCTTTGATTCGCTTCGTTTTTCTTTGTCCCCTTATATATATTGGCAAACAAAAAGTCTTGGCTCATAACCATAACAGGCATCTTTCCAGCGAGTTCTTCTGCCTTATGGACTTCGCCATTTTCAGCATAATAAGTACAAAGATTAGATGCGGCAGCATGGCGAATGAAATCATCTGTGCATCCGTCCAAAATTCTTTTGCAGTATTCAGCGCATTGATGGCGTATTGAGTCTTTTTCCTCTCGTGTGATCTCAGAAAATTTGCACATTCTATCTCCGCAGAGAGATAGATGGATCATAATGGAGTAATCGTTCGGGAATTTTGCAATGCCTTCTTGCAAAAGCTGCCAACCTTCCTTTAGATACCCTTTTCTTGACAGATCATAATATCTGTGCAGAATATCCTGCTTTTCTTCTTCGGATTTTGGTAGGCTAATATTCAATAGCTGATCAGCGGATATTTGAAAGAAATTACACAAAGCGGGGATTTGAGAAATATCGGGAGAAGTCCTATCACACTCCCATTGAGAAACAGCCTTGGAGGTGATTCCAAGATGAGATGCGAGTTCTTCTTGAGTTAATTTTCTTGCGATTCGTAATTTTTTTATTGTTGCACCTATAGACATACTATCCTCCAAGAATTTATTATTCCATGTTAATTATACAATATTTATAATATGAGTTAAAGAACCCATATTGGTAGACGAAGTATAGTTTCGCTATACCTCGTGAGTAAATTATATCATAAGTCTTTGAATTTGTCCACACCTATCCCTTGAACGGTACCGCAACGTGTGTGTTATAATAAGGACAACATTTTTACGCTAAAATTGAATACTTCACGGACAAAAGACTGTTGTCCCTTATTGAACACACCCGTGGTGAACGTTCAGTAAGGGACAACTTTTTATTTGATCTGAGTTGTAGGGCGGTGGCTTGCTGCCGCCGTTTGCGAGATCGAATGGCATAAAGGCGGCGGGAGATAAACCCCCGCCCTACGATTTTTGAGATTACGATGCCTTCGCCATGGGCATTTGCGCGGCGCTGAGCATATTCTCGATGAAAATTCCGTAGCCGGTTGTCGGATCGTTTATCATGACGTGAGTTACTGCTCCGATGAGCTTGCCGTTCTGGATAATGGGCGAGCCTGACATTCCCTGAACTATTCCACCCGTCTTCTCAAGGAGCGCGGGGTCTGTTACCTTGACGTTGAAGCACTTTCCTGCGCTCGCGCTACGGTCGATATTGGCTATCTCGATCTCGTATTTCTGCGGCGAATTGCCCTCAAGCGTGCAGTAGATATGCGCCTTGCCCTCGCGGACGTCGTTGCGAAGTCCGAGCGAGAGGGGAGCGGAGGGGAGATTTTCGGGGAGCGAGGTCAGTATTCCGAAGACGCCACATTCTGTGTTCTGCAAAAGCGAGCCGCATTTTCCGCTTTTGAAGTGTCCCTTCAGCTCACCGGGAGTGCCGCAAAGTCCTTTTACCACGCCGTCAATGCCGACGTTGACTACAGAGCCGCGCGAGATAGGCGTGAGACGACCGCTCTCGCTCTCGCATATTCCGTGTCCGAGTCCCGCAAATTCGAGTGAGTCGGGAACGATATAGGTCACGGTTCCGAGTCCTGCGCCGTTGTCCTTGAGATACATACCGCTCTTATAGCATTTTTCACTCTCGGAATAGACGGGCGTGAGCGTGGCGGTGTGCTCTGACTCGCCGCGCAGATAGACTATAGAAACCGATGCGCCGCCCGAGGTCTTAAGCAGGTCGCAAAGCTCGGCAGAAGAGGATATTTTTCTGCCGTTTGCTGCGATTATCCTGTCTCCAACGCGAAGTCCTGCCGCAGACGAGGGATTGCCCGATCTGCCGAGGTCGCAAAATCCTACTATCAACGCGCCCTCGGTCATAAACTTGACTCCGAAGGGTACGCCGCCGGGGTAGAGCTTGAGACTGCGAAGCTCGGTATTGCTGAGTGACGCGCCCTTGCTTCCCACGGCTACGGCAGGCTCGGTCGCAAGCGTCGCGAGATCGCGCTCACCTACGACGTCGGCAAATCCGTCCGCGAAGGCGTCGAGCACCTCACCGCTACTTACCGCGGCAGAGACGGGGAGCGCGACGATCGAGCAGATAAGGAGCATGCAAAGAAGAGAAAAGCATTTTCTCATAAACCCTTTTTTCATTATTTTTTCTCCTTTATCCGATTTGGAAATTTAAAAAATTTGCAAAAAGGCTTTATATCCGAATTTTCGGATACGCTATTATCATTCTCATAAAATCGCGCGCGAATGAGTTGCAATATGTTTCAAGAGAGGATTTTAAATCAAAAGAAGCATTCTGCTTTCCTTAAAAATTTGAAAATTTTTAAAAAAGCGCTCACGAGGCGAGATATTTCGATCAACGAAGGAAAAATCTGTTGACAAAATCGGTACTCGGTGATATAATTACTTAGGTAACTAACTAATTTTTGATTTCAAAGATCTTTAATGAAATTTTTTGAAAAAGGGGAAGAAAATGAAAAGGAATGAAAATAAAATGCCCTTCTCGCCTCCCTTGCGAAAGGAGCTTTCCGAAAATCCCGTAAAGATGTGCCACGATATATCAAGGCTCAGTCACGCGAAGATCCGCGAGGCGAATATAGACGGAATAATGTCTCAGCACGGCGCGCGCCTTGTTCTCGCCTCGCTTGCCGCAAACGACGGCTCAACTCAGCGTGCGATAGTCGAGGCTACTCATCTCCGTCCGCCGACGGTCAGCGTGCTTCTGCGGAGAATGGAGAGCGAGGGAATGGTAGAGCTTCGCGAAAATCCGAAGGACAGACGCGAGCTATGCGCGTATCT
This sequence comes from Clostridia bacterium, assembly GCA_017504545.1. Taxonomy (GTDB): domain Bacteria; phylum Bacillota; class Clostridia; order Oscillospirales; family CAG-272; genus HGM12713. The sequence continues at coordinate 5,341 of JAFVRA010000124.1, read as the reverse complement.
TACCGATTACGGCAAAGAGATAGACTCGAAGGCGGTAGAAAAGATAAAGGAGAGCGATGCGATAGCGCTCGAGGGACTCAGCGAGAGCGAAAGGGAGACTCTGATGGCTCTGCTTGCAAGAGTCCGCGAGAATCTTATCGCGAGTCTCTCGCAAAAGGATTGCAGAAGAGAGAGGGAAGAGAAGGAATGAGAAGGATATTTCACTATCTGAAGCCGTACGCGCTTCTTGCGGTGGTCTCACCGCTTCTGATGATAGGCGAGGTGGCGGCAGATCTTTGTCTGCCTAAGCTGATGAGCGTGATCGTCGACTACGGCATCAACGCCTCGGGCGACGTGTCTGAGTCGGTACTCGGCAGTACGGTCATGAGAATAGTTTTCGGAGAGGGCAGCTACACCTCGATGCAGGTCATAATCACCTTTGGCGTGCTGATGCTGCTCGTGGTGCTCGTAGGCGGATTTTTCGGCGTTTTCTGTGCCTACACCGCCGCAAAGGCGTCTCAGGGACTCGGCGACGATCTGCGCTGTGACGCTTATGCCAAGGTCATGTCGCTCTCTATAGAGCAGACCGACAAGTTCACAACGGGCTCACTTGTCACGCGAATGACCAACGATATTACGATGATAGTCGAGTTTACTGAGATGATACTCCGTATGCTCGTGCGCTCGCCGATGTTCTTTATCGGCGGAACTATAATGCTCTGCACGCTCGATCTGAAGTTCGGCTTCGTTCTGCTTTGCTCGCTTCCGATAATGGCGATAATGCTCGTGCTCGTGCTTGGCAAGGCAGTACCGATCTTTAGCAACATACAGAAGAAGCTTGACAAGGTCAATTCTGTAGTCCAGGAGAACGTAAGCGGCGCGAGAGTGGTAAAGGCTTACGTGCGCGAGGACTACGAATACGAGCGCTTCAAGAGCGCAAACCGCGAGCTTCGCGATACCAATATAAAGGTGCAGAAGCTGATGGCGATAATGCACCCCGTGCTGACGGTAGTTATGAACGCGGCTGTCATAGCCGTAATACTCATCGGCGGTTTTGAGATAGAGAACGTCGCGGGCAGCGGAATGAGCGCGGGCACTATCATGGCGGCGGTCACCTACGTTACACAGGTCATTATGTCTATCATGATGGTCACGATGCTCTTCCACTCGGTCTCTCGCGCTATGGCGTCGGTCAAGCGCGTCGGCGAGGTGCTTGACTCGGATCCCGTGATAGTTTCGGGAGAGAGAAGATCGGTGGGTGATGAGATAGCCGTATCATTTAAGGGAGTAGACTTCCGCTATCCTTATGCTAAGGGACGCCCCGTGCTTCACGATATCAATATCGATATAAAGAAGGGAGAGACCTTTGCTATCATCGGAGAGACGGGCTCGGGCAAGACCTCGCTCGTAAATCTGATAATGCGCTTTTACGACGCGACCGAGGGCGAGGTGTCTGTCAACGGCGTGCCCGTCAAGGAATACGACCTTTCCTCTCTTCGCTCGGGTATCTCCTACGTTATGCAGAAGAGCGAGCTGTTCTCGGGAACTATAGCCGAGAATATCCGTTGGGGTAAGGCGGACGCTACCGACGCGGAGGTCGCAGAGGCAGCGAAAATAGCTCAGGCTGAAGAATTCATCAACGGATTTGCGGAAGGGTACGACACCTACATAGCCGAAAAGGGCGCGTCACTCTCGGGCGGTCAGAAGCAGAGAATGTCTATCGCGCGAGCACTTGTGCGCCGCCCTGAGATAATAATTCTCGACGATGCCACCTCGGCACTTGACCTTGCAACCGAGGCAAAGCTTCGCAAGGCGCTTCGCGAAAACCTTAAGGACGCGACGGTGATAATGATAGCTCAGCGTATAGCCAGCGTCAAGGAGGCGGACAGGATAGCCGTGATCGAGAACGGTACTATCAAGGACTGCGGCTCTCACGACGAGCTTATGCGTACGAGCGAGACTTATCGCGATATATACAATTCGCAGATGAACGGCGCGGATAAGAGAGAGGAGGTGTCGCTCTGATGAATGCTCAGAATAATAGCGCAAAGGGAAGCGCACCTCAGAGAATGCCCGATATGCGACGCGGCGGAGGCGGCGGTCCTATGGGCGCAAGAGTCAACAGAGAGAAGCCGAAGAACACTTGGCAGACCTTGAAGCGACTGCTGAAATACATCGGTAAGAGCAAGCTGCTTGTTATAGCACTGATCGCAATAATGGCGGCGGTTACGGTATCCGACCTCGCGGGCCCCGCGCTTCAGGGCGCGGCGATCAACACCATAAAGGTGGACGAGGCAGGCGTGATTTCAGTCGATCTTGAGGCAATGATAGGCTATCTTGCCGCCATGGGCGTGCTTTTCCTCTGCAGCGCGGCGCTCGGTCTCGCGCAGGGAATAATCGCCTCAAAGCTCTCGCAAAATACCGTCTATATGATGCGAAACGATCTTTTTGCGAAGATATCAAGGCTTCCCATCAAGTACACCGATACACACCGCCACGGCGACATAATGTCGCGAATGACCAACGACGTCGAGAACGTCTCAAACGCGGTCTCACAGTCGATAGCCTCGCTTATATCGAGCGTGCTGACGCTGATAGGCGCGTTTACTATGATGGTATATTACAGCTGGGTGATGGCGCTCATCGCCTGTATCACGATACCGCTTACTATTGCCGTTTCAACTAATCTTGCCAAGTTTATGAGAAAGTATTTCGTAAAGCGCCAGAAGCTTATCGGCGCGCTCAACGGTCAGGTAGAGGAGATGGTCACGTCCTATAAGACCGTCGTAGCCTACGGCAAGGAGGGCAAGGCTGTAGATGAATTTACAAAGGTCAGCGGCGAGCTGAAGAAGAGCAGTATCCTTGCTCGCGTATGGGGCTCTATCATGGGACCGTGTATGAACTTCCTTGGAAACCTCCAGTACGTTCTTATCGCCGCATTCGGCGGATACTTTGTGCTCAACCCCAATTTCCTTGTTCCGTCGCTGATGCTCGGAGACATACACTCGATGCTTCAGTATTCGAAGAAGTTCACCCGTCCCGTCAACGAGATAGCAAATCAGTACGCGTCTATCCTCACGGCTCTTGCGGGTGCTGAGCGCATATTTGAGATAATGGACAGCGCTGACGAGATAGACGAGGGAACCGACGAGGTCAGAGTTGCCGATATAGAGGGCAATATTCGCTTCGAGGGCATACACTTTGCCTATGAGCCCGACGAGCCCGTGCTCAAGGGACTTGACCTCTGGCTCAAGAAGGGACAGAAGATAGCGATAGTGGGCGCTACGGGCTCGGGTAAGACCACCGTAGTTAATCTGCTGACGAGATTTTACGAGGTCGATGAGGGAAAGATCACCATAGACGGCAGAGATATAACCGATATTCCCAAGGAGACTCTCCGCCGCTCGATAGCGATAGTTCTTCAGGACACAGTGCTGTTCTCAGATACGATACGCGCGAATATCAAATACGGACGGCTTGACGCTACCGACGAGGAGATGCGTGCCGCGGCGGCATTCGCAAAGGCGGATAGCTTTATCGAGCGCCTGCCCGACGGCTACGACACGATGCTCGCCGAGTCGGGAAGCAATCTCTCTCAAGGACAGCGACAGCTTCTCTCTATCGCCCGCGCCGTGCTCGCAGACCCCAAGATACTCATACTCGACGAGGCTACCTCAAGCGTTGACACGAGAACAGAGATGCACATTCAGCAGGCGATGCTTGCCCTTATGGAGAACCGCACCTCGCTTATCATAGCGCACAGACTCTCGACCATTCGCGACGCCGACAAGATAGTAGTTATCAAAGACGGTAAGGTGGCAGAGGCAGGCAACCACGAGGAGCTTCTCGCGGCAGGCGGCGAGTATTTCAAGCTCTATTCAAATCAGTTCGCGGGTATAGCAACGTGATGAAAGAGATAATTACGAAAGAAAAATTTGAGAGTCTTTGTTCTGCCGAGAGCTACCTGCTCAGCGCGCTCTCCGAGGAGGAGGGAATAGGCATATACAACGAAAAGCGGCTTCATAAGATACTCAAGCGCTGTATATCCGAGCGTGAGAGCTGCTTTGAGGTCAAGGTGGGAAAATACACCGCTGACGTCCTTCTTGACGGGCACATCTACGAGATACAGTGCGCGGGGCTCTATCCCTTAAAGGACAAGATCGCCTATTACCTCGGTGAGACGGACTATGAAATTACGGTAGTGCATCCGCTAGTAGTCAAGCGCACGATAATCCGCGCCGAGAGGGAAACGGGCGAGGTCGCAAGAGTGCGCCGATCGCCGAAAAAAGAGAGGGTAGAGGATATTCTGCCGATGCTTTTCCATCTCGCACACGCATTTGAGAGCGGCAGATTTTCACTCTGCCTTGTGTCTGTCGAGGTTGAGGAATATAGATATTCCGAGGCGGTGAGGTACAGAAAGAGCGGAAAATACGATTCCGAGCTTTTTCCCACGACGCTTGTGGGAATAGAGGAGCTTTCGTCGCCCCGCGACTTTGAACGGTTTATTCCCGAAGAGCTTCGCGGACGCGAGTTCTCGCCTGCCGAGTATATCCCACACACGCCTCTGAAGGCAAGAGACGCCTACTCTGCGCTTAAATTTCTTGCAGAGGTCGGTCTGCTCAAGAGGGGCAAGGACGGCAGAAGAGTGCTGTATCGCACGGTTGATTGAATAATATAAAAAGCCGCCCGATAGGGGTGCCTGCCATAAAGCAGGTTTTACCTGCTGTGCAAAACAAATTCGTAGGGGCGTTCTGTGAACGCCCGCGGGCGAACGCAGTTCGCCCCTACGGCAAAAAGGACAGAGAATTTCACGTTTTCTGTCCTTTTTTATATGCACTGCAAGATAAGAGTGTTACCCCTTTTCGGTGTACTATCGGGCAAAAGTCAGCCTTCTCCTATGGGAGAAGGTGGCAGCCGTAAGGCTGACGGATGAGGAGTTAGTTTTGCGTTTAGTAACACCTCATCCACCGCTAACGCGGTCCCCCTTCCCCCACTGGGGAAGGCTTTTTGTGCGCCACGAAAGTCCGTCTACTTTTCCTGACAAGCACTGCTTTTGTGGGTACAAATTCCAATATCTTTTCCCATCATATCGTCTATTGAAATACCAATAAGCTCAGATATAGTGGGAAGGAGAAATATATCAGGATAGCAAATTTCTCGTTCCCATTTGGATACGGCTTGGGTGCTCACTCCCAGAAGTTCTCCAAACTCACCCTGTGTCAGCCTATGCTCCTTACGGTAATTTAATATACATTCGCCTATACGGATTTTGTTTTTCATTTCACTCGTTTATATATTTCGTGATCGCGCGTCATCATGCCAAATGCAATCATTTCACGTCTGATGGTACAAAAATCCTCGT
>JAFVRA010000123.1 GCA_017504545.1 Clostridia bacterium | reverse complement strand
AGAGATGCGGGGATACAACCGACGGAAGGACCACCGGTCTGAGCTGCCTTGAAGTACTTTCCGTTGGGGATACCGCCACCGATCTCCTCGATTACCTCACGGAGAGTGGTTCCCATAGGAACCTCAACGAGACCTGTGTTTGTGATCTTACCGCCGAGTGCGAATACCTTAGTACCCTTGGACTTTTCAGTACCCATGGATCTGAACCAATCAACACCCTTAAGGATGATCTGAGGAATGTTTGCATAGGTCTCAACGTTGTTAAGAACTGTAGGCTGTCCAAAGAGACCCTTTACTGCAGGGAAAGGAGGACGGGGACGAGGCTCGCCTCTGTGACCCTCGATAGAGGTCATAAGAGCAGTCTCCTCACCGCAAACGAATGCGCCCGCACCGAAACGGATGTGAACGTCGAAGTTGAAGCCTGTGCCGAAGATATCCTTACCGAGAAGGCCGTACTCACGAGCCTGCTTGATAGCGATCTCAAGACGGTGGATAGCGATAGGATACTCAGCTCTTACGTATACGTAACCCTCTTCTGCGCCGATAGCGTAGCCTGCGATAGCCATAGCCTCGATAACTGCGTGGGGGTCGCCCTCAAGGATAGAACGGTCCATGAACGCGCCGGGGTCACCCTCGTCGGCGTTACAACCGATATACTTAACTACGTTGCCTCTGTTGCCCGAAGCGAACTTCCACTTAAGACCTGTGGGGAATCCGCCGCCGCCACGTCCGCGAAGTCCGGAATCGAGAATGGTCTGGATAACTTCATCGGGAGTCATCTCGGTAAGAACCTTACCAAGTGCGCGATAACCGTCCATAGCTATGTACTCGTCGATCTCCTCAGGGTTGATAACACCGCAGTTACGGAGAGCAACTCTCTTCTGCTTCTTGTAGAATGCAGTCTCGGAAAGAGATGTAGCGTGGTGAACGTCCTCGCTCTTTGCCTCGTGGTATACGAGTCTCTCTACGGGACGACCCTTGAGAAGATGCTCGGCAACGATCTCGTCTGCATCCTCGGGGGTAACGCAGCTATAGAACGTGCCTTCGGGATAAATAATCATAATCGGTCCGAGTGCGCAGAGACCGAAGCATCCGGTCATAACGACCTTAACCTCTTCTGCAAGACCGTTAGCAGCGATCGCCGCTTCCATAGCGTCCTTGACTTTGACACTCTTGGAAGAGGTACAACCTGTACCGCCACAAATCAATACATGTGATCTAATCATTTTCTTCTTGTCCTTTCTCTGTCAAAATCAATCATTTGCTATAAGCGCCGATCGTGTATTCCTCAACGACCTGTCCGCCCTTAAGATGCTTCTCGACGATCTCTGCCGCCTTAGCCGCATCAAGCTTTACATAAGTAACCTTTTCCTTGCCCTCTTCATAGACCTCAACGACGGGCTCGTACTGACAGATGCCGATGCATCCGGTCTGTGTAACTGCTACCTTGTCATTAAGTCCGTTAGCGTTCACACCGTCAACGAAAGCGTTGAGAACGGGTCTTGCGCCAGCTGCGATTCCGCAGGTTGCCATGCCGACTACAACTCTCGTTGTACCCATTCCCTCGCGGATAACTACCTTGCTCTGCATTTTTTCTCTTATTGCAGCAAGTTCTGCCAATGATTTCATAGTTCTTCCTCCATATATTTTTCAAAATTAAAAACTAAAGGTTTTCGATCTCCCGATACTGTTCCTCAAGATATTCCTTTATCCATTGCTGTACCTCAAGCTCTGCAAGAGATATTCCCTCTCCGAGAACCTCGCGAAGCTCTGATGTCGCAAGCGCGACTCTTCCCTTCGGGCGCGTGTCGGTAAACACGAAATCCACCTCGGGACTTCCCGCGATAAGTATGCAGATAGTCGACACTATATCTCCGAGCGGCATACAGTCGATACTGTTCGTATCAAAGGTGGCGACAAGGCTCGTCCCGCTCTCACCCGCCTTGTCAGACGATGTGATCGTAAGACCTCCGCCCGTCATCTCAGCTGCCATTTTAAGTAACGGTAGTCCCATTCCTACCTTGCGAGTCTTTCGCGTGGTATAAAAGGGATCAGTTACGCCGAGAAGCGTCTCCTCGCTCATTCCACAGCCGTTGTCAACTATAGAAAGCGTGAGCATCCCACTCTCTGAGAGATCGAGAGATATTTTCACGAGCGACGCACCCGCAGCGGTAGAATTTTTGGCGACGTCAAGAATATTTAAAGACAGTTCCTTCATAATTGAATTATCAAAGCTTTATCGGGCGGATATTACTTGTATTTAGCAAGAATTCCTTCCATATCGGCAGGAACGAGCTTTCCGTAAACTTCGTTATTGATAGTAAGAACGGGAGCAAGTCCGCAAGCACCGATACATCTTGTTGCCTCAAGAGAGTACTTTCCGTCGGGAGTTGTGGATCCTGCGGGAAGTCCGAGTATCTGTGTGATCTTGTCAAGAATGTCTCCGCTGCCCTTAACGTAGCAAGCTGTTCCGAGGCATACTGCGATAGCGATCTCGCCCTTGGGGTTAAGAACGAACTGCGAATAGAAGGTAGAGACGCCGTAAACCTCTTCGATGGATACATTCATCTTGAGAGCGATCATTCTCTGGACCTCAATGGGCAGATAACCGTAGATCTCCTGTGCCTGCTGAAGAACGGGCATCAATGCGCCAGGGATACCCTTGTGCGCTGCGATTACAGCGTCAAGCTGCTCTTCCTGAGCCTTGGTTCCACGGAACATTACTGTGGTCAAAGTCTTTTTCATTTGAAAAATTTCCTCCATATTTGTTTTTATTTATTTATTTTAATTTTTAAATAAATCAATTTAATTTCCCACTCTCAAGCATATCGAAGAACCGCGCTCTTACAAGTGCGGAGCTGTAGGGCTCGTCGTCTATAAGAAGAGAATTTTCAGCCTCGCTGATATCCCAGAGGTGATGGGCGTCCGAGCAGATCAGCATATTATCGGCGTTCAGCTCCTCAACTATGGGCGCAAGCCTCTCAAGGCTCGTCCTGTCGCGAAGCTCAAAGGTGCAAAAGCCGTATTCCTGCGGAATATCGCCGAGTATCGCGACTATGCCGTTGGATTCGCGGTCTATATGCGCCGGATGAACGTGGGCTCCGAAGTCTTTAGCGAGAGCGATCGCCTCGTCTATCGGCAGGTCGGTCGCAGAGATCAGCAGCGTGTCGAACTCGCCGACTATCTCGTCCTCGCCGTCCATTATATACTGCTCACCGAATATCTCGGGGCGGTTTTTGATCGGCATAAGATGCTTTTCTATCTCGGCGTCAAATCGCATAGCGTCGTCAAGCTCGCGGAAGAGGCACACGAGATGTATATCCTCTGCAGTCGAAAGCTCCATGCCCGCAACGGCGATTATTCCCTGTTGCTTGCACGCCTCAAAGAAGGCGGGGCAGTTTTTTGCGGAATTATGGTCGGTAAGGGCAAGTATCTGCAAGCCCTTGATAGCCGCCATTCCCGCTATATTATTTGGAGTCATATCGTTATCCGCGCAGGGTGAGAGCGCAGAGTGGATATGCAGATCGTAATAGTAAGGCGTCATAGCGCGGAAGCGATACGGACGCAGGCGTCAAAGGTATCGAGCGAGGTCGTAAGGATATTTATTCCCTGCTCCTTTGCTCTTTCGAGCGTATCGCCGTCGGGAGCGACTCCCTCAGAAAGCACGATACACGCAGGATCTGCGAGCGTGCTTACTGCAACGATATTCACGTTTGACATAATCGTGACCCACGCGTCTCCCTCGGATGCACGTCCCATTACCCAACTGAGAAGGTCGCCCGCGTATCCGCCGAGTATCTCCCTCTCGCCGTCGGGCAAACAGACAGCCTCAAATTCAGGAAGCGCCGCAAGCTCTCTGACAGTCATATCTACCTCCGAAAAGTATCAGTTTTTCTTTTGCTCCTCGCGAAGTCTTATAAGGCAGTCGCTGACCTTAGCGTTGCCTCTTACTATATCCTCTGCGAGCGCGTGGCAATTAGGCGCGCCGCATGAGCCGCAATCAAGGTGAGGAAGACATCTGTATATCTCCTCTATCTCAACCATCTTGGCAATAGCCGTGGCTCTGTCCTCCGAAAGTCTATCGGCACCGTTGTTGGATATTTCCGCATCGTAGAAAATATCTTCCGAGAGCGCCTCGGACTCGGTAACGTGATTTCCCGAAATGGGAAGATACTTACGCAAGGAACGGAGTCTCGCTTTTGCAATAAAGGGATTTTCCACGTTCAGCGTGCCGCCAACGCATCCTCCGATGCAGGCGTTGAGCTCAACGAACTCAAGATCGCCAAAGTTGCCGTTGTCTATCTCGTCAAGTACCTTTATGCAGTTTTCGATACCGTCAGCCGCAAGATATTTATCAAGCAGCGTTGACGTAGCCTCTCCGCCCGAGCCTGCCCAGTTAAGACCGATGATGCCCGTGCTTGAGAGAGTCTTGGGTATTTCTATATTCTTGCGCTTTGCTCGTATCTTAAAGTAGAGATCGCTTATCGCAAGTCCGCCCGTAACGGCGCTCTTACCGACGCCGATAGGGTTCTTTATGTAGCTTATCTTTGCAGGGCAAGGAGAGATGAAAAGGACGCAGATATCCTCGTCCTTCAGCTCAGGGTGAGCTGCAAGCGCCTCCTTGCGCGCCTGTCTTGCCGCATACTCTATAGGCGGCATGATAGGAAGCAGATTTTCAACGAGGCACGGGAAGCGAAGGCTGATGAGCCTTACGATAGCGGGACATGCCGAGCTGATGACGGGCTTCGGAAGTCCGTCCTTTTTCATATATCTTCTCGTGTGCTCTGTTATTATCTCCGCCGCCTTTGAGACCTCGTAAACGTCGTCAAAGCCGCACTCAAGCAGAGCCGTGAGAACGTAATCCACCTCATCGAGCTCGTCAAACTGACCGTAAAGCGCGGGAGCAGGCAGAGCGATCTTATATTTATAGTGCGCGAAGTCCTCAAACTTGTCGTAGGTAGGCTTCTTTGCCTGATATGGACAGAGTCTGATGCACTCGCCGCAGTCTATGCACTTGTCTTCTTTTATAACAGCGTGCCCGTCGCGAACTCTGATCGCCTCTGTCGGACACCTCTTTATGCAGTTTGTACAGCCTTTACATTTGGATACATCAAGTGTTACGGAATGCTTATAACTGAACATTTCTAACCCTTCCTTGCGTCAGGTCTTGACCGTCATGTAAATAGTGGTTCCTACACCCAACGCAGATTCTATTCTCATATCATCTGTATAACGCTTCATATTCGGGAGACCCATACCTGCACCAAAGCCAAGCGAGCGAATGTTGTCAGGGGCGGTAGAATAGCCCTCCTGCATCGCAAGGTCGATATCGGGGATTCCGGGTCCCTTGTCGGCGAGGATTATCTCGATCCTGTCGCCGTATACGTCAACGTCGGCACTGCCGCCGTTTGCGTGAATGACCATGTTTATCTCGCCCTCGTACATAGCCACCGAAACTCTTCGGATGGTATCGGGCGAAAAACCCATTTCGCGCAAAAGCTTTTTGATCCTTACGGACGCCTCACCTGCCGACGTAAAATTGTCACCGTCTATGTCGAAGTGAAAATTTACTTTATCGGTCATTTCTGGAATTCACCTCCGTGCAGTCCGTTTTCGTAGAGAATTCCGCAGGCGGTGTACATTCTCATCTCGCTCGCGAGAACCACTATTCCCGATTCGCGCGCTAAGGAAATAACGTCGTCGGACGGTCTCTTGCCTCTGACAAAAACAATACAACGCATATCCATCATAGTAGCCGTGCGGACCACCTGAGGATTGCAAAGTCCTGTGAGAAGAACAGCCTGATCCTTAACGAAGGCAAGCACGTCGCTCATCATATCGCAACAGCAGGCAGAGTTTACCTCTCCTCCGATCAAATCCTCACCTGCGAGGATCTCTGCACCAAGAAGCTCCTTAATCTTGAGAATCTTCATTTTTTCTACCTTCCTTAGCATAAGAATGCGGCTCTCGTAAAGTCAAAAGCCATATTGCTTCACAATACCCTAACATTATACTATAAATATTTCAAAATGTCTATAGCTTTTTCGCAATTTGTTCTGTAAATTCGTGATTTTTTTCACATATTCTGCTTAAAACACGCCTTAAATTTACATATATTGGATTTGCACAGCAATTGTAAATATTTTGTTAATTATTTTGCATCAAACCAGGTACTTCCAATATGGGTGTCAACGTCAAGCGGAACGCTCAGCGGCATACAGCCCTCCATTGAGCTTACGAGTATCTCGTAAGCCTTATCTGCTACGTCCTTGTGCGCCTCTATAAGAAGCTCGTCGTGCACCTGAAGTATCAGGCGCGCGTCGATGCCACTCTCGCGGAGCGCATCAGAGACCTTTATCATCGCTATCTTGATAATATCAGCCGCGCTACCCTGAATAGGGCTGTTCATCGCCACTCTCTCGCCGAAATGCTGAAGATTTTTGTTGGACGAGGACAGCTCTGCTATCCTTCTCTGCCTGCCGAGCATCGTGGTAACGAAGCCGTCGCGCCTTGCCTGCTCCTTGATACCGTCGAGGTAGGCGCTGATAGCGGGAAATCCCGCAAGATAGCTTTGGATATACTTCTTTGCCTGCGCTATGGATATACCAAGATCCTCGGAAAGAGAGTATTCGCCCATACCGTAGAGTATGCCGAAGTTGACCGCCTTTGCTCTCTTGCGAAGCTCGGGAGTAACCTCCTCGGGCGGCACCTCAAACACGCGCGAGGCGGTCATCGTGTGTATATCCTCGCCCGAAAGGAAGGCGTTTATCATATTCTCGTCGCCCGAGATATGCGCAAGTATCCTCAGCTCTATCTGCGAGTAATCGGCATCTATAAGCACGTGATCGTCGCTCTTCGGGACGAAATATTTTCTGAATATTCTGCCAAGCTCGGTACGTACGGGGATGTTCTGCAGATTAGGCTCGGAGGACGAAAGTCTGCCCGTCGCCGTACCGGTCTGATTGAACACGCTATGCACTCTTCCCTGCCCGTCTGCCGCCTTGGCAAGACCGTCGGCGTAGGTGGACTTGAGCTTTGTGACCTGTCTGTAGTCGAGAATATCCTCGATTATAGGGTGATAGGGCGCGAGCTTCTGGAGAGTTTCGGCATCTGTGGAATAACCCGTCTTGGTCTTTCTCGATTTTGGGAGATTCATCTTCTCAAACAGCACCTCGCCGAGCTGCTTTGGCGAGCCGATATTGAATTCCTCGCCCGCGTAGGTGTATATCCTCTCCTTGAGCGCCTCTGCCATCTCGGAGAGCTTCTCACCGTAGAGAGATACGCCCTCCACGTCTATCTTAAATCCCGCAAGCTCCATATCCGCAAGGACTCTCGCAAGCGGCAGCTCTATATCGTAAAGCAGCGAGTGGCAGTTCATCTCGTCTATCTTTGCTTCAAGAATAGGGCGAAGATCGTAGGTCGCCATCTCTGCGGTGTAATTTTCGTCAATAGTCGCGCCGAGATAAGAGAGCGCGAGCTTCTGAAGCGAGAAATCCCCTTGAGTAGAGTCGATGACGTATGCGGCGAGCATCGTGTCAAATATATTCGCCTTTACGTCAAGTCCTGCGTTCTTGATAAATTTATAAAGCTTCTTGGAGTCGTGGATAGCCACGTCAGTGCTCTCAAGGAAGGCAGAAAGACAGCCGACGCACTCGCAGATATAGCGCCTCTCGCCGTCAAATACCGCGAGCTTCCCGTCATCTCCGATGTTCAGCGCCACACGCTTTCCGCGAAGGCTCTCGGAGAGAGATTTGAGGTCTCCTGCGCTGCTCTGAACGCTCTCCGAATGCTGAGCGTCGGGCGCTTTGGATGCGGCTTGCGAGGCGCAGTCCTCAAGACCAAATCTCTTGACGAGCGCAAGGAAATCAAGCTCTACAAAAAGCTCGTACAGCTCCTCACGCTTCATTCCGTTGTATGCGCAGTCCTCAAGGCTAAGTCCGAGCGGCACGTCGCAGTTGATACGCGCGAGCGTCTGCGAGATATACGCCATGCTCTTGCCGTCCGAGAGCTTCTGCTTGACAGACGGAGATAGCTTTGCACCCTCAAGTGCGGAGTAAAGTCCGTCAAGGCTTCCGTACTCGGCTATCAGCTTGAGCGCGGTCTTCTCGCCTATGCCGGCAACTCCGGGGATGTTGTCCGACGAGTCGCCCATAAGCGCCTTTACGTCAACGAATTGCTCGGGAGAAACGCCGTAGGCTTCAAAGAATTCTCCCTTGCCCATATCAAGCGTTTCCTTGGTCTTTGCAAGGAGAACGTGCGTCGTATCGCTGATAAGCTGAAGCGAGTCGCGGTCTCCCGTGAGCAGATACGCCGCAACACCCTCGCGCTCTGCTTTCTTAGCGAGCGTGCCGAGAATATCGTCAGCCTCGTAGCCCTCAAGAGAGAGCACGCGACAGCCCATCTTATCCATACAGTCCTTGGCGTACGGGAGCTGTACCGCAAGCTCCTCGGGCATTCCCTTTCTCTGCGCCTTGTATCCGTCGTACATCTTGTGTCTGAAGGTGGGCGCCTTGAGGTCAAACGCCACCGCGCAATAGTCGGGCGAGAGATGAGAGATATGGCGCTCTATAATATTCGCCATTCCGTATATTGCATTGGTATAAAGACCGTTCTTGTTGGTGAGCAATCTGATACCGTAAAATGCTCTGTTGAGAATACTGTTACCGTCAATAACAAGCAGCTTTTTCATTTTTCCTCCAAGGGAGCGTCAAATATGAATACACATAAACTCCCATATTAGTATAACATTTTAAAGCCCCTCTTGTCAAGGAATAAAAATTATTTGTGCATATAAAAACGCGCCGCGGTTGCATAACCGCGGCGCGTAAAAATATTATCGGGATGCTTTTCTGTCACATATGTGATGGTATTTTTCTTTGCTCCGAAGAACAGCATTTTGTAATGAACGAGGCTACTAAAAAAGTTATTGGAAATGCTAACATTAAGTATATACTAGCAAATCCCGTAATGCTTCCGATAATACGTTCGATCGGAGCGTGGCGTATAGACATATATATAACTTGTGTACACATTCCCGAGATCAGACTAACGGCTGTTGTCAAAACGGTTGAAAAAATTACTTTTCGTGTCATTCTGAATGATATTGCACCAACGCAGAAGCCAAGAAGAGGGGGAATGATTAGGTAAATAATTACAAGATATAGCATGCTGTATTGGCTTTCCGGAGAACTTGGAATGCTTTCTGCATACAAATAAACCCACAAATATCCGGGGAAAACAAGCGCAGATATTATCGAAGCGATAACGTTTGATATCTTTTGTTTTATTGACATATATGCCTCCTTGGCGGCAAATTATGATCTTTACAAATTCATTCTTTCAAAAAGCCAAGTATTTTATTAATTCAAAAGTTCCTTCTTTTATTCTTGCTGTAATTTTGCTAAAACCGCGGCGCGTAATGTAATTGGTAATGCTATCATATACAAAAGAAGCAAGAAATTATTTAAATCTACAAAAATGATTGCCAAACAACTCAAAAACCGAATAGATCGAGCCAACAATATTCTAAATACAGAGGTGTTCGACCAAATACAGTATGGGGGTACAGCCCATCATAAGCAGGAGTGTCGTGCGAAACACACACGAACCATTCATTTGTAACTATTATCGTATCAAATGTTGCCTGCCATAAATTCTCATAGGTATCATATACTAATTCAAGTCTTGGCTCTTGGGATTTATAAAGTTCAAGGTCGTTCATATCTAGTACGCCTTGAGTATAGGCGTATTGCATTGAATAAACCGAGTTGTTGTAAAGATTTATCAACCCGATAAGTCGCGGATCTGAGATATCTATCGAAAATTCCTCGCCGTCCTTGTAAAGCGTAGCTTTGCTCGGCACGATCTGTAGCTCGGGGTAGTGCTCGTATTTGTCTTTGGGAACAAGCGAAATTATTTCTGACAATTCTTGCTCATTAAGCTCGACGAGTCCTTCTGCTAAAGTAACGTATGGTTCGGGTGAAAACGAGGTATCGAGTATTTTGTTTAACTCTTCGGTGGAGAATGTGGAAAGCGCTGTTTCATCATTTCCTGCACCACAAGAAAACAAACTAAATACCAAAAGTATAATTACTGCAAATTCAAATATTTTCTTCATGCTATATTCCTCCTCAATTGAAGTTATCTTGCCGAGCTTCGTCTATTTGAGCCTTTTTGCGCGCATTTAATATCTTACTTGTCAATGATACTATTATGATCGTAAATGCAACAGCAAAAAGACAATTTGGAATCCAAATATTCTTTGCCAACACATAGGAAAGTACGCCATAAGAACAAGAAATTATAAGAGCTACGACTATAACAAATATCACCAAGCCGATACCTGCAAAAGTCATACTATACGTCCATATAAAATAAGCCATTATAATCTAGGCTAAAAGGAACAAATATTCAGAAAGGTTTTTATTCTCATATCTCCCTCCAAAAAATCTAACCGTTGCGATCAGGACTATTGAGCTTTCGCAGAACCTTTGAAATACCTTTAGTTAGCAGAGCGGCTATTATAAACGGGACTGTCATAAGTAAAGAGGTGTATGCAGACCTCAAAAATCTGTCGGGGATTATTATTTGCTTCCTGCGGAACTATTTTTGTTTGTAGGGGAGACCTGCGGTCTCCCGCGGGCGAACACAGTTCGCCCCTACCGAGCATTATCGAATTGCTCCGCTAAGGACAACACCCATTATGGGCGGCGCTTTTGATTTTTTATACTGCTTTCTATTGTTGCAGATCAGTTAATAAATCATCGGGAACTACGCCAACGTATCCCTCTAACAGCGCTTCTGCCATTTCAGAAGCTATTTCCTGCTTGCTCTCCGCTTCGATGCTATTCCACTCAACAAGCTTCATCTCGGCAAAGGGTATTCTTCTGTGCGAATCTCTGAACCTGCCGTATTCCTCATAGTATTCATCTTTAGAAAGAGTTTTATCGTTTCCCACGCTGTAAAATGCTTCTTTGCCGTCCTTTCGGTTTTCTGCCTTATGGAAAAGGCTATCTGCTGCAAGATACCTTTTCTCAAATTCCGGCAATATCCGCACGAGAAAATCAAGTATACCCAAGTCCGGATCTCTGAAACAGCCCTCTGAAAGCCATATAACCTCTCCGTCAGAAGACTTGACGGGATATATGCCGCCGCCAACGGATCCATCGTAGTATCCAAGCTTCTGCGCGCTGCGAAGGTCGTATATTTGAAAGGGTCGGTTGCCCATCGATCCTCCGCGATACGCGAGAAATATCTCGGGCACTCCATCAAGCGTAACGTCCATAAGCCCGATGGCGTTACTTCCGACGCCTTCTTCTATCTGTTTGAGAGCTCTATTGGAAATAAAATATTCGAGACAATTCTTCCAGATCTCGTTCTCTTTCCCATCAATAAATAGATATTGGTTTTCTTTAATCGGATATACGTCGCGCCACGCGCAGCTCTCCCATCCTGAAGTGCGCACATCGTAATAAACGGTCGGATCTCCGAGCTTATCGTGCGTTTCGATAAGCTCGGGGCAGTCGCCAAGAAAAATAAGCTCTATGGGCGTATTATCCTCAACAATAAATGGGCTCAAAGAAACTCTCTTTACGCTTTTGGGAATATAAATATCAGCGCCGCTGTTGAGATTAAAGTAAGGCGCGCCCGATATTTCCTCCCGTCCTTCCTCAAACACGATCGTTTTAAGCAATGGAGTACCGACAAAAGCAGGAGCGCCTGCATCCTTCATTTCAACACCGCTCGGAATAAATATTCTCTCAAGAGAGTAGCAATTTTCAAATGCCGAGCTTCCTATTTCGGTAAGTGAGTCCGACAGCTCTATATCAATAAGCGACGAGCAGTTTGCAAACGCCTCGTCTCCAATACTTGACACCGTATCGGGAAGATATACCCGCTTAACCGTGGTGCAACCGTAGAATGCTCGCTCGCCAATGCGCTCAAGTGCGGAAAATTCAAGGTTATAGTTTATGATAGCCGAGCAATTTTCAAATGCGCTCTCGCCTATCTCTCTCAGCGCGCTTACGAAGTATATATATTCAATTTCAGAACAATTTTTGAAGGCGTTTTTGCCGATAACACTCACGGTGTTCGGCATACTTACGGACTGTACCGCAGAGTCCTCAAACGCGCCCTTGCTCTGTGTTCCGTTGATGGCAGTAACGGGAAGTCCTTCGATAAAATCGGGAATTTTTACGTAATCGTCTGCGCCAAGGTATCTGTTTATATATACGGCGCTTTTGTCCTCTGAAATCTCATATTCAAAATGCTCGAGGGGAGTTTCGGTAGGCTTCTCGATCGGCTTCTCAGTCGGCGCTTCGGTGGGAATATTATCCTCAGTCGGAGCTTCGGTCGGCTTTTCGGTGGGCGCCTCGGTCTCCTTATCGTTGCCGCCCTGACAGGAAGCAAGCGAGCTTATCATTATTAAGCAAATTAAGACAGACAAATATTTCAGAAAGGTTTTTATTCTCATATTTCCCTCCAAAAAATCTAACCGTTGCGATCAAGACTATTGAGCTTTCGCATAACCCTTGAAATACCTTTAGTCCATAATAAAGCTCCTTTTCGTTTTTAGCTATGAATCTGTTACTTGCTAATCTTCGCCCAATGCTCGTCGGCTACCGTGTTGCTCGCAAGAAGCATAGCGTATCCGCTTGTCTCGCTGTATGAGAATATGAATCTCTCATTTCCGCCGAGAAGCCCCGTCGAGTTGAGATACTCCTCGTAGTCCTCAAGGTTGCCGCAAAAAGCATCTTTATCGACCATTCCTACGGGCAGCACGGTGAGATTCATATAC
Source organism: Clostridia bacterium (assembly GCA_017504545.1). Lineage (GTDB taxonomy): Bacteria > Bacillota > Clostridia > Oscillospirales > CAG-272 > HGM12713. The sequence continues at coordinate 8,493 of JAFVRA010000123.1, read as the reverse complement.
TCGCGACCGTCGGCAGAAACGATATTAATAACTCTTTCCTCGCCCGACACGCTTTCATAGACCGAATATCCGAGAGAAGTAAGTGTAGCTTTGATTTCTTCGGGAGTCTTGTCGGTGTTTACAAAATCCCACGACAGCTTTTCGTTAAGAGCAACGGGCTTAACACCTTCAAGTCCGACGTCCTTAATTACGTCAAGAAGCGCAGCAGAGCTCTCCGCGCTTATGGGGATGATACTCATACACACAGTTCCCACTCTGAGCATGGAGCACTTGCTGACGAGCGCCAAATTCAAGTTGCTCATTTCGTTTTCGTAGTAGGACTTGGAATCCTCAAGCGTTGCAAATACGTTAAAGGCTATCTGCACTCCGTCAAGGCTTATAAACGCATAGTATTCCTTCTCGGGCGTGTTCTCAATAGGCAGTTCAAGGACTGAAACGCCGTCCTTTTCTTTAAGCTTTGCTACGTATTCCTCATAAAAGAAGTCAACTCCGTCATACTCCTTGAATATCTGATAAAATCCGCCCTCTATCTCGTCTTCGGGCGCTTCGGTAGGCTTCTCGGTCGGCGCTTCGGTAGGCGTTTCGGCAAGAGCATCCGTGGGAGACTCGGTCATCACGTTTTGATCGTCCGAATTGCAGCCCACAAGGAGCGCAAGCAACAGTATTAAAGTCAATAAAATCGATATTGTTTTTCTCATTTATTTTCCCCTTTCCAGAGCTATTTTCTCTATTATACCACCCCTGCCCTGCGCTGTCAAGCGAATTTGCACATTCGTCGAGTAAATCCGCTCATTCGTCGCGTAAACAGAAAAAGCGCCACCCGAGTGGGCGGCGCGTTGGATATCAAATTGTTGTATGATTAAGTGGAAACCTTATATCATTTTCTAACCAATCTCGTTATAACGTATGTCAAACCAAAGCACGCTGCCTTAATAGGTAAATAATTCATAAAAAGGGCCATGTCGGGTACAAAGATCGTGTACAACAAATAAGAGAGAAAAAAATATATAACCACCATTAAAGCATCATAAATAGCACGTGTTCTCGCCATACGATATGAAAATATAGCAGAAAGGATTAACAGTGAAGGAGATATCGGTATCCAAACAGTTGCAATTATCGCTACCAACCCAGGATATTTTTCAAGAGGCCCCAAGAAAGCATATCGTAACAGTATATCAAAAAAAGGAATCAATATTATAACGACACACGGCAGACAATGTCCTATTATCCTTTGTTTCTTGCTGATAGCCTCTAAGTCTTTCATTTGGAGCTCCTAATCGTTAATTATTGATACCTATTTCAATCTGATATCTGCCACTACATTACCTTCATCATCATAAAGGTGGACGCTGTCCAGACTTGCAAAGTAGGAATTATCACAGTGCTCATAAAGCCAATACCCTTCAAACTCGTTACTTTCTTTACTAAGCTTCGAAATAAAGATCGGAGAAACACTTGAAAAAGGCTCTTTCTGATCGTGGGCATTAAAAAGAGGGTAAATTTCTAAATTCCGCAGATCATAATATTGTTTGACTATATTCCCCTTGATCTTGAAAGCTTCGTCGTATTTTAAAACACCGCTATCGTTATCGTCTATTCTCTTAAAATAACAGCTCCTTGACGAGATCAGTATCAAAAGAGGAACGACAATTACAACCGAATAAAGTATTGGCGGAAAAATCCAAGATATGCCCAAGATCCCCAAAAGGACGATAATGCTCACGTACGCCGCTTTAGGTACATCATTGTATATTTTACCGCAATGAGAGCAAATTCCGTAATGACGGCCAAAGGATATTCTGGTACGTACATAAAAATGCTTCTTTTTGTATGCCTCTGCATCAGCTTCTTTATCAATAAGTTTGCCGCACCACGGGCATCTCGTCTTATTCATAGATTCTTTCGCTCCTCAATGATAATTTTTTATTCTATTCCCACGATAATACCTTTCAGCTCCATGCTTTCCGTAAAAAACACATGAACTTCCTCGCACATACACATATAGATATCGGTAGTTGATTCAACTGGAACTTTTAAAACAACCACATGGTCGCCTCGGTCTCCTTATCGTTGCCGCCCTGACAGGAAGCGAGCGAGATCATCATTATTAAGCAAATTAAGACAGACAAAAGCTTTTTCATTTTCATTTTTGTTCTCCTTTCAAATCTTTACAGACACGTATCATTCGCTCTCTGTTTTCTCTATTTTGTAGGTAGGTATCAACCCGAGAGCGCCCCAACCGAACGCCCAAGCGAAGAGAGTGGGGACAAGTATAACGGTAACAACTACAATAACTTCAAGGTCAATAAAGATCAAAGGCGTGCAAGCCAGAACTACCAATAACGCATTTCCAAAAATATAGCGCCAATTTTTTCTCACACCCAACAAATTCCTGTGGGAATATTGATAAGAGATAAACGGAACTACGATAATAAACTCGAATGCAAGCAGCACCAAGCGTTGAAATTCTTCTTTTTGAGCCAAAGCAAGCAGGGCAAGGGCAAGGCAGATAAGGCAAGAGATAAGCGGCAATAAAATTCTTTTCACTGCTATTCCCTTCTTCTCTTTTTCCTCAACCGCAAATTCTTCTTGCGGATTTGCCTTAAAGGATTTTTTTATAGCTTGTATAACTATATAGACTATCCACATCATTACCGTGGGATATAAGAAAATTACAGTCATAGCAAAAGCAAAAATCAAAGCGTAAGTAAAGCTCTCGTATTGAATCGGTTCGGATGCCGGCAAAAGCCATCCAACGAAAGCGCCGAAAAAGAAGACCACCGTTGAAGCTAAGGGGTGCTTAGTCCATCTGAAGCTTATCGCACCCATCAGACATGATCCGACGGGAATAAATAAAATAAGATACGCGATACCTGCCATATCGTTGTGGGCTTCGGTCATAGAGACGCTTTTTTCAAGCCCGATAGCTAAAGCAAAAGCAAATAGCGCTATGCCTACGTAAGACAGCGCGAGCCTTGTTGTTCTTAAGGCGTTCACGGACAACCTCTTGTCGAGAAACTTGCTGATAAAAAAGCTCAGGATCGGAAGTATAGCAACCAAGGCAAGAAGTGGCAGAATATCCTGAGGCTGACCGAATATCAGCAAAAGACAAGTGCCGACAATACCGAAAGCCAATACCTCTAAGGTTGAAAATATCACGTTATGCGTGCCAAAGTACGCCTCCACCCCGTGCCATATACAAAATACGGGGATCAATGTGTACAAAACCGAAAAAGATAACTGCTGGTATCCCATAGAATTATCAAACAGCAAAGCAGTAAGGTATATAGCACATATCACCGACAGATGTATTCCGAGGCGCAAGTACCCTCTTCTGTTGTTCATTGTCATCCCCCTTTCAAATCTTTACAGACACGTATCATTCGCTCTCTGTTTCCCTGCTTTTGCGCCTCGGTATCAACCCGAGAGCGCCCCAGCCAAACGCCCAGACGAATATCACAAGCGCGATCGGGTAGGTCTCAAGCTCCATAAAGAACAGAGAAGCGTAGGACAGTGCTACTACAAACGCGTGCCAAAGGGCGTACAGCCACTTTCTTCTGACACCCGATAACGCTCTTCGGGAGTAGAGAAAAGACAGCACAGGCACTAAGATAACGAACCAAAACGCCATAAGCCCTATAGCGATAAATATGTCTTTTTGCGCTATAATAAACAGTTCAAGCGCAAGGCAGATCACAAATGAGATAAGTGCTAATAAAATGCTTTTCATAAGCTCCTCCCTTTCTTATCTTTACCTTATTATACCACCCCTGCCCTGCGCTGTCAAGCCGACTTGCACATTCGTTGAGTAAATCTTCTCATTCGTTATATTTGTTCCAATATTTTCGTTTTTCATTTTTTAACCTTTCTTTTGGTATAAGATTATTCACTTGCAGCTGCAAGCATATTATAACATTTAACCAGGACAGAACCTGTCCTATTTAAGAAAAGTTTTGTTGTTTAAATCCATCTTTCACAAAGAATACGCGCCGCGGTTATGCAGCCGCGGCGCGTTGGTTTTATTCTGAGGGTACAGTTTCGTCTGTTTGAGATTTTTTCCGAAGCTCTGCCTTTCGGGACATTCTTCTTGTAATGAGCGAACTTACACAGCCAAGGGCAAACTCCGCGGCAAAGATCGAAACAAGGAAAACAACGCCATCTTCATACCATCTGTCATAAATTGCCATATCCACCAGATTAAGCGTAAGGTCAAGCGACGCGAAAATAAGCGCGGGAAGCAATATCTTTTTCAAGAGCTTATATGACAGTATTCCAAAGGCAACGCATAGCACCGGAACTATAAATATAAGTGAAAAGTAGAATAGTATTACCCGAGCCTCAGAGTAGCCCGTGATCTTTCGCATTATATAAGGCAAAAGATATACTCCCAAGATAATTGCAAAAGGATAATACTTTTTCAAAAAAGAAGGCTTACCGTCGTGAGCGTGAATTTCCTCGGTTTCTATCCTTTTGACACACTTTACGATAAAAGCGGTAAGCAAAGAGACCGCTACGGATATACTCATAATAACCGCGATGATCACCGAATTTACTATAAGGCTGCCTGACTTCACCGCCAGTGTAAACATCAATACCCACGCAACAAAATGTATAGCTTGCGGAATGATGATCCTGTTAGTTATCAGATAGGATATTACTCCGTAGATCAATGATATTGCCACAAATCCTAACGGTAACGTAACGAGTGCACCTATACCTGAAGCTTGCGCTACCAATATACATACGATAAATAGTATAGCCAGAATGCCGCACAGGCACAAATATTTCAGAAAGTTTTTTATTCTCATATCTCCCCCGTTATTTCTAATTGCAAATATTCTATGAATTCAATATATCGTATATTTTTTCCATTACTTCATTCCTATGTGGTATTTTATTGTGTATCGTTTCTTTCACCCTTTATCTTCCTTATTAAACATATAAGAGACGAAAGTATCGGTAGCGCACACAAGGCAATCGTAATTGCAAATACTTCATATACGTTGAATGAAGAACCCAAAAGCATAATATGAGTCAGCAGGACAGAAATAAACGTACAGACAAAAATATATATATTAGGGAATAGGAACATTTGTGTATCTCGGAACATCTTCACTCCGAGCGTTATTCCCAATATCAGCAAAGCTACAATCGTTCCAATAAACAAAGCTATACCCCAAACACCGATTACTCCGCCCGAAGACGGTGAAACAGATATACATATCATTGATAACACAAGTATTGGAAATGTCAAAAAAGAGTATAGTAGTAGAAGAAAATAAATTTTTTTGTTGCTTATAATGCTTTTTTTAATATTTTCTATAATCATTATTGCTATTACTCCTTTTATGATAAATATTTAATAACTTGTGATATTCTTTTTCTCATTTTTCTCAATGAAAACTATTTTCTCTATTATACCACCCCTGCCCTGCGCTGTCAAGCGAACTTGCACATTCGTTGAGTAAATCGTCTCATTCGTCGCGCAAGTGTCTAAAAATCCCCTCGCTTTTCGTTATCACATCCTCAATATATCACACCGGGAAAGCCTTGTCAATACGGTGGGGAAAAGTTTTTTTAAAAGGCATTTTTTAGTGGCAAAGTGGGGCGTGGGTGGGGAAAATCAAAAAAAGCGCCGCCCTTTAGCGCAAGCCCCATAACGAAGTATTTATGTAAGAGGCGGTGTGACCGAAAAGGTCACACTGCCTTTTGCTATTCATACGGCTATCTTTTTGCTTTTGCATCTGCCATGCAGGGCGATACAATCATCTTCTTTGATGGTAGGCAAATCAATGATGCCGACAGCATTGTAGTAAATTTCAATCTTTTGTTTTCTATGTCCACTGCTCTTATCGGGAGCGTGGACTATTATTTTGTCAACCAAATCATTCACCATTTGCGCGGTCAGTTCTTGTGGATCGGTGTACTTGCGAACATTGGCAAGGAGCTGCTTCAGATCCTTTGTTTGAGTTTCACCGTTTTCTATCAGATCTTCAAGCTCTGCAATCTTTGCTTTAAGTTCTTTTTGCTCCTGCTCATATTCACTCGCAAGCATGTCAAAGCGCTCTGCCGTAATTCGTCCCGATACCATATCCTCATACAAGCGTTTGAATAAGGTGTTCAGATCTTCATCTCTGCGGCGCAAGGTTACTACATCGATCTTTGCCTTGGAGATTGACATAGCCATTGCATTATCAAGTCGCTCCATTTGGTCACGCACAAAGGATTCTTCAAACTGTTGCACGTAGACGAGCATTTTCTTAATATGCTTAAACACCATATTGCAAAGCGTTACATTACGGATATAATGCGCCGAACAACTTCCTATATTGCTTCGGTAATTTGCGCAAGTGAAGAAATCCTGCTTTGCCTCAAATCCGTTGGTAGTACAATAGTGAAGCTTAGATTCGCAATCGGCACAGAACACTTTGCCGGAGAGCAAACTCATTTTGCCCGTAGCAGTAGGTCGGCGTTTACCCTCACGAATTTTTTGAACTGTTTCGAACAGTTCCTCGCTTATAATCGCAGGATGTGTGTTCTTGAAGATCAATTGCTTCTCGGAAGGATTTTGAATACGCTTTTTGCTCTTGTAGTTCTTGGACGTGGTTTTGAAATTGACCGTGTGGCCAAGATATTCCACTCGTTCCAAGATACCTGCGACAGTTTTCTGATCCCAATTGAACGGGTCGCGCTCATAAAGTTTCCCGTCACGTTGTGCATAATATGCCGTGGGGATCAATACTTCCTCCGTTCTCAAGCGTTTGGCGGTTTGGAGAGGACCGAAGCCGTTAGCACAAAGATCAAATATCTTTCGAACAACGATGGCAGCAGGCTCATCAATCAGCCATTTGTCTTTATCTTCTTTGTCCTTGATATAGCCAAATGGAGGATTTGTTGTCAAATGCTTTCCGCTTTCGCCCTTCATCTTAAAGGTAGACTTGATCTTCTTTGCCGTATCTCTCGCGTAGAGCTCGTTGCAGAAGTTGCGGATCGGTGTCATATCGAACTCGGTCTGCACGGCGGAATCGACGTTATCGTTTATGGCAATAAATCTTACGTCATTTTCGGGGAACACGATGTCGGTATACATTCCGACTTGCAGATAGTTTCTGCCAAGACGGGACATATCCTTGACGATGACCGTTCCGATCTCGCCGTTTTCAATCATTTTCTCCATTTCACGAAAAGCAGGGCGGTCAAAGGTCGTTCCCGAATATCCGTCGTCCACAAAGAATTGTAGATTCTTGAAGCGGTTCTTCCTTGCGTATTCATTGAGTAATGCTTTTTGAGAAGCAATTTGTCAAGGGGTTTTTCTGCAAAAAGTTATGAAATTTGAAAAAATTTTAGAAATAGACCTCGCTCCGTGAAAAACGAGGGCTAAAATGTTGCATTTGCGCCCCGATTGTGCTACCTATCCCATCCTTCTTGCTCTCGTTTGGATTTACTTGGTGATTTACGTTCTTGCTTTTCCTGCGGAGGAGCTTCATTGACGGGTTTCATCTCCGCTTCTTTCTGCGGCGGCTCGTCATATTCTCCGATGCGCTTGTCGATATAAATCACGCTATCGGTATAGCTGCTTTCGTCAAACTGTCCGTGTTCCTCTTGAATCTTCTTCCGAACCTCGCATTCCTTGTCGGTGCGAATTAGCTTACGAGCATTGTCAAGCTCGTCCTTGTCAAAGTCGCTTGCCTTTTCTTTCAGCTTGCCGTATTCGGCAATAGCTTCGTCCAACGCTTCGTCGGTCTTATCCCACTCGGCTTGGATTTTCGGTAAGTTATTCTCCGTTTCCTTGATGCGCACCTCGGCTTGCGGTATGTCGGCAGTAGTCTTACACTCCAAATATTCAAGAATCATTTTACGGCGGCTCTCCAAGTCCTCAAGCTCATTGGTCAACTTTGAAATAGTCCGTGTAAGCTCTGCGCGTCTATCGGCTTTAAGGAAGAAACGCTTACTTTCCTTGATTGCTTCGTTTCGCTCACTCGTTTTCTGCTCGATTTGCTCTGTAAGCGCGTGGTAAGACTTCAAACGCTCCTTGTCGTATTCGTGATAATACTTGCCTGTTGTGTGCGCGATATTCAAGCGGCGTTCTCTGTATTTGAGGCAGATCAACTCTACGCGGGCAACCTCAAGAGCATCGGCTATCGCACCTACCGCCAAGGCAATAGTTTTCACCAAATACTCGATGGTCTTCACAATATCGTCAATGAATTGATTGTCCTGCCGTATCAATCGGTTTAGCTCGTAGCGGTCACAATAGCGTTTCTTTCTAACGATGGCAAAGCCCGAAACGCCAACGTGAACGGTAGGTTGCTTTTTAATACCTCTTGCCCGAAAGCTACGATGGTCTATGCTTTCATCCATTTCAAATTCTTTGAAATAGGAATTGACAAGGCTTGCCCAACGCTCCCGCCACTCCAATAGCGCTTCTTCGCTGTTCCACGCCTCCGAGATAGGATTTTGTCTGCCGTACTTCGTGCTTTTCGGATACTT
>JAFVRA010000122.1 GCA_017504545.1 Clostridia bacterium | reverse complement strand
TGTTGTCGATGATACATTGTCTCAAAGGTCATTGCGATGATAATGGAAAAATGATATATTCGTGGGAAGAAAGAAAAGAACTAAATCAATTTGAAATAGATCTTCTTGAATGTCTTTACCCAGATGGCGATTATCAACAAAATGCGTATTTCGGCGCGACCGCAAGTTATTTCATATTTAAAGATTACTTTAATAAGCAGGACTATGAAAATGCTTGGATCTGGCTTGAGAGGTGTGTGGATTATAACGTTCATGCCGACACTTACGATTACGATGCTCCTCATTCAACACCCATACTTCGCGGATTTGCAGACGGTGGCGTAATTGTAGAAGCTACCGGGAACTATTCGCAGTCCTTCCTTGATTGGATAACCACCGATGATGAGGTTGCTGTTTTACGAACCGACTCAAGATATGAGCCACTCGTCGATCGCTTGAGGGCTGCTGCAAAAAAGCCGCAGATCTAAACTAAAAAAGGACAGCGCCTGCGCTGTCCTTTTTTCAATAGTTATATAGCTATATCGTTTGCTATCTTGTAAAGCTCCTCGATCTCGTCGCGGCGCTTCTGGCAGATAGCCTCCATCTCGGCGATCTCCTCTGCCGAGTACTTATCAAGGTCGCCCGCTTTAAGCTTCTTCTTATACATACGGTCGGTGGTGAGCGCGAACACGATGTCCATAGGAACGTATTTGCCGTCCTCCTCGATAACTACGAGGTTGCTCTTGCCCTCAAGTATAAGCTCTACAGCCTTAACGCCCATTCTGGACGCGGTAAGTCTGTCGCGAAGGGTGGGATGTCCGCCTCTGACCATGTGAGCAAGGCGCGCGAACTTAGTCTCAACACCCGTCTCAGCCTCGCACTTGCTTCTGAAATACTCACCGTAAGGAACCTTGATTCCGTTGCCCTCATCGTAGAATACGCCCTCGCTGACAACGACGAGCATACCTCTCTTGCCTGCCTCGCGTGCCGCCTTGATTCTCGCAAGAGCCGCTTCCTCGTCGAAATCGACCTCGGGAATAGCAACCGCGATAGCGCCCGAGGCGATAGCAGTCATAAGCGCGATCTGTCCGCAATCTCTGCCCATTACCTCAACTACGTTGCAGCGTGCGTGAGACTCGCAGGTGTCCGAGAATCTCTCAAGTGCGCCAAGCACGGTGTTCATAGCGGTATCAAAGCCAACCGTGTAGTCGGTTGCGGTTATGTCGTTATCTATAGTACCCGTTACTCCGATAGCGGGAATGCCGCGAAGAGACAAGTCGGTAGCGCCTCTGAAGGTGCCGTCTCCGCCTATTGCGATGATAGCGTCTATATTATTCTTCTTGCAGGTGTCTATTGCCTTCTGCATACCCTCTTCGGTCTTGAAATCGTTGCATCTGTCAGAATACAGCTTAGTGCCGCCAAGACCGACGATAGAATTGACGAACTCGGAGGTGAGGGGGATGATCTTGTTATCAATAAGACCTCTGTATCCGCCGATGATTCCAACTACCTCTATTCCCTGCTCAAGAGCCTTATCTGTTATTGCTCTGATAGCGGCATTCATTCCGGGAGCGTCTCCGCCCGAGGTAAGTACGCCTATCTTCTTTATCTTTTCCATAATCTTTAATTTTACCTTTCCGAAAGAGCCATAGGGCTCGTTAATAAACTATCAATGTATAATCATACTAAACTATTTTAATACACATTTTTAAAAAAATCAATAGTAATGTGAAAAAAAGTTTCAAAAAAGTTAATTTTTTTGATTTTTTACCTATTTTTTCGCTAAAATCCACTTAAGAGCCATATCGTAGGCGTTAGTTGCGCTGACTATACGGATAAAATCTCTGCTTCTTCTGCCCGAGAGCGACAAACGACGGAAATCCTCTCCGTCGGGTGTGGATATGCCGAGGAACACAGTTCCCACGGGCGTCGCATCCGTGCCGCCGCCTGGGCCTGCTATTCCGGTTGCAGAAAGTCCTATATCGCTTCCCGTAACAAGACGAACTCCGCGCGCCATCTCCTTTGCCGTTTCGGCAGAAACAGCGCCGTACTTTTCAAGCGTCTCGTGCCTTACGCCGAGCAGTCTTTCTTTTACCTCGTTGGTATAAGTAACGCATCCTCCAAAAAATACGTCCGAGCAGCCTGCTATATCGGTTATTCTCTTGGCGATAAGTCCGCCCGTGCAGGACTCCGCCGCGGAGAGCGTGAGCTTCCTTTCGTGAAGCGTATCTACGAGCACCTTCTCCATACTCTCGGCATCAATTCCGTAAACGAATCTGCCGACCTCGCTCTCAAGTATCTTGTCCACGAGCTCGCCGCACATACGCTCAGCCTCTTGCTTATTATCAGCGCGGGCAGTTACGCGAAGTCTGACCTCGCCCTCCTTGCAATAGGGGGCTACCGTCGGGTTCTGCGACTCGCAAAGCAGAGCGTCAAGCTTTTCTGCCACCGCCGACTCGCCCATGCCGAAAATGTTTACGTTTCTGCTGACTATCGCGTGTCCGCTTCTCTCCTGCAGATAGGGCGCTACCTCCTCAAAAAAGAGCGGGATAAGCTCTACAGGGGGACCTGGGAGCATAATTACGGTCTTTCCGTCCTTAGCTATAGCAAGAGCGGGGGCGGTGCCATATCTGTTCTGAAAAACTCGCGCGCCTTTAGGCATATACGCCTGCTTTTCGTTGTTTGCGCTCATAACTCTGCCCGTGCGCGCAAAATACTCGCGGATAGCCGTTAGCGACTCGGCGTGAAGCTCCATGGGAAGTCCGAAATACGCCGCCACCGTCTCTTTGGTAAGGTCGTCCTTGGTCGGTCCGAGTCCACCGCTCATTATCACGAGATCCGCGCGGCTGAGTGCAAGCTCAAGCGCGCTCTTGAGTCTTTCGGGATTGTCGCCCACAACGCTGTGGTGATACACGCCAAAGCCGAGAGAAGCAAGCTCGCGAGAGAGAAACGCCGCGTTGGTATTGACTATATCTCCGAGCAAAAGCTCGGTTCCCACGCAAAGTATCTCGGCGCGCTCGTCGTTATTTATATTATTCTTAATATCCGTCATTATCAAAGCCTCTTTCATAAGGAGATGTTTACGAGAAATATTTTACCATAAAAGCGCACCCTTGAGCACACTATCTTAGTGAATTTTTTGTAAACTTTCAAAAAAAGCGCTCCCAAAGCGCGAAAATCTGCTAAAATATCTGTGAGAAATCCAATGAAAGCTCAAAGGAGGTGCGATATGGCTCTTTGCACGCTTTGCCCGAGACAATGCAATACAGACCGAGAGAGCGCCGTAGGCTACTGCGGACAGCAGGACGGTATCAGAGTAGCAAGGATAGCGCCCCACTTCTTTGAGGAGCCGCCCATAAGCGGCACGCGCGGCTCGGGAACGGTGTTCTTCTGCGGCTGCTCGCTCGCTTGCGTTTTCTGTCAGAACAAGGACATCAGCCGTTCAAGGAACAACGGTGAGCTGCTGTCTGACGCCGAGCTTTACGCGAGGATCCTCGCGCTTCTTGAGAGCGGCGTACATAACCTCAATCTCGTGACTCCCACGCACTTCGTGCACCGCCTCGCACCCATTCTTGAGCGACTTAAGGCGAGCGGCGACCTTCGCGTACCCGTGGTATATAACACCTCGGGCTACGAGAGAGTAGAAACTCTGCGCCGACTTGACGGGCTCGTGGATATTTATCTTCCCGATTTCAAATATTTCTCAAGCGAGCTGTCGGCGCGATACTCCTCAGCTCCCGACTACAAGGACGTCGCAACCGCGGCGCTTGCGGAGATGCTTTCTCAGAGAGGCAGATACCGCTACTCAGAGGACGGCGAGCTTCTTGAGAGCGGCGTTGTAGTGCGCCACCTCGTGCTTCCCTCGCACCGCAAGGACAGCATCAGGGTGCTCGGGCATATTGCCGCCACCTTTGGCACGGATGACCTCCTGCTCAGCCTTATGAGCCAATACACTCCCGACTTCGCGCTTGACACGCCCTACCCCGAGCTTCACCGCCGCGTTACCTCGTTTGAATATAGCTCGGTCTGTAAAGAGGCAGAGCTGCTCGGCTTTGACGGCTTCTTTCAGAGCAGATCCTCGGCAAGCTCCGAGTTCACTCCCGATTTTAAATGATCACACTCAAAAAAGATTTTTAATTTTTTTGAAAAAACTATTTACAAATAAATAGAAGTGTGTTATAATAATTGTACATGTCGTCAACTCGGTTTGCGGATAAAGTATTGCGAAAAGCGATTTTTCACCCACCGTATGCTGAGTTTGCGATAAATATATTTTTGAAAGGTGAATACCAAAAATGTTGAAAGACGAAAAGCAGGCAATTATTGAGCAGTACGCTACAAAAGAGGGCGACACAGGTTCTCCCGAGGTACAGATCGCACTTCTTACCTACAGAATCAAGAACCTTACCGAGCACCTCAAGGCTAACCACAAGGACCACCACAGCCGTCGCGGCCTTCAGAAGATGGTAGGACACAGAAGAAACCTTCTCGGCTACCTCCAGAAGACCGATATCGAGCGCTACAGAGCTATCGTTGAGAAGCTCGGTCTCCGTAAGTAATTCAATAGTTGTCGGAGTGAAGAGTGGAACGGTCTCGTTTCGACTCCTCACTCCCTTACTCTTATTTTACCCCTTTTTTACTATTTTGTCGGCATCTCACATCGGATTAGCAGTTAATCATTCGCCGTATTCGAGGCGTCTTCGGCGCGTGATTAAGTGCTAACCCTGTGAGATAATTTCTAAATTATTTTTTAAAGGAGGATATTATGTCCCAGATCAGCACACCTATGGAATTCAAGAATTACAAGGTATTCCGCTACACCTTTGCAGGCAGACCTCTCGTTATCGAGACAGGTAAGATGGCTGGCCTTGCAAACGGCTCGGTTCTCATCCGCTACGGTGAGACAGTTCTTCTTTGCTGCGCTACCGCGTCTGCAAAGCCCCGCGACGGTATCGACTTCCTTCCCCTCTCTGTTGACTACGACGAGAGAATGTATGCGGCAGGTAAGATCCCCGGCGGTTACCTCAAGAGAGAGGGCAAGCCTTCCGAGAAGGCAGTTCTCACCTCCAGAGTTATCGACCGTCCCATCCGTCCCCTCTTCCCCAAGGATCTCCGCAACGACGTAGCTCTTACTCTTACGGTTATGTCGGTAGATCCCGATTGCTCTCCTGAGATCACCGCTATGATCGGTGCTTCTACCGCTCTCGCTATCTCCGATATTCCGTGGAACGGACCTATCGGCGGCGTATTCATGGGTCTCGTTGGCGGCAAGCTCGTCGTTAACCCCAACGAAGA
>JAFVRA010000121.1 GCA_017504545.1 Clostridia bacterium | reverse complement strand
CCAGAAGCCCTTACTCCAAAGGTTAAGGGGTAATTTCTTTGAATTTACATTTATTTTATTCATGAGTTATTTCCCGCCAAGCTGCTCCTTGTGATATTGGAGAGTGTAGAGGCGGTAATAATGACCTTTGTTTTGGAGCAGAGCGCTATGGTTGCCTTGCTCTATTATCCTTCCGTGAGAGAGCACGATGATATTGTCGGCGTGCTGAATCGTGGAAAGGCGGTGAGCTACCATAAGCATAGTTCCGATGTTCATCATCTTTTCGAGCGAATCCTGAATGAGCACCTCGGTCTCGGTGTCGATGTTGGCGGTCGCCTCGTCGAGAATCATGACGGAGGGCTTATGGATGATCGTTCTTGCAAAGCTGATCAGCTGTCTTTGTCCTGCGGAGAAGTTGTTTCCGCGCTCTCTTACGACTTCGTCAAGTCCTCCCGAGAGCTTGTTTATAAAGCTATCGGCGTTGACGTATTTGCAGGCTGCGTTTATCTCGTCGTCGCTGACGTTGTCAAGTCCGAGGATTATATTGGAACGGATAGTTCCCGCAAAGAGAAATACGTCCTGAAGCATCTGACCGAAGTGACGGCGCAGGGAGCTGATCTTGATCTTTTTGATGTTGATGCCGTCGATCAGGATCTCGCCCTTTTGTATGTCGTAATTGCGGCAGATGAGCGAGAGGATCGTGGTCTTACCCGAGCCCGTTGAGCCGACAAAGGCTACGGTGTCGCCCGCGTTGACCTTGAAGGAGACGTCCTTGAGCACCCACTCGTCAGGCAGGTAGGAGAACCATACGTTTCTGAATTCGATGTCTCCCTTGACGGTTTCAAGCTCGATCGCATCGGGCTCGTCCACCACCTCGGGAACGATGTCGAATATCTTATATATCTTTTCCGAGGAGGCGAAGGTCGCTTGAAGACGGTTGAACTGCTCGGCGAGGTTCTGTATGGGGTTGAAGAACTTATTGATGTACTGATAGAACGCAACGATCACGTTGACCTCTATCGCCTGACCAAGAAATTCCCAGCCCTCAAGCTTGCCTCTTGCTCCAAAGTAGAACAGGCAGAGTACGGAGGAGATGTAGAGCATATAGACCATAGGTCTGAATATGCCAAACACGAACATCTGACCCATTTTTGCCTTGCCAAGCTTGCGGTGTTTCTTTTGGAACTCTTCCTTTTTGCGTTCCTCGCGGTTAAAGATCTGAATGATCTTCATTCCCGAGAGGTTTTCAGAGAGGAAGATATTGATATCGGTCGTGCCGTCCTTTACCTGACGGTGAGCGCGGCGCGAGAATTTACGGAAGATTACGGTGAAGAGAACGACGAAGGGCACGAAGCAAAGTACTACCAGCGTCAGCATATAGTTGAGCAGGAGCATCGCTCCGAGAACGCCGATTATGATAAACATATTCTTGATAAGATTTACGAGAATATTGGTAAAGGTTATCGAGATGGCGTTGGTGTCGTTGGTAACTCGCGTGACCAGAGTTCCGACGGGTATCTTATTGAGCTGATCGTGAGAAAGATTTTCGATGTGATGGAAAAGATCCTCACGGATATTGGATACTATGCGCTGTCCCGTCTTTTGAAGAATGATCGATTGGAAATACGTGCTGATCAGCGAGACTAACAGTATCGCCGCGTAAGATATGATGCGAACGTAAAGATCTGAAAGAGAGAAGCTTCCCTCGCCGACCATATCGATGAGATCGCCCATGATAAGAGGGGAGATGATCTCGTGTGCGATCGAGAAGATCATAAGAATGAGAACCAAAAGGAACTGAGGCCAATAGGGCTTAGCGTATTTCAGAAGTCTCTTGATTATGACCGAGTCCTTCATGTCACGCTCAAAGCCGATGGCTTCCTTTTTGTCCTTCATAGTCGCGAATGCGATAATAAATATTGTTGCGAATGCGCCGATGATAGCGCCTACGATCAAAATGGGATAGAACTCATGCATTTTCTTCTACCTCCTTTTGACCTTCGCTATCGTCTGCGTCGTCCAGCTTTTGCAGGTCGACGAGATTTTTGAATTCGGGACAGCTCTGGCAGAGCTCCTCGTAGCTTCCGACCGCGAGTATTTCGCCCTCGTTTACGAAGATTATCTTATCCATCTGTTCTACCGTGCTGACTCTGTGCGCGATAAGTATGGTGGTCTTTCCGCCTCTGATCTGACGGAGATTTCCGAGTATCGCCTTTTCGGTCTTAACGTCAACTGCCGAGACAGAGTCGTCGAGAATAAGTATGGGTGCGTTCTTCATAAGCGCGCGTGCGATAGAAATTCGCTGCTTCTGTCCGCCCGAAACGGTAACTCCTCGCTCGCCGAGGACGCTTTGATATTGCAAGGGGAATTCGGCGATGTTGTCGTGTACGTCCGCCATTTTTGCGGCATACTCGACGTCGTCGTAGTTTCCTCCGTCGGTTGCGAAGCTTATGTTGTTTTCGATGGTGTCGCTGAACAGGAAATTATCCTGTGGGACGTATGCCGCACCTGCGCGGACCGTCTTTATCGGGATATGATTGACGTCCTTGCCATCAATAAATACCGTTCCCTCGGGGACGTTGTAGGTACGCAGGATCAGGTCGACGATAGTCGTTTTACCCGAGCCCGTGCGTCCGATGATTCCTACGTTTTCTCCCGCTTTTATAGAGAAGCTCACGTTATGGAGCACGTCGAACTCGCCGTCGGGATAGCGGAAGGTGAGGTCTTTGAAATCGATATTTCCGCGGATCTCGGGCATGTCCTCTACGTCTGGCTTGTCAAATACGTCGGGGGTGGAGTCGAGCAGCTCGCTGATACGGTTGAGCGACGCTTTGCCCTGCGCGTGCATACCGATAAGCTCGGATACTGCCATAATGGGCCAGATGATCGCGTTGAAATAACCGATGTACTCGACGAGCTGTGCCGCCTTAAAGGTCTCGGTATATACCAGATATCCGCCGTAACCGAGGATAACGCAGACTACGGATTCTATAAGAAGGGTGAGCGCTACGTGAAGAAGAACGGAGAGCTTCGTGTATTCGACGTTTCTGTCCTCGTTGATCTTGCTGAGCTTTTTGAATTCAAGCAGCTCGTGAGCCTCTTTAACGAAGGCTTTGATGACCGCTATACCCGCGAAGGTCTCCTGCGAGAAGTCGGAGAGCATCGAGAATGCCTCCTGTCTCTTTTCCCATTTCTTACTCATGTATCTGCCGACGATAAGCGAGCAGACGAGAAGCAAAACCATAGGGATCATACAAAGCAGGGCAAGCAGAGGGTTCATTCTCAGCATTTTTATTATCGCGAGTATGCCGAGCACGACTGCGTCGAAGAACATCATTATTCCCCAACCGAAGCACTCCTGTACGGTGTCGAGGTCGTTGGTAAAGAAGGACATCATATTGCCCACCTTGTTGACCTGATAATACTGCTGGGAGAGATCCTTACAGCGATCGAACATTCTGTCTCTGAGGTCTGTTTCCAGCTTGATACCTGCGCCGAAGAAGCAGACTCGCCATAAAAATCTGCCGAATACGAGCGAGAGAATGACGAAGAGCATGGGTCTGCAGATATGGTCTAATACGTAATTCAAATTGAAGATATACTTGATGTTAGTTGAAGAATCGATTACGTAGCCGTCTTCGATTCCTTCGATGACTGCTCCGTAAAGCTCCGGGATGACCAGCTGCATATAGTCCACGAGGACAAGCGCAAGTGCGCCCAATAGCAGCATGGGCAAGTATTTGAGATAATATCGGTTTATGTGCTTTCCGAATATCAAACAAATCCCTCCTATCTGTGTTCTGAAAAATAAAGCTATTAAACTCGATTTTAACACACTTTTGGGGAAAAGTCAATATAAATTTATATATTTATATTTATAT
>JAFVRA010000120.1 GCA_017504545.1 Clostridia bacterium | reverse complement strand
GAAGATAATAAAGAGGAAGATAATAAAGAGGAAGATAATAAAGAGGAAGATAATAAAGAGGAAGATAATAAAGAGGATGATAATAAAGAGGATGATAATAAAGAGAATGTAGAAAATAAAGAGGAGCTTGCCGAGCTTCCCGAAAGTAGCGAAGGACTTTGGTTTAATCTTAACGAAGACGGAAAGGGATATACCCTTATGGGTAATTCTAATTGTAAATCTAATATGCTTGTGGTCGGTAAGTATCAAGGACTTCCCGTAACCGCAATCAGCTCAGGCTTCAGAATGTACGATTATACGAGTAGCATAACGATAGGGCACAGCGTAACCGAGCTGCATGCCGAAAACTTTGTTGGTCGATCTGAATTTATGACTAATATAACCGTTCAGGAGGGAAATCCCGTATATCAAGGTACCGGTAATTGCCTTATTGAAACAGCAACGCGCACTATGATCTTGGGAGCAAGGTCAAGTGTTATTCCTGATGACGGAAGCGTAACAACTATCGGAGAAAATGCCTTTAGAAATCTTAACGGATTGCGATCTATCGTCATTCCCGATACTGTTACTGTAATAGAAAACAATGCTTTTCGCTTTTGCGATTCTTTGGAAAGCGTTGTTTTGTCTAAAAACTTGAAAAGCATAGGAGAGCGCGCTTTTAATAACACCGCGCTTTTGGGAGACTTGATTATTCCCGAAGGGGTAACCTACGTTGGAAAATATGCATTTTCGGGGGCGAACTTGAGCAGTATTACTGTTCCGTCAACTCTGGAAAATATAGAGGAAGGTACGTTTCGTTCAATGCCCTTGAAAAGAGTAACGCTTTCTCCCGGTATAGTAACTATAGGAGAATTAGTGTTTGCAGGATGCTCAGATCTTGAATGCATAGTTATACCTGAGGGAGTAACTACTATTAAAGATTCTGCTTTTGAGCAATGCTACTCTCTTAAAAATGTTAGCTTCCCCAATTCACTTACAGACGTTGCTCCTTACACCTTATTATTTTCAGGTTGTAGGGAACTCGTATTAAATGAATACAAAGGAGCATATTATTTGGGAAATGATAGCAATCCCTATGCATATCTCGTTAGCGGCATAAGCCGAGATAACTCTTACACCGAAATACATCCCGAGACGCGAATTATCAGCACTCAAGCATTTGGAAACTTTGTGGGGACAGATCTGTTTATACCCGCAAAGGTGCATAGTATTCATAGTGAGTCCTTTACCCGTTCGCAAGGCATTACTTCCATAAGTGTCGATAAAAACAATTCCGTATATCACAGCGTATCTGACTGTATAATTGAAAGTGCAACAGGAACGGTTGTATATGGACGTGAAGTAAGCATTATCCCCAATAGCGAGGATATAACCGTTTTAGGCGAGAAGGCTTTTGCGCGTTGCAAAACGTTGTCGAATATCGTTATTCCAAATAACATAAAAGAGATCAGAACCGGTTGCTTTGCCTCCTGCGTCGCACTCACGGATATACAGTTTGAAGGCACTAAAGCCGAATGGAGAGCAATAGCAAAGGCAGACGGTTGGAACAAAGGTTGCGGTGAATACGTTGTCAAATGCACCGATGGAGATATTGCTAAAGCCGAAGATAATTAGGTATATAGATACCGCCCTTATCAAAGGGCGGTATCTTTTCGTATATAATTTATTAAAAAGAATATATAGTTTTTGCCAAAAGCCTTGAAAAATTCTCCTGTTTGGTGTATAATAATATCTGTAAAAATATTTATACCCAAAGTAAAGGAGAAACAAAATGGCAGAAGGATGCACTCATAACTGTTCCACCTGCTCTGCAGGCTGCGATTCCAAGGAAAAGCAGAGCCTCAAGGAGCAGCCCCACGCTCTCAGCAGCGTAAAGCACATTATCGCAGTAGTAAGCGGCAAGGGAGGCGTCGGCAAGTCGCTGGTCACCTCTATGCTCGCAGTAAATATGCAGCGCCTTGGCTACAAGTGCGCGATACTCGACGCCGACGTGACCGGACCCTCTATTCCGAAGGCTTTCGGACTTAAGGCAGGCGTTGACGGCGACGAAAACGGAATGATCCCCCCCACGACCACCTCGGGTATCGACATAATGTCGGTAAATCTCATGCTTGACGACGAGACCAAGCCTGTTGTATGGCGCGGACCTGTTATCGCAGGCGTTGTAAAGCAGTTCTGGACTGACACTATCTGGCACGACATCGACTATATGTTCATTGACTGCCCTCCCGGAACGGGTGACGTTCCGCTGACTGTGTTCCAGTCTATCCCGATAGACGGTATCGTAGTAGTAAGCAGCCCTCAGGAGCTCGTTTCCATGATAGTTGCAAAGGCGGCTAATATGGCTGAGATGATGAACGTTCCCGTCTACGGTCTCGTTGAGAATATGAGCTACGTTAAGTGCCCCGATTGCGGCAAGGAGATCAAGGTGTTTGGCGAGAGCCACATCGACGAGATCGCAGAGAAGTTCGGATACGATCTTCTCGCTCGTATCCCTATGGATCCCAAGCTTACCGCGCTCGTTGACAAGGGCTGGATCGAGATGATGAACAACGATTACCTCGAGACTGCCGCTGAGATACTCGTAAACAGAACCCAGAAGAAACTCTGATAGACGTATGGCGTAAGGCTTTGAAAGGACAACGGAATTGAGAAGATTTATGTTAGTTTTTTATATAATCGCGGCAATTCTCGTTGTCCTTTTGGCGCTTGTTGCGGTCGTCAATCGGGCTGTGGTGTGGGAAGCGTCGCGCTCGGAGATATACGACTGTAATAAAGAAATAAATATCGATAAAAAATACGGCTGCATTCTCGTGCTCGGTGCGGGCGTGCGCCCCGACGGAACTCCGTCGCATATGCTTGAGGACAGGCTTCGCGGCGCGGTGGCGCTCTACGAGGCAGGCGTGTCCGACGTGCTTCTGCTCAGCGGAGACAACTCGGGCGAGGATTACGACGAGGTCTCGGCAATGGTCAAGTATTGCCTTGAGCACGGAGTACCCGAGAGCGCGATAGTCAGAGACGATATCGGCTTTTCGACCTCCGAGAGCGTTTACAATACAGTAAGGACGCTCGGATATCGCGATATCATCGTCGTAACGCAGGAATATCACCTCTACCGCGCTATGTATATGATAAAGCGAATGGGTGCTGATGCCGACGGCTTTGCAACAGATTACAGAGCCTACAGTATGCAGATAAAGCGCGACGTGCGCGAATACGTTGCAAGATGCAAGGATTTTCTTAAAGTAAATATCAGCTTGCATAAATAAAAAAGGACGGCTGCAAGCGCAACCGCCTTTTTTACCGTTTTTATTTACTCGGAACGTAATTGCAGGTTATCGGGAGCGAGAGAAAATCCTCGTTGCCCCGACCGATCTTGATACACTCGAAATCAGCCGTGCTGTTTTCGTAGAGTATCTTCGTAATATTGTGATTTTTCTCAAAGGCGTAGTCGTCTATCACCCGCACGCTCGGATCAAGCAGAAAATTGTTGCCTATCCTCGCGGGTGGACAGCAGATAAGCACGGTCTTGTCTTTGCTGTATAGAACGCCGCCGATCGCGCGGTAGCTTTCGTTTGCGGGATCAACAGAGATAAGCACGAGCGACGAGCAGCCGCGGAATACCTCGCTGCCGATGCTCGTTACAGTTTCGGGAATGCCTACCGAGACGAGTGAGCTGCATTTCTCAAACGCCCCGTTTCCGATGCCTATGACGGTATCCCCAAACGGACTCGTGTCGGGTATGTAAAGCTCGCTGCCCTCAAAGCTGCCAAGCCCCATAACGATGCAGGTGCCGTTGCCAAGGCTTTGATATTCAAGGCAGTTGGGCGGTGCTTCGGTCTGCAGATATTCTGCGGCAGAGCTCTCGGACGGACTTTCCTCGGCCGAAGCATCAATTTGCTTCTTTCCGTCCTTTCCCGAGCTAAGCGTGATAAAGGCGGTCATCACCGCCGCGAGCGCGAGGGGAATACATATAAACGCCGTAAGACGCTTATGCGGCGCAACGCTTTTTATATAATTTAAGAGCTTTCCTATAAGATCCTTAATCCTGATCATTTTAACGACCTCTTTCCTTTGGCTTTGTTATTTATATCTTAGCACAAATGGAATAAAATGTCAATTATTATTCTTCGACAGTATTCGTCTGGAATAGAGAAAAAGAGAGACAAATCTGCAAAAAAGCAGTAAATAAGCTTGAAAACGACGCGTAGATGCGAAAAAATATAAGAAAAAACAAGAGTTTGATAAAAGGAGCCAAATGAGCTTGAAGATTGGTAACACAGAGCTTCGTCACGGTCTGATGCTCGCGCCAATGGCGGGAGTGACTGACAGGACGTTCAGGCGCATCTGTCTTGCGAAGGGTGCTGAATACACCGTCAGCGAGATGGTGTCAGCGAAGGCGCTCTGTTATGAGCAGAAGGCAAAGAAAAAAGAATACGAGACCTCTGCCAGCGCCGCGCTTGCTTCGGTCTTCAAGGGCGACGAGCCTCTTGCGATACAGATATTCGGCTCTGAGCCGGAGTTTATGGCTGAGGCGGCGGCAATGCTTGAGAGCGGTGAGTACCGTGGATGCATCTCGGATGCCGGCCCCGCCGCGATAGATATAAATATGGGTTGTCCCGTAAAGAAGATAGTTTCAAACGGAGAGGGAAGTGCGCTTATGAAAACGCCTGCCTTGGCGGCAGATATAGCGCGTGCCGTGGTAAATAGAGTAAAGCTCCCCGTAACCGTCAAGATACGCGCAGGCTGGGACGCTAAAAATAAAAACGCCGTTGAGATGGCAAAGATGCTTGAGGATGCGGGTGTCAGCGCAATATGCGTACACGCGAGAACGAGAGACCAGTTTTACTCTCCGGGCATTGATATGGAGATAATAGCGGCGGTCAAGAGCGCCGTGAGCATAGCCGTCATAGGAAATGGCGATATATACAGTGCCGCAGATGCAAAAAGAATGTTTGAGCAGACCGGCTGTGACGGTATTATGATAGGCAGAGGCGCCACGGGGAATCCATGGCTGTTTGATGAGATCGTATGCGCGCTTGAGGGCAGAGAGTTTATTGCTCCCACGGGCGAGGAAAGAGTTGAGCTTGCGCTCAAGCAGCTTGATACGATGATAGCCGCGAGAGGCGAGCGAGCAGGATTTGTCGAGGGCAAGAAGCACATGGCGTGGTATAGCGCAGGTCTTCGCGGAAGTGCCGCGGCAAGAAACGATATAATGCAAGCAAACACTTGCGACGAGATAAGAGCGATATTTGAAGCGCTGCTTGAAGCGCAATAAATTATAGGAGTGTCTGAGATGGGAACGGTCAATTTAGCAATAGTCTCTAAAAGACGGGAGCTTATCCGCTTCTTTGAGCTTGAAGCCTTGAATTGCGGCTTTGAGGTAAGCTCGTTTGATAAAAGCCCAGCAGAGCTTTCTTGCTTTGACCTTCTTATAATTGATACGGCTGTAACTCTCCGAGCTCCCACGATCTTTGAGGGAAGAGTTATTTTCATCACAGACGAAGAGAATAGCATACCCGACGGTGCCGAGTGCCTTAGCTATCCTATACCTGTAGACACACTAAGGTACGTCTACGAGCAAATGCTCTATGGAGAGAGAGCCGTTGAGAGAACTGTTATCCGAGATGAAAAGAACGAATGCATATTCTTCTACCGTGATCATAACGATACTGTGGGATATAAAGGACGGAGCATAACTCTGTCAGATCACGAGAGGACGATACTCACACGGCTTTGCGAATGCTCGGGCGAGCCTGTCAGCAGGGAAGAGCTTAACGCGCTTCTTGGCGCGAGTGGTGGAAATATAGCCGACGTTTACGTTTGTCGCCTGCGAAAAAAGCTTGAGGATACAGACGGACGTCGCGTGATATTCACCGTGCGCTCCAAGGGATATAAGATAGTAGCAGACATGGAATGGAAGTAACGGGTAGAGAATAATATGATACTGATAATTGCAGAAAAGCCGAGCCTTGCGCGAAATATCGCCGCAGGACTTGGAGATTTCCGCAGACGAGACGGATACCTTGAGGGCGAGAATTGCCTTATAAGCTGGGCGTTCGGACATCTTTTCTCGCTTGCGGATATAGAACATTATAACCCCTTGCCCGAGGGCGAGCGCAGATGGACTATGAAAAATCTGCCCTGCTTTCCGACGGAATTCTGCTACGAGCTTCGCCGCGGAAGCGGCGGTGAGCGAGACTACGGAGTGCAGAAGCAGTTCGGAATAATCGAGCAGCTTTGCAACCGCCCCGACGTTGATACGATAGTAAACGCGGGAGACGCTGACCGAGAGGGCGAGATAATCGTCCGCACGTGTGTAAACAAGGCGCTAAAGACCCCGAAGGCTCAGAAAAGACTATGGCTTCCCGACCAGACACCCGAGACGGTAAGGGCGGCGTTTGACGAGATGAATGACGACAGCGATTACGATAATCTCGCGAGCGAAGGATATGCAAGGACATATATAGATTGGCTCTACGGAGTTAACCTCACGCGCCTTGCGACTCTCAGAACGGGCGCACTTCTGCGCGTTGGCAGAGTTATAGTGCCGATAGTGCGCGCAATATACGAGCGCGATATGGCGATAAAAAACTTCGTGCCAGAAAAGTATTACTCTATTGCAAGCAAGGAGCAGACGAACGGCGAGACGGTCGAGCTTCAGAGTAAGCTTAAGTTCGGCGGTAACGAATATAATAAGGCGCTCGCAAAATGCGCCGATTACAATGCTTGTACGGCTAAGGTCACCGACGTCAAGCGCAAGAAGGACAGCATTTCCCCAGGAAAGCTCTACTCACTCTCAAAGCTTCAGAACGTGCTCGGTAAGAAGTACAAGATGTCAATGGCACAGAGCCTTGAGATAGTGCAGAAGCTTTATGAGGAGGGCTACCTTACTTATCCGAGAACGAACTCGGAGTATCTCGCGACCGCCGAGAAGGATAAGGTCAAAAAGATACTCTCAAACTGCTCAAAGCTTGGCTACCCCGTAGTATTCAAGGATAAAAAGAGCATATTCGATGACTCCAAGATAGAATCTCACTCTGCTATAACCCCGACCTACAAGATACCTGACAAGAGCCGTCTTAGTGAATCCGAGATGCAGGTCTATTCAACCGTTTTCAGAAGATTTATCGCGGTGTTCTGCTCTGAGGACTGCCTTGCAGAAAAGGTTGAAATAACTATCGCCGTAGGAGACCTTGAGACCTTTACGCTCAAAGGGCTTTCGATAAAGGAAAAGGGCTGGATGAAGTACGACGACGCTTCTCAGAAGGACAAGATACTTCCCGAGCTTAAAAAGGGCGATGCGGTAAATATCAATTTCGCGCCCGTCGAGAAGGAGACCTCTCCGCCAAAGCACTACACGATAGAAACGCTCAACAATTACCTCAAGAACCCCTTCCGCGAGGAAAAGGCGATGGCTGAGGACACCGTAGGCGTTGACGACGCCGAGGAATACAGAGCAATGCTTGAGGGCGTTGAGCTTGGCACCGAGGCGACGAGAACCGGAATTATAGACAACGCGAGAAATAGCGGCTACATACAGCTCAAGAAGGACGTTTATACCATTCTCCCCGATGGAATATACCTCGTTGAGAGCCTTGAGAGAATGGGTATAAATATGGACAAGTTCAAGACGTCCGAGATGGGCAGGGCGCTCAAGCGCGTTTTCAGAGGAGAGAACGGAGTTGACGAGACGGTCGGACTTGCTAAGGATGAGATAGCGCAGTATTTCGCACCACTCCCCGAGCTTTCGCTTGAGGAGGATACCGATACGGGCTTCTTTGGCGACGTCGTGGGCAAATGTCCGCTTTGTGCCTCTGACGTACGGCGCAATAAATTCGGTTACGGCTGCAGTAACTACAAAAGCGGCTGTAAGCTTCAGATAAGCGCGTATATCTGCGGAAGAGCCATCTCCAAGAGAAACGTCGCGCTTATGCTTGAGAGCGGTCGTACCTCAGTCATAAAAGGCTTTGTTTCTGCCCGTACGGGCAAAAGCTTTGACGCGGCATTGCGACTTGAGGGCGAGAGATGTGTGTTTGACTTCTCGCTTAAATAATTTAACGCAGAAAATTAAATTTTAAATATTCGGAGGATCTTAAAAATGACTAAGAACGAAATAATGAAATACGTTGACCACACTCTTCTGCTTCAGGGAGCGACCTGGGATGACATCAAGGCAATTTGCGACGACGGTCTTAAGTACGGAACCGCGTCGGTATGTATCCCCCCTTCTTACGTTAAGGAGGCTGCAGAATATCTCGGAGACAGACTCGCAGTTTGCACAGTCATCGGCTTCCCGAACGGATACAACACCACAAAAGTAAAGTGCGCTGAAACGGCTGACGCTATCGAGAACGGCGCTGAAGAGATCGATATGGTCATCAATATCGGTGATCTCAAGGGCGGCAGATACGATAGAATTCTTGAGGAGATCAAGGCTATCAAGGCTGTGTGCGGCGATAAGATCCTCAAGGTAATAATCGAGACCTGTTTGCTGAGCGACGAGGAAAAGATCCGTATGTGCAAGATCGTTACCGAGGCAGGCGCTGATTTCATCAAGACATCTACGGGCTTCTCAACCGCAGGCGCTACCCCTGCTGACATCAAGCTCTTTGCCGAAAACGTTGGCGAGGGCGTCAAGATAAAGGCGGCAGGCGGTATCAAGAGCTTTGAGGACGCCGAAAACTTCATCGCTCTCGGTGCTACGAGACTTGGCACGAGCCGTCTCGTAACGCTTCTTAAGGGCGAGGCAGGAAAGAGCAATTATTGATTTTTGATTTAACGGAGAGCAGAAATGCCAAGATTTTTTGTAGAACAGGACAGAGTCTTTGAGGATCATATCTCTATAGTCGGAGAGGACGCACACCATATCGCGCGCTCCTTGCGAATGGCAGTGGGCGAGCTGATAACGGTTTGCGACAGAGAGGGCAAGGAATATCTTTGCACTATATCTGCCTTTGACGACGATAAAGAGGTGGTGGCTGATATAGTCTCGAGCGCAAAGAGCGAGAACGAGCCGAAGATATATATAAGACTCTTTCAGGCACTTCCTAAGGGAGACAAGCTTGATACCATAATACAGAAGGCAGTCGAGTGCGGCGCGTCTGAGATAATCCCTTTTCAGAGCGATAGATGCGTCGTGAGGATAAAGGACGCGTCCGAGGATCGCAAGAACGAGCGCCGTCGCAGAATAGCCACCGAGGCGGCAAAGCAGTGCAGAAGAAGCCTCGTGCCTGAGGTGAGCGCGGCGGTGTCCTTTGATAACGCTATAGATCTTGCCGCGAAGAGCGATCTCTGTCTCTTCTGCTACGAGGGGGAGGGAACTCGCCCGCTCGGAGAGATACTCCGCTCGTGTGATACTCTGCCGAGAAGCGTTTCCATAATTATAGGAAGCGAGGGCGGCTTCTCAGAAGCCGAGGCTGCGGCGGCAAAGGCAAAGGGCGCAGTTATGACGGGACTTGGAAAACGTATTCTTCGCACCGAAACTGCCTCGGGATTTGTGCTTGCTTGCCTTGTAATGATAAGCGAGCTTTGACCTTTTGTTGAAAAACATAGTGCCTGTTTTATGCACTTTTACTGTACTATTCATATAATATTTACAAAAAAAAATAAAATTTTTATAAAAAATATTAAAAACGCTATTGAAAAATAACAAAAAAGGGTGTATAATATAGGTCAGTATGTACAATTCAAATCTAAAAATTATGTTTTAAGAGGTTAAAGATATGTCGAATAGATTGTTTCAAGGCGTAATTTATCAGATGAAGGATGCATTTGATCGCGTTATCGGTGTCGTTGACGAGAACGGCGTCGTAATATCCTGCTCTGACCTTGGAAGGATGGGCGACATTCGTCAGGGCGTACACGAGGAGCTTCCTTTCTCAAACGAGTTCGTCGCTGTTGGCGGATATACCTATCGTTATATGGGAACAGGCGGCAAAAACGAGTACGTCGTATTCGTTGAGGGCGAGGACAAGATGGCAGAGAAGATGTCCAAGCTTCTCGCAGTATCTATGGGTAACATCAAGAGCCTTTACGACGAAAAGTACGATAAGGGTTCCTTCATAAAGAACATCATCCTCGACAATATCCTCCCCAGCGATATTTACATAAAGTCCAAGGAGCTTCATTTCAATATCGAAGAGCCCAGAATAGTATTCCTTATCAAGTTCTTCGGCAAGACCGATATGATGCCCTTCGAGATGCTTCAGAATATGTTCCCCGACAAGTCCCGTGACTACGTTATCAGCGTAGGCGAGCACGACATCGTTCTTGTTAAGGAGCTCAAGCCCGGAACCGATATGCGTGATATAGAGCGTATCGCGGTAAACATCGCGGACACGATCTCCACCGAGTTCTACACTAAGGTGGCTATCGGTATCTCCACCATCGTTGAGAACATCAAGGAGCTTGCTAAGGCATATCAGGAGGCGCAGGTCGCACTTGAGGTCGGCAAGGTATTTGAGACCGAGAAGAACATCATCAGCTACGAGAACCTTGGTATCGGCAGACTTATCTATCAGCTTCCTACAACTCTTTGCGAGATGTTCCTTCAGGAAGTCTTCAAGAAGGGAAGCCTTGAATCTCTCGACAGAGAAACTCTTATGACCATTCAGTGCTTCTTTGAGAATAACCTCAACGTCTCCGAGACCTCGAGAAAGCTGTTCGTTCACAGAAACACTCTCGTTTACAGACTTGAAAAGATCCGCAAGCTCACAGGTCTTGACCTTCGCGAGTTTGAGCACGCTATAACCTTCAAGGTTGCCCTGATGGTAAGAAAGTATCTTGACTCCAAGGCAATAAAGTATTAATAAAAGATAAGAATTTTCATATAATTCAATTGCGAAATGCTCTCGCCCGAGGGTATTTCGCATTTGAATTGAATACACGTGTACTTAAAGTTTACAAACAAGAGGAGTTCTTTAATGTCAAACGAAAACAACAATCTTCATAACGAAGAGACCGAGAAAAGAATTGACAGTGAAAGCATCTCTGATATAAGCAGCTGCGATCGGGATACTGAGGAGCCCGTCTCCGCTACTTCCGAAGAGCTCGGTGAGGAGCAGGACGGATACGTTCTCCCCGAGGAGCCCGAGGAAGCCCCGAAAAAGAAAAAGGCTAAAAAAGAGAACAAGATATCGGTAAAGGCGTATCTGTTTTCTACTATAGCCGTAGTCATCGCCACGCTTCTTCTTACCTACAGCATTTGCGCTGAGGTATTCAGAGCCAAATATGCCGACAATCTCGTAATACAAGATCAGGGATCCACCACCGCAAAGGTCGGCATAGACCTTCTCAACGAATATATCGATCAGTATTTCTACGGCGAGTATGATAAGAGCGAGATGCTTGCAAAGGCGCTCAAGGCGTACGTTCAGGCAACGGGTGACCCTTACGCCGCTTATTATACGCTTGAGGAGCTTATCGAACTTAATAATGACGGTGCCGCGAGAATGTGCGGCATAGGCGTCAACGTAGCATACGAGGATATTGATTATAACGGCGAGACCACGCCCACCATACACGTCTTCAACGTTATGGATGGCTCTCCCGCACTCACGAGCGGAGTTCAGGCAGGTGACCGTATCTACAGCGTAAAGACCGAAGAGGGAGTCAAGAAGGTAGGAGAGCTTGGCTATGAGGGCACGCTCAACGTCTTCCTTGGCGAAGCGGGAAGCTTTGTAGAGTTCACGGTGCTCAGAGAGACTGACGACGGTGGATACGAGGAGAGATCCTTCACGGTAGAAAGAAAGAAGATTGAAAGCGCGTCGGTATACGCCGAAAGGCTTGAGAGCGACGCTACGGTGGGAATTATAAATATCCTTGAGTTCAACTACAAGACTCCCGTTCAGTTTGAGGCTAAGGTGGAGGAGCTTAAGAAGGCAGGCTGCGATAAGTTCGTGATCGACCTGCGCGGAAACCCCGGCGGATACGAGATATCCATCGCGGCTGTGCTCAGCTACTTCTTGGACGAGGGCGATCTCTATATTCAGACCAAGAGCACCGACGGAACTGTTACGAAGAAGGCTATAGAGCCCTGCGAGTACGAGGGCGATGACGTCAAGGGATGCAGTATCATCAAGGAGAAGATAGGCATTTACAAGCAGCTTAACGCAGTAGTCCTCTGCGACGAAAATACCGCGAGCGCGGCAGAGCTTTTTGTTGCTAACTGTAAGGATTACGGCATTGCCAAGGTAGTGGGCGTTACCACTCACGGCAAGGGCTGTATGCAGACCACCTTCGCGCTTAACGGCGGATTTTCAGGCGCGGTAAAGCTTACAACGCACATGTATTACTCGGGCGGCGACGAGAAGCTCGTGGGATACGATCAAGTGGGAATCGAGCCTGACGTCAAGGTGACTCTTGACGAGGAACAAACAAAGGTAAATATTCATATCGTTCCGCAGAGCGAGGATGCTCAGCTTCTGGCAGCGGTAGAGTTATTTAAATGATAAAAATAATACAACTTTAAAGGAGTAATCGAAATGGCAGCAGAGCAGAAATATACACAAGAGGGCTTCAGAAAGCTTCAGGAAGAATACGAGTATCTGACAAAGGTCAGAATGGAAGAGATCAAGGTCGCTATCGCTGAGGCGCGCTCCTTCGGAGATCTTTCCGAGAACGCTGAATACGACGAGGCAAAGAACGAGCAGACCAAGTGCTACACAAGAATAAAGGAGCTCGAGGAGCTCATTCAGCACGCTATCGTAGTTGAAGAGGGCGATCATGACGTTGTCGGACTTGGCTCTTTCGTTAAGATCACACGCGACGGTATTGAGTGTGAGTACAAGATAGTTGGATCTAACGAGGCAGATCCCTTTGAAAATAAGATCTCTGACCGCTCGGCAGTCGGTTCTGCTCTTATAGGTAAGAAGAAGGGCGATACAGTTACTGCGACCACTGACAAGGGCAAGGTAATCGAAATAAAGATACTCGACGTATACAGAGCGTAAAATATACAACGTGGGGACTGTTGCAGCAACGAATGTAACAGCCCTTCGTTGCATTTTGGAAAGGAGCTTTAAAATGAGCGAAGAAAAGCTTGATAGTAAAGAAATAGTCGTTGAAAAGGGGAAATTCCTTAAATGGCTTGATAATTATTGGTATCACTACAAATGGCCGACTATTGCAGTCGCTTTCTTCGTGGTGGTCTTTGCGGTCTGTCTGATACAGTCCTGGACTAACGAGGAGAAGGATATACTTGTGACCTATGCAGGACCTACCTATATTGAGGCTGATGAAAAGGCGGCAATAGAAAGCCTTCTTAGCGACACTCTGCCCGAAAAGTTCGGCAGAAACGAGCGAGACGGCAAGGCGGGACTTATCAATTATCAGATATACTCCAAGGAGCAGATGAAGCAGATAGAGGCAGAAAACGTGGGCAAGGACGATCCTGTATACATAGACCCCGTTTTCAATGCAAACGAGTATTCTACGCTCGCATCTCAGTATAAAACGGGAAACGGATCGGTATATATACTTGAAAAGTGGCTGTACGAGGAAATACTCAATGAGGACGGCACTACCGATCGTCTCAAGCCTCTCTCTGAGATATTCGACGAGGTGCCCGAATGCGCTATCGATGCTTACGGAATTCGCCTTGGCGACACCGAGCTGTATAAGAATAATCCCGAGCTTCAGGTGCTTCCCGCAGACAGCATCATCTGCCTGCACGAGCAGATATTCGGACAGAAGAACTACGATAAAGAGATAGAGGCATTCAAGAATTTTGCAAAGGTTGCGGAAAGTAGCGAAAACGAGTAAGATATGAAAAAGACGACGTTGTCAAACCTTGCGCTACTGCTTGCCGCAGTAATATGGGGCTTTGCATTTGTAGCGCAGGTTGACGGAGCTAAATACATAAGCGCGTTTACCATGATAGGTATTCGCTTCACAATAGGAATAATAGCGCTCCTGCCCGTAGTGCTCATAGTTGAGCGCGGTAGGACGTCAAAGGAAGAAAGACGAGAAACGGTCAAAGGCTCGGTCATTACGGGTATCGTGCTTTTTGCCGCCGCTGCTTTTCAGCAGTACGGTATTGCGATAACCTCAAGTGCAGGAGTTTCGGGATTTATCACGGGGCTTTACACGGTTTTCGTTCCTATCGCCTATTTCCTGTTCTTCAGAAGAAAAACGGGAATTCAGGTGTGGATAGGCGCAGGCTTTGCGCTTATAGGACTTTTCCTGCTTTGCTACAAGCCGGGCGAGGGACTCAGCTTCGGTTGGGGGGAGATTTTGCTTCTTGTCGGCTCTGTGCTCTGGACGGCACACGTAATGCTCGTGGATCATTTCGGTAAAAGAACGCGTCCTCTGCATTATTCGTGGGGACAGTTTGCGACCTGCGCGCTGATCGGACTTATATTTATGGCGATATTCGACGGGCCTACGCTAAGTCTCTCTGCTATATTTGACGCTAAGTGGGCGTTGCTTTATTGCGGCGCACTCTCGGTGGCAGGCGGATTTACCTTGCAGGTCGTCGGACAGAAGGGAGCAGATCCCACGTACGCGGTTATCATTCTTTCTACCGAGTCAGCCTTTAGTGCAATAGGCGGTGCGATATTCGGCGTGGATTCGATAGCAATAGCTGGATACGTCGGATGCGCCCTTATGTTCCTCGGAATCATTTGCTCGCAGATAAAGCTTGGATCAAAGAAGCGCGGAGCGGTAGAGACGAAGGACGCGAATAAAGAAAGATAATGAGGCAAAAATAACACCGAGGAGGTGTTAAAATGAGCCAAAAAGCAAAAAGTGAAGTTAAAAAGGATTTTATTGCGGGATTTAAGGCGGCGTCGCTGGTTTTGGGCGCCATACTCGCGATAATGCTCCTTATAGTTTGGATATTACTCTGAGGAGAAAAATGAGACTTGACAAATTTTTAAGCATCACGGGCTGTTGCTCGCGCTCTGACGCCAAGCGCGCGATACGAGGAAAGAATATTACCGTCAACGGCACCGTCGCAAAGACGGCTGATATGCAGGTAGATGAGAATAGCGACGAGATAATCTTCTTTGGGAAGACTGTAGTTTACAGAAAATACAGCTATATTATGCTCAATAAGCCTGACGGCGTGGTAAGCGCAACCGATGACGGCAGAGACAGGACCGTGCTTGATCTTCTGCCGAGCGACGTTCGCAACGACAGAATGTTCCCCTGCGGCAGACTTGACAAGAATACCTTAGGTCTTATGCTTATAACCGATAACGGCGAGCTCGCCCACAGGCTGCTCGCTCCCAAGAACCACGTCAGCAAGTCCTACAGATTTTGCTCGGAATCACCCGTGTCGGAGTCTGATGCAAAGCGCTTTGAGGGCGGACTTACACTTGAGGACGGCTACGTTACGCTCCCCGCAAGGATCGAGCTTGACGGGGACGGAATGGGCGGCATCATAACCCTGACCGAAGGAAAATATCATCAGATAAAGCGCATGCTTTCAGCGCTTGATAACAAGATCACCTATCTCGAGCGCCTTACGTTCGGACCGCTCACGCTTGACTCCTCCTTGAAGCGAGGCGAGTGGCGGTACTT
>JAFVRA010000119.1 GCA_017504545.1 Clostridia bacterium | reverse complement strand
TTAGTAAGAGTTTGCGCTGATGAATACGGGCGACCACTGGTCGCCCCTACAATGTCACGGGTTGTAAAACAACTAAAAGGGATTGTTTCCAAACAAGTCGGGATCAGTATTTGGCAAAAATCATTCCACGATCATATTATCCGAAATCGTGAGGACTATGAAGAACATTTACGATACATTTACGAGAACCCCATGCGTTGGTACTACGACGAATTATACGCAGAAGAATAGGGGTATGGGCTTTGCCCGAAGCCTTTGTAATACAAAGGCGAAACTGGCGATAAAATGCAAAGATAAAACAAATACTACAAGGAGTAATGATATGAATCTATCTATTCGAAAATTGACAGTTGAATTATTAGATGATTGGTTATCCTATTTTGACAAAGATGCTTTTTCAGATAATGATGAATGGTGCGGATGTTATTGTATGTGCTATCATTGGAATAACGCATTACAAAAGAAACGGGCGTGGAATTGCGACAAGGATTGTGCCGAGTATAATAGAGAGCAAGCAATAGATTTTATCAAGAGTGGACGTATGCAGGGATATTTAGCGTATGTTGATAATGAGGTTGTTGGATGGTGTAATGCAAACGATAAAAAGGCATATGACAATGTAAATTTTAATTTTGCAAAGCAAGTTCCCGACAACGGAGAAAAAATTAAATCTATCGTTTGTTTTTCCGTAGCTCCCGGATATAGAGGTAGTGGTGTTGCTACAGCATTGCTTAATTACATATGCCAAGATGCAAAAGCGGATGGATATGTGATAGTAGAGGCATATCCATTTCAACATAATAAATATCACGCTTATCACGGACCTTTATCAATGTATAAAAAGAATGGTTTTGAGCTTTGTGGTCAAATAGAAGAATGTACAATATTTAGGAAATTTTTAACCAATAATTGATATTTGGGATTAGACTTGATTTTTCGCACAGAAATAACCCCGACAGACTTTTGAAAATCTGTCGGGGTTATCTCTTTGTTTTCTGCGTATCAACTTTTGATTATCCGTAGGGGAGACCTGCGGTCTCCCGCGGGCGAACACAGTTCACCCCTACCGTGTGTTAGGTAAATATTTTGTGATTTTCCCGCTAATTTTGCACCCACTCGGGTGCTTTTTTGTGTGATCTTCTTCAGATTTTTCTCTGCTCTGCGATGTTCGCGTATATCTTCTCCCAACGCGCCTTGAAATCATCGGTGGAAAGGTCGGGGGTAAATCCCGCGCGAAGATAGCTCTTGATGGCAGGGATGCGCCAATCGTCAGTTGTGAGAAAGGCGGTCTGCATTCCCTCTTTCTTGAGGCTATATTCTGCCACGCGGTTAAGAAGCGTACCGTATCCCTTACCGCGAGAGTCTTCTCGGCAGGCGACCATGTGTATGTACCCCTCTTTTTTCTCATAATCGCAAAGCACGGCAAGCGTCGCCACCGCACGCTCGTTTTCAAGCACGAAGAAGCAACGATCCTCGCTATAGGTGGCGTTTGCCGTCATTACCTTTCTGTAAAACTCGGCGTCCTGCTTTCCGTTTGACAGACCGTACTGCACGATGTCAAGCCACTTGTCCATAGCGTCGTCAAGCTCGGTAAAGCTGACTATTCTGCAACCGCTCGGCACTGCGACCTCTGCCGCCGCCTTACCGTCGTTTTTCCAATACATTTTAAGCTGAGGCATTATTTTTCCTCCTTGCTCTTGCGGTACTCGGCTACACTCGCGTCGTACTCTGCTCTGCCCTCTTCGGTACTCCAATAGTACTCTCTCTTTGAGCCGACGAGGCTTGGTGCGGTGCCGTCAGAGCTGTAAAAGGGCGTGAGTCTGTCGTTTTCAAATCTCACCCTGTCCTCTTCCCTGCGGAAATCGGGAATATCGTAGGGAGTGCCGTTCTCAAGCATACTTCTGTGGCCCAAGATCGCAACAGAGGCGGTCTTGGTAGCGAAATATACGTCAAATTCGGGTTTACGTCCCTCTCTTATGCAGTTCAAGAATTCACGGATAACGTAAAAATCTCCGCCACCGTGTCCTGCCTTCTTGGCAAGCGCGGCATCCTTATCGTTATTTGCGGGAAGATAGCAGCTTCTCGGCGCTAAAGCACCCTCGGGAAGCTCCCATTCGTTGTAGCAAAGAAGCACGCGCCCCGTTCCGTCGCGCAGAGACTCTATCTGTCCTTTCTCGGCGCACACGCGGTAGGAGCTTTCGTGAGAGCCGAACGCCGCACAGCCCGTGACTCTGAACACCGACTCGTCGTCGTTAAGGCAGGTGATGACTGCGGCTCTCTCGGGCACGCCCTTGGAGATACCGTTGTGTCCCTCGCCTATAGGCGCATACACGGGCATAGCCGTTATTCTCACGGGAGACGCGCCCGTGATATACATCAGCGGCGCTAAGGAGTGCGTAACGTAATAGGTCCTCGGAAGCTGGTATCTCCAATGCGTTGAGGACGGGCAAAGCTGTACCTCTGTCTCAATATCCTCGGGGTCGAGCGGATGGTTGTATTCTCCCTCGGCAAAAAGCACCTTTCCGAGAGTTCCGTCTCTGTAAACGCGGCGCATCTCGCGGTTAAATGACATATAAGGGTAGTTCTCGGCAAGCATATAGATAGCCGCGCTCTTCTCTGCCGCCCTTACAAGCTCAACGCCCTCTGCCATGGTGGCGTTTGAGATGCACTCGCTCAGAACGTGTATTCCGCGCTCAAGCGCTCTTATCGCGTAAGGCGCGTGCTCGTGAAAGTAGTTGCTCAGCACCACAGCCTCGAGTCCCTCGTGAGCGATAAACTCGTCAAAGTCGGTGTAAAGCGCGACACCCTCGCCGATCCTGTCTCTTGCCTTCTTAGTACACGCCTCGTTATAGTCGCAGACCGCGACTATCTCGCCGCCGTTTGCCGATATACTGTTATAGAACGCCGAGCCTCTTCCGCCGCCGAAAATTCCTATTTTTATATTTTTCTTTTCCATAATTATTCCCCGATCTCAAAACCAGATTTCGTTTACAACATTATAACACACAAATCAAGGCGTGTAAATGAATTTTTTAATTTATTTATCCGAAGAGGTTGAAAATCAAAAAAAATTGTGCTATAATAAACTTACAGAAGTTTTGGAAAGGAATCTAAGAAGATGAAAAAGCGTACTAAGTTTGCCATGGCTGTCGGTTTCGTAGCAGGTGCGGCTGCAGGAGCGGTAGGCGCAATGGCGTATGACAAGATAGCAGCAGAGATCAAGAGCGATATGCGCGAGCAGACCTTCACCTCTCCCGAGGGCAACAACGTCGTAACCGTGTCGTACGGCTCTTCTACAACCGCAAAGGGACTTACCTATATCAGAGTAAAGGCGCTCGCCGCTGACGATGACGACTGCAAGCTCGTGGTTTTCGCAAAGAAATCCCCGAAGCTGCTTAACGCCGAGTGGTTTGACAACAATCATTTCAAGCTTCTTATAGGCGACGGAAAGCACAAGCAGTGCTGCGACGTCAAATTTGAAGAGGCTAATATCCTTGCCAATTATTATCTGGTAAGAAGCCACCAAATATAAGATTTTGATCCCCTTTTGTATTTACAAAAGGGGATTTTTGTGATATACTCTAATAAACCCCACATACAAAGCGAGGACAGCATGAACGAATATATTTTTTTCCGTATTGAAGGATCAACGATACAAGAGGGTGCGCCGCGACTTCTGTCGGTAAGCATCGACGGAGAGGCGCTTGAGGGCTTCTCAACCGATATTCTTGAATATACCGCATCAATTCCCGAGGGTCGCCCGAGAATTCCCGTGTTTGAGGCGGTCGCAGAGGATGGCGCAACGCTGACCGTTTACCGTCCCACCTTTCCCGACGGAAAGAGCGAAAGCTTTTGCAAAATAACCGTCAAGAAGGACGGTCGCCGCTCGGATTATCGCTTTCATCTGAAAAAGAGTTCCGAGTGCGGCTTCGTGCTTCAGTACGATGACAGACATCTTTTCTCCCCCAAAGGTCTTGGCGAGGACGTAAGCTTCTCGTCAAGTGCGCCCGAGGTGATCTCGGTGGACGAGCGCGGTATGCTCACCGCACTCCAGCGCTCCTCTGCCCCGACGGTCATAACCGCAAAGGCAGGTAGCAAGAGTGCTACGCTGACGATAGACAAGGTAATACGGGCGCAGATAAATTTCTTTTTTGTGACAGGTCAGAGCAACGCGCAAGGCTGTCTTGACAAGGGTCTTGACCGCGAGGAGCAGATCGCTCTCTCAGAGCGCGCCGACACTATGGGCAGATGCTACTGCGTTGAGGTCAAGGGCGAGGAGATCATCGGAGAGATATACGATCTCTCACGTGGCCGCGTAGGATTTTCTACCCCTCTTACTAAGCTTTGGTACGAAATGACGGGCGAGAAATCGCTCGCGATACAGTCGGCAGTTGGCGGCTCGCCGATCGAGCGCTGGACTCCCGGCTACTCGCACAGAGAGTCTCTGCTTATCAATACGATCTATGCCGACAAGCTGCTGACCGAGAGATTCTCGCGCAAGGATTCGGATTTTGAGATATACCGCCGCGGATACTTCTGGTGTCAGGGCGAGACGGGCGAGAAGCATCTTTTCGTTGAAGGTGGTTGGCAATGGCATAGTCCGACCGTGATGAAAGCACCCGAATACTATGAAAAGTTTATGAAATATCACTCTACTATGGAGAAGATGTGCCACACCGAGTTCGGCGCGATAATGCTCGTGCGCTGCCTTGCGTCTCTCGGAACAGCAGAGTGCCACGCTCGCGGAGAGCTTACAAAGCTCGTATCTCCGCGAGCGGCGCAGTATGCGATCAACGGCACCACCGACTCTTCTCTCTTTATCGCCTCGCGTATATGCGACTACGCAAAGCCCGCCGAGGAGAGATACGAGGGTATGAGAGGATACGGTTATATGGGGCCTGAGAATTTGCATTACACTCAGATAGGCTACAACGCTCAGGGACACGAGCTTGCGGACAATCTCTACGCCGCTCTCGCGCCCGACTCTGACCGTGCGGCGACGTCGGTAGAGCTTCTGCGCGGAGACGGCAGAACGCCGATAGCCGACGGAGAGGTTATAAAGGTTGGCAGACCTAATCCCACACCTATCAACGACGCCGATCAGGTGAACGACCGCATCGCCGCGATAGTTCTTCCCCTTTACACCGACGAGCCGAGGATAACCTACGAGGTTACGAAGAACGAAGAGCTTTGCTCGGTGAGCATTTACGGAGACATAGTCTTCTCTGACGACGCGCCAAACGGCTCGCTTGCCGAGATAGAGGTGCGCTCCGAGAGCGGAATAGTCCGCAGATTTACGGCTGAGTTGGATAGAGGATAAAAAAGGCGGACGAAACCGACGCCTACAAGCAAAGTATCAACCCCGCCTCATCTAATCAAGTCATCCTGAGCGGAGCGGAGCGACGTTTGTGAAAATTCTTTATATTACGGACTACTCATCCACCGCAAGCGGTCCCCCTTCCCTCGCAAGGGAAGGCTTTTGGTATCATTGCGTTAGGCAAGTAGTGAGGAGAAAGACCGTCGCCTACAAACGAATATTAAGACAACAATCAAATCCGTAGGGGCGTTCTTTGAACGCCCGCGGACGACCACTTGGCAAGCCGCAAGTTTTCTTCGAAAACATTGTGGTCGCCCCTACAATCAAAATAACAAATATCGCACAAACCGGTAGGGGTCGGCGCCCTCGACTGCCCGAGAAATCTTAAAATACCAACCGCACCCCATTTGAACAGGTCATCCTGAGCAGAGCGGCGAGATATTGGTAAGATAGGGTGATACGGAAACAACCGCCGCGGCGTCGAACCTTTTTTCGACCGTGATAGGCGAAAAAAGGCGAGGGAGTGGCACGCCCACGACCGAGGGATCTCGTTTGTGTTTTGGTGCCTTAGACCTCTCCGTCCGCATACCTGTTTCGCTTCGCTCAACGGCAAGTTTGCAAAGCAAACGTTGCGAGTCCACCTC
>JAFVRA010000008.1 GCA_017504545.1 Clostridia bacterium | reverse complement strand
GTGCGTCCATATTTGCTTTGCAAATTGACGGTCCTAAAAATCGGACGTGCACTTGGCAATCCGCAAGTTTTCTTCGAAAACATTGTGTACGCCCCTACGGGCTTGTGCGATATTTGTTATTTTGGTTGTAGGGGCGACCATTGGTCGTCCGTCATTTATAAAAATATCATTTTGTTTAAAAAGGACCGTCGGGAACGCCGGTCCCTACAGAATTGGGTGAAAATTTTAATGTTTTGTCTGTAGGGGAGGATATTATCCTCCCGCCATTTATAAAAATAGCATTGCGTTTTGCACGGACCTGTCGTGCTGCTTCACTTCGTTCAGCGTAAAGTTTGCTTCGCAAACGTTTAGACGCCTGTCCCTACAGAATTGGGTGAAAATTTTGATGTTTTGTCTGTAGGGGAGGATATTATCCTACCGTTGCATGATTTCTAAAAGGCAAAAACACCCTTGGCGGTTTTACGCCAAGGGTGTTTGGTAAATATTTTATTTTGCTTTATGTATTCCGTTGAAGTCAGAGACGAGAATACAGCCCACGGGGCAATTCTTTGCACACTCGCCACAGCCTGTGCAAAGGCTGTAATCAATAGTCGCAAGGTTGTTGAGAACTGTGATAGCGCCGCTTTGGCAGGTCTT
Organism: Clostridia bacterium; assembly: GCA_017504545.1. Classification (GTDB taxonomy): domain Bacteria; phylum Bacillota; class Clostridia; order Oscillospirales; family CAG-272; genus HGM12713. The sequence continues at coordinate 8,354 of JAFVRA010000008.1, read as the reverse complement.
CTCGCACTTCTTGCAGCCTATGCAGGCATTGGTGCATTTCTGTCTTGCCGCCGCGCCCTTTTCCTTGTTATTGCAGGTGACGAGCACGCTCTCGACGTCTGCCATAAGATCGATGATCTTCTGAGGGCAGGTGCGAACACAAATTCCGCAGCCGATACACTTACGGGTGTCGATATGCGCGATGCCGTTCTTTAAGCATATAGCGTCCTGAGGGCAAGCCTTGACACAGTCGCCAAGACCTATGCATCCGAAGGTGCACTTTCCGTCTCCGCCGTACATCGTCTTTGCAGCCTCACAGCTCTGTATGCCGACGTAGTCCATCTTGTTCGAGGTGTGATTGCAGTCACCGTAGCAATGCACTACCGCAACCTGCTCGACAACGTCCTCAAACTCAACCCCGAGTATCTCGGAGATAGCCTGTGCGGTGGCGTCAGCACCCGGGATACAAAGATTTGCTTTTACGGTGTTCTTGCCCTTGTCCTCGGCAAGTGCCTTAGCGTATCCGTCGCATCCAGCGTAGCCGCAGGCTCCGCAGTTAGCACCCGGGAGACACTCGCGAATGCTCTTCTCGGTCTCGTCCTCGGAAACCGCAAAGAATTTTGCCGCAAGCACGAGCATAGCGGCGCAAAAAAGTCCGACTGCCGCAACTATCAACGTAGCGATCAAAATATCCATACTCTTCCCTCCTTACGCGCCGAACAGTCCCGTAACGAGCCCGTTAAAGCCCATAAACGAGAGAGCGACTATAGACGCTGAGACCAGCGTGATGGGAAGTCCCTTGAAGGACTCGGGCGGATTTGCCTCCTCAAGTCTCGAGCGGACACCCGCAAAGAGAACCATCGCAAGCAAAAATCCAAGTCCACAGCCAAGAGAGCTGGTCATAGATTCAATAAAGTTATAACCGTCGTTGACATTGTTGATGGTAACGCCGAGCACGGCGCAGTTGGTGGTGATAAGCGGCAGATATATACCGAGAGACGCGTGGAGCGCGGGGATATACTTCTTGAGTATTATCTCAACGAGCTGCACGAGCGCCGCGATGACAAGGATAAACACGATAGTACGCATATATCCAAGACCGTTCGGCAGAAGCAGGAAGTTATATATCGGGTATGTTGCCGCAGTTGCCATAAGCATTACGAAGGTGACCGCAACGCCCATACCGACTGCCTGATTGAGCTTTTTGGAAACTCCGAGGAAGGGACAGATGCCAAGAAATCTTACAAGTACGTAGTTATTGACCAGCACTGCGGTCATCATTATGATTATAAGCTGCTTAAAATCCATTACTTGTCGTCTCCTTCCTTACACTGAGAGGAAGCGTCGGTGCGCTTGCCGCAAAGGTATGCCGAGGGACAGCTTTCACAGCTGAAATCCTTCTTGTTTTTCTTCTTGGAGAGCTTGTTTACAAGCGCGATAAGGCATCCGAACACGAAAAATCCGCCGGGCGCCATTCCGAAGATGAGAATGGGATTCTCGGAGAGCCACGGGATCGGAAGTCCGAACCACGAGCCCGAGCCGAGTATCTCGCGGATGCTTGCCATAAGGAAAAGCGCAAGCGTAAATCCAATGCCCATTCCCACCGCGTCGATAGCAGAGTCAAGAACTCCGTTCTTGCTCGCGTACATCTCTGCTCTGCCGAGAATGATACAGTTAACGACTATAAGCGAGAGGAATACTCCAAGCGCCTCGTAAATATCGGGCACGAAGGCGTGCATAAGCATCTCGATCATAGTAACGAAGCCTGCGATAAGAACTATGTAGCAAGGAATTCTGACCTTATCGGGAATTACCTTACGGAGCGCAGATATTGCCATATTGGAGCAGATAAGCACGGCGGTTGCCGCGATACCCATTCCGAGCGCGTTTATTACCGAGGTACTGACCGCAAGTGTCGGACAAGTGCCAAGCACGAGGACGAGCACGGGGTTTTCTTTTATGATACCCTTGAGAAGATTTTGCAATTTACTCATTTCTCTGCCTCCCCGTTTGTATTTACGTTTATAGTAGCTATAACACCAAAGGCGTCCTCTACAGCCTCAAGAAACGCGGTAGAAGAGATAGTCGCGCCGCTTATGGTGTCTATGCCGTCCATATCAGACTTTCCGTCAAAGGAAGAAAGGAATCCCTCTCCCTTGACCTTAGTTCCGATACCGCTCGTCTCTCCCGTGCAGGAGATGACGTAGCATTTCGTGATAGCGCCGTCGTTATTGAATCCGACTGCGATGCTTATGGGGTTTGAAGCGTCATAGCCGCTTGCCGAGAGAAGCATTGCTATTCCCTCTCCGTCCTTGTCGCGATAGACCGCAACGACGCTTTCTGGAAGCTCGGGGATATCCTCAAGCTTTTCAAAGCCCTCATTCTCGGGAAGCACCGTCTCTAACGCCTTCGCCTCTTTTTCTGCCTGTACCGCCGCTATTCTATCCGCGGTTATCATATTGATCCCCGCCATAGCCGCGCCGATAACTATGCAGATGCCCACAAGAACTATAATGCTTTTCAGAGAGTCGTTCTTTTTCATTTTCTCTTAACACCTCCGAAGATCTTTCTTCTGGTGAGCTTGCTTATATAAGGCGTCAGGATATTCATAAGAAGTATCGCGAAGGAAACACCCTCGGGATATCCTCCGAATACTCTGATAAGCACGGTTATGATGCCGCAACCGAGTCCGAATATCACCTTTCCCCACTTGGTCGAGGGAGTGGTGGAATAGTCGGTCGCCATAAATATCGCGCCAAGCAGCAGACCGCCGCTGAGCACGTGCTCAAGAGGATTCTGACCGAGGCAGAGCGTAAAGAGCGCTACCGTACCGACGAATACGACGGTGGTGTGCCAGGTGATAACACGGCGAACAAGAAGATATACGAAGCCTATGATGAGCGCGAGAGCGCAGGTCTCGCCAAGGCTTCCTCCGTGGTTGCCAAGGAAGAGCGTGAGCAGCGAGGGCATCGACTCGGTACCCATAAGAGCAAGAGGAGTTGCACTGCTGGTAGCGTCAGCCGAGGTCGCAAAATTAGTCATCGTTCCCGCAAAGGAGATCGTCATAACCAATCTCGCGGTTATCGCAGGGTTAGCAAAGTTTTTGCCTATACCGCCGAAAAGCTGCTTTACCGCAACGATAGCAACGAGACAGCCGAAGACTGCCTGCCATATCGGGATCCTCACGGGAAGATTAAATGCAAGAAGCATACCCGTAACTACTGCCGAGAGGTCGCCTACCGTAACGTCGCGCTTGCAGAGCTTCTGGAAAAGGAACTCAAAGAGGACGCAGGATGCAACGCATACAGCCACCATAACGAGAGCGCGCCAACCGAAGATTATCGTCGAAGCGATAAGCGCAGGCGTCATCGCAATGATAACGTCGAGCATTATGCTTTGCGTATTGGTTTTTGATCTGATGTGGGGCGCGGGAGATACGAGCAACATTCCGTTATCCATTCTTTTGCGCCTCCTCACGTTTTTTCTTTTCGATCTGATAATTGCGAAGCATAGTCTTCGCCATCTTGTTTCGCTGAACTATATTTCTCTTTGCCGGGCAAACGTAGCTGCAACAGCCACATTCCATACAGAGATTTACCTTAAGCTTCTCAAGCGTCTCTGGATCGTTCTCCTTATACGCCTTTGAGATAGCCGTGGGATCAAGGCCGAAGGGACAGTGCTCTACGCATCTGCCGCACTTGATGCAGGGCGTTACCTTCGGGGGAGTTGCCTCCTTCTTTCCAAAGGCAAGCACCGCGTTGGTCTGCTTGAGAACGGGAGACGAGGTATCGGGAAGTGCTATTCCCATCATAGGACCACCGTAGAGCATCTTTCTCGGCTCCTCGGAAAATCCTCCGCAGAAATCGATAAGATCCATCACGGGAGTACCGATAGGCGCGATAACGTTCTTCGGAGTCGCTACTGCAGATCCGTCAACGGTGATGCACTTCTCAACGAGCGGCATGCCCGTGCGGATAAATCTTGAGATCGCCGCGATAGTCGTGCAGTTCATAACTATAACGCCGCAGTCGAGCGGCAGACCGCCCTCCTTTATGACTCGTCCGAGCGTGTGATACACGAGCACCTTCTCACCGCCCTGGGGATATACCGACGGAAGCGGCTTGACGCTCGCTCCAGCTATATCCGCAACGGCGCGTCTCATTGATGCGATGCATTCGAGCTTATTCTTCTCAATACCTATAACGATATTCTTTATTTCAAGGAATCCCGCTACGAGCCTGATACCGTCGGCAACAGCTGCCGCGTCATCTATCATCGTTCTCGTATCCGAGGTTATGTAAGGCTCACACTCGGCACCGTTGATAAGCAGGGTGTCTATTTTTGAGACATCTGCCTTCAGCTTTACGAGCGTGGGGAATCCCGCGCCACCGAGTCCTACGATGCCGCTTCTTGAGAGTGCCTCAAGGAACTCCTCGCGTGTATTTACTTCATAGGGTACTACGCTTTCCGCAATCGTCTGCTCTCCGTCGCTCTCTATGACTACTGTGGGTATCTGGGCGCCGGAAATACTGATAATTCCGTCAATCTTCTTGACGGTGCCGGACACTCCGGAATAGACTGGTGAGGAAAGTCCCGGGTCTGCTTCACCGATAAGCTGACCTACCTTTACCGTATCTCCCACCTTTACGATCGGCACGGCGGGCGCGCCTATGTGCATAGACATGGGAACGGTAATGCTCTTTGGCGTCGGTATTCTTTCAGCCTTCAGCTTCGCGGTGTTTTTACAGTGCTTTACGTGCACTCCGCTTAACTTAAACATCGACACTTCAGTCCTCCTGACAAATTTGGATCTCGGCGCTTATTTTGACTTCTTTCGAGATCCTCTTACATCTTTATTATACACAAAAAATCAAGCATTGTCAAGGATTTGGAGCGTTTTTAGATTGTCTTTATATTGACAAACTCCCCTCCCGAAATAATGCCCCCTCCGCCTCTTTTATCCTTAAAAATACTCTTGCTTTATTGGCGATTTTGTGTTATAATCTCTATTGACGAATACACTTGGAGGGAGGGCGAGCTTATGAAGACCTATACTTCTCTTGATTTTAAATTGAACAGCCCAACGGTAGTGGCTCTCGGTTGCTTTGACGGTCTGCATATCGGGCACCGCGCTCTCATCAAAAAGGCGCGCATTGCCGCAGACGAGTCGGGACTGCCCTTAGCGGTATTCAGCTTTACAAAGCCGCCTAAGAGCTTTTTTATCCCGGGAGGTATTCCGATACTGACGGACAGAGATGAAAAAAAGCGCCTGATGGCGCTTCTCGGCGTGGATATTCTGATAAGCGTTGATTTCTCGGCAGAGATCGCCGCTCTTTCTCCCGAGGATTTCTTTGAGAGCATTATACGTCAAAGGCTTTGCGCTTCGGCTGTGTTCTGCGGATTTAACTACCGCTTTGGAAAGGGCGCAAAGGGAGACTCCGAGCTTCTGTCGCGCTTGTGCAAGGAAAGTGCTATTGACTTTTCTGCCATTCCGTCGGTAAGGGTAGAGGGCACGACAGTATCATCGTCGGCTATCCGAGATCTTCTTTCGGAAGGCAACGTCAACGTCGCATCTAAGCTGCTCGGCAGAAAATACTCTATCCGCTCGACTGTAGTCAGCGGTCAGCAGCTCGGTAGGCTGCTCGGCTTCCCTACCGTAAATCAGCTTCTCTCCCCCACCTCGGCGCCTCTTCGCAACGGAGTATATCTGACGCGCACGCATGTTGGAAGACACGTGTGGAGATCAATAACAAACGTAGGCGTTCGTCCTACGGTTGACGGCAGCACGCTTTGCGCCGAGACTAATCTTTTCGACTTTGACGGTGATCTTTACGGCAAAAATATCAGAGTTGAATTTCTTGAATTCATACGCCCCGAGCAAAAATTTGCTTCGGTAGAAGAACTGACCGCCCAAGTGCTTAAGGACATCGAAAAAGCAAAAGAAATATAAACAGATCGCCCCGTCTCAGTTGAGACGGGGCGATAACTTTCGCTAAACGTTCAATTCAAAGACTCTGATTAGTCTTCCTTCTTCTTGAGCACAACTGCGCCAAGAACTACTGCAACCACTATTGCGGAAGCGCTGATCGCACTACCGCAGCCGGCAACTGAAGGAAGATTCTCGGGAAGCTCGGGGGTATCCGAAAGACCTGGAATAGTGGGAGTATCTCCACTACTGCTTGGAATATCCACGGTGGGCAACGAAGGCTCGTCTGTCGCCGTCTCGGTAGGCTTTTCGGTAGGCTTCTCGGTAGGCTTCTCTATGGGATTTTCCTCCGTGTAGAGCACGAGAGCGTTCATCGCCGCCTTGAGAGATGCCACGGCAGCATCGACCATAGCCTGATCGGGCACCAAAAGCGCACCCTTTGCCGCCTCTACAACCTGTATGAATACCACCCAGCTCTCTGCGGTATATTCCTCCGCAACGAAAGCCTCGGCTTTGGAAACAGCCGCTTGAAGCGCGCTGTAATCAATAGCAACAAGTCCGTTCTTTGCGGCAAGAAGATCGTCGTAAAGCTTTTTAACGGTCTCATAATCGACCTTCTCTGCCTTCTCGGCAACGCTGAGCGCGTCGGCAAGAACTCTCCAGCTTTCCTTAGTATAATTGTACTCTATCAATCTTCTTGACTCCGAGATAATCGCATCAAGATCGGCCGTATTGATCTTGAGCGCAGATACCGCATCCATAAGATCCGACAGTCTTTGATCGACCACCAGCTGTGAAACTCTCTTGTTCGTGCTTGCAACCTTTGCCGCCGAGAGTGCCTTCTGGAGAGTAGCCCAGGTGGTCGCGTCGTATTCTACTGAATTTACGAAATTATCAGTCACGTACTTTATATATCCGTTAAGCTCGGTCTTATCGGCGGGCGTCAGCTCGCTGTCATCAATAACGGTACAGTCGTACAGAACGGCATCCTTGACCGCAATAGTTCTTTCCGAATTGACGTCTCCCCACTTGTTATGAATGCCAAACGCTACGTAGTATCCTTTAGGCATCGTGTAACTCGATATTTCAGGAGCATTTGCATACCACCCATCATCCTTATTTTGAACTCCTGGAGAAACATAGGACTTTTGCTTATTATTAGCGTACGCCCATTGACCGTTCTCTGCTAAATACTGTGCTTTTACAGTAAGCCCGTCATAAATAAGCCTCCACGAGCCATATCCTTCTTCATCCAGAAGGAGATAAAGTCCAGGGCACTCCACGAATTCGTTTCCGGGATTATTTCCTCTTTCGCGAAATCTATTTTGCAGATGGGATGTTCTTCTTCCGTAAGCGTCATAAAAATCACCGTCGTTTGCAAAAGCACCATAAAGGAAATAATGGTCATTGCCTTTTGTCGCGTATACCACACCCGCATATCCGTTTGCTCTGTTGAGCTTTGCTTTGAATTCATATACATAGAAGGTATCTTCTGTTATGGGGTATTCGGTTTGACTCACGTATGCGAGCTCCACTGCATTGGCTATGGGATGGGAGGTTATCAGATTATCAGTCGTAGTAATCTTATAATGATCAGTAAACTTTTCTGTACTCTCTTTACCCTCAATAAGAGTCTTGTATTCAAGAGAATCCCAATAGACCTCGGTATACGAAGCGTTTGAAATAAGCTTGGATATTTCTTCGTCTGCCTTGATATTGTCTTGTTCCTTGACCACGAGGTTGGTGATCGAAAGCTTAAGCGCCGCAGCAGCCGCATCGATCTCCTCCTGAGTGTTTGAATCAAGCGCATCTATCGCAGACTTGAGAACTATCTGAAATACCGCCCAGGAATCAGGGGTGTAGTTCTTTTCTATAAGCTTGTCTGCCGATTGGATCATTGACTCAAGCGCGGCGGTACTGATCTTTACGTCGCTCTGCATCTCCCCGGCTGTATCAGCAGCGCTCGCAGGAAGAATAGCGAGTGCCATAGAAAGCAAGGTGGCGACTATCACTATGATAGAAACAGTTTTTTTCATAAAAAATCCCCCTAAATAGTCTTTCATCAAAGAGAATATTACCTATAAATACATTTTATCACAGATTTTGACAAAAATCAATAGTTTATTTGAATTTTTTGGTTTTTTACTTAAAACTGTGCTAAATAATAAAAATCCCCCCGTAAAACGGGGGGTATTTCAGTTTCGGGCATAGCCCTAATACTACAGGCTACGCACAAGTGCGTACTTTATTGGCCTGCCAGCCATGCATTTGTTACTTGCCACCCGTAAACGGGCTCGCTCAAAATTTATCATATTTGTAGGGACAGGCGTCCTCGACTGTCCATCCTTGACACCAAATCACTAAAAGCCTTCTCCTGTGGGAGAATCGTGTCGCAAGCGACTGTTGAGTTTGCGTTGCAAACGTCAAGTATCAAAGGCGAAGCGAAACG
>JAFVRA010000118.1 GCA_017504545.1 Clostridia bacterium | reverse complement strand
ATCAACGAAATGTATCATACTTGTCTGTGTATTCTTTTTGCAACCCTTGAAATGCAACGCTATTCATTGAAAGGTATTTCATGTTGTATGGGGTACGGTGATTATCCCATACAGTTTTGATCCTCGCCCCGCTTCGCGCGGGGCTTTTCTTGTGCTTTCCACATATCAAAAAGCCACCACAAAAAATGTGGTGGCTTCAATTTTACCGCTGATCTTGCAGACACTCGCGGATAAGTGCTTTTTATATTACTCAGGCTGAATGTTGAAGAGCTGAGACTTGTCGTAGTGTATTATCGGAACGCAATCCTTGCCTGCAATTACGAAATGGTCGATAAGCGTTATATCCATTGAATTGAGTACGCTCTTGAGGCGATTTGTCGCCATAATGTCCTCGCCTGAGGGAGTGGCTCTGCCATTTGGATGATTGTGTGCAAGAACTACGCCTGCGGCGTTGTTTGAGAGCGCGAGGTAGGCAATATCTCGCATCGATATTACGTTGCCCGAGGAGTATCCCTCTCCTATCTTCTCGCAGAGTATCAGGCGCTTTGAATTATCGAAGAGCAAAAGGAAGGTCTGCTCGTTCTCAGTGCCTACGAAAAGGCTGCGGAGATAATCGCCAAGCTCGGCGTAGGTATCTATCTGTCCACTCAGCTCGTGAGATGCGCGCTCGTATCTTGAAAGCACCTCAGAGACGACTCGCAGATAAAGTGCGGTCTTGTTTCCGACGTCCTTGACTCCGACGAGTGAGGACAAATTTGCGTCAAGCACACCCTGCAAAGAGCCAAATCGGTCGATGAGATCGTGCGCCGTTTCATTCGTGTTGCATCTCGGGATAGCGTAGAAGAGCAAAAGCTCAAGGAGCTCGTGATCCTCAAGAGAGTCGGGCGAGGTGATAAATTTATTTCTCAGTCTTTCGCGATGACCGTCGTGCTTGCCTGCCATAGTCTCTTTCCTTTCGTAAATCTGCTTTTTCTTGCTTTATGATACCATAATTCACCGCCCGTGTCAAGTATATTTGATGCGGAGAGAGGCAAAAAATAATAACGGAAATTTGTGCTTATGTATGGGCGTGGGTCTTGACAAAACGGGAAAAGTATATTATAATATAGTATTATAATGAGTTATTATGGCTAATTGTGTCTCGTGAACGGGAGAAAGGCGAATTTTTATCTTATGACGGTTAAGGACAGGGCGGTAAGCGCAGAGGAGATCAACAAGCAAAAAGAATTTATCGAGCGTGTACGCAAGGTTAACGACGAGCATTTTCTCGCGAGCGGTAAGCGCCGTCGCGCCTTCGTGCTGACGCTTGGATGTCAGCAGAACGAGGCTGACAGCGAGCGACTGATGGGTATGGCGATCGAGATGGGATACGAGAAGACCGAGACTCCCGAGGACGCGTCGCTCATAATGGTCAACACCTGCGCTATACGCGAGCACGCCGAGAAGAGAGCGCTCTCACTCGTCGGACAGTACAAGCATATAAAGGCGAAGAATCCCGACCTCGTTATCGTTATCTGCGGTTGTATGGTGGTGCAGGAGCATCGCGTGAGAGACATAAAAATGCGCTATCCTTACGTTGATATACTCTTCGGCCCGTCGCTCATTTACAAGCTGCCCGAGCATCTTTTCAAGAGAATGAACGGAAGCAACCGAATATTCGACCCCGACGATAAGGAATACGCCGTTGCCGAGGGACTTCCCGTGTGCAGAGAGAATAAGTTTCGCGCGTGGGTGTCGGTAATGTACGGCTGCAACAATTTCTGCTCCTATTGCATCGTGCCTTACGTGCGCGGCAGAGAGAGAAGCAGAAAAAAGGAGGACGTTATTGCCGAGTTTTCCGAGCTCGTCAGAGCAGGCTACAAGGATATAACCCTTCTCGGACAGAACGTCAACTCCTACGGCAAGGACAGCGGCTTTGACTACGATTTTGCAGACCTGCTCTCCGAGCTTGATAAGATCGAGGGCGATTACGTCATTCATTTTATGACGAGTCACCCGAAGGACGCTACGAGAAAGCTTATAGACGTTATGGCAAGCTCGAAGCACGTTGCAAGACACTTCCATCTGCCGATGCAGTCGGGAAGCGACCGCGTGCTCAAGGCGATGAACAGAAAATACGATTTTGAGAAATATATCGGCATCCGCGACTACATCAAGGAAAAAATGCCCGACGCGACGCTGACATCTGATATAATCGTGGGATTCCCCGGGGAGACCGACGAGGACTTTGAGGATACGCTCGCGGCTCTTCGCCGAGCGCGATTTGATATGATATTCTCATTCCAATACTCGCCTCGCGAGAACACTCCCGCGGCGGCTATGGACTGCCAGATACCAAAGGAGGTAAAGGCAGAGCGCTTTGAGCGGCTGCTCGCGCTTCAGAACGACATCTCCTACTCTCTCAACAAGGAATTCGAGGGAAGGGTAGTGCGAGTGCTTTGCGACGGGCCGAGCAAGAACAATCCCGACGTTTTCAGCGGAAGGACGGACGGCGGCAAGATAGTTTTCTTTGACGGAGACGAGCGCGATATCGGTAAATTCCTGAATATAAAAATAGAGACGGGCGACACCTTCGCTCTCTCGGGAAAAATTGAAAGATAAAAAATCAAAAGAAAGAGGATATAAAAAATGACTATTTTTGAACTTGCATCAGAGCTTGGAAAGGCTCTTAAGAATGACGAAAAGCTCGTGCGCCTTGCAGACGCGAGAAAGAATTACGAGAATGATCCCGATCTTCAGAAGATGATGGTCGAGTACGAGGTACAGCAGAAGGCTCTTCAGGGCGAGCTTACCAAGGACGAGCGCGACACTATGTTCATAGATGTTATCCAGAAGAGAATAAACGAGCTCTACGAGGCTATTATGAGCCATCCCATATTTACAGAGCTCAACGAGGCTCAGGCTGAGGTAAACGAGCTTATGAACGCCGTTAATAACACCATAACCTTTGAAATAACCGGCGAGCTGCCCTCCTGCACACACGATTGCTCTACCTGCGGCGGCGGCTGCTCTCACTGATAGAGCGTAAGCTATTTGAGGGATATTCACAAAAACGGAGGAAAACGCCATGACTCCAATGATGGAGCAATATTTTGAGATAAAAAATCAGTATAAGGACCATATAGTTTTCTACCGCCTCGGAGACTTTTACGAGATGTTCTTTGACGACGCTATTCTCGCATCGCGTGAGCTTGAGCTTACTCTTACGGGAAGAGATTGCGGAGAAGAGGAGAGGGCGCCGATGTGCGGCGTACCCTTCCACAGCGCCGAAGGATACATAGGCACTCTTGTTTCAAGAGGATATAAGGTAGCTATCTGCGAGCAGACCGAAGATCCCGCTCTTGCAAAGGGACTCGTGCGCCGTGAGGTCATCAGAGTGGTAACTCCGGGTACGCTTATAGAGAGCGATCTGCTCTCCGAGGGCAAGAGCAACTATCTCTGTTCGGTATATATGAGCCAATTTGAATGTGGCGTGGCGTTTGCCGACGTTTCAACGGCAAAGGTCTTTGCGACCTTCTTCTGCGGCGACGACGTTGCTACAAAGCTCCGCAACGAGCTTGGCACCTACGCGCCTGCCGAGGTGGTGCTGAACCTTTACGAAAGCAAGCTCGGTGATCTTGCCGACTTTATCCATTCGGGACTCGGCGCGCTTCTTAACGACAATCGCGCGTCTCAGTTTGATTACGACGAATCTCTCGAGCGAGTAAAAAAGCAGTTCGGAGATTCAGTAAAGGACGAGTATCTTGAAAACAGACCGCTCGTTTCGGCTCTCGGCGCGCTTCTTTCCTACGTTGAGGAAACTCAGAAGAAGGATATATCCTACATCAAGGATCTGAGCATCTATCAAGAGGGACAGTATCTTGAGATGGATATAAACACGAGACGTAACCTTGAGCTTACCGCTACTATGCGCTCTAAGGAAAAGAAGGGCTCGCTTCTCGGCGTGCTTGATAAGACGGTTACTGCCGCGGGTGCGAGATTGCTCTGCACATGGGTGGAGCATCCTCTTCTCAACGTAGCGGCTATAAGAAGACGACAGAACGCCGTTGAGGAGCTTAGCGGCGCGTATATTCTTCGCGAGGAGCTTCGCGATCTTCTTTCAAGCGTTCTCGACCTTGAGCGTCTCGTTACGAGAATAGTTTACGGAACGGCAAACGCAAGAGATCTTCGCGCGGTTGCCAATACCGTAGGCGTGCTTCCCGAGCTTAAGGCTCTGCTTGGCGCTTGTCGCTCGGACGAGCTCGTATCGCTCACCTCGGAGCTTGAAACGCTCGAGGATATTTACACAAAGATAAACAGCGCTATCTGCGAAAATCCGCCCGTATCTATAAGAGAGGGAGGAATGATAGCAGAGGGCTTTAACTCTGACGTTGACTATCTGCGCTCGGTGATGACCGACGGCAAGAGCTGGATAAGCAGAGTTGCCGATGAGGAGCGTACCCGCACGGGAATAAAGACGCTCAAGATAGGCTACAACAGAGTGTTCGGATACTACATAGAGGTATCCAAGTCCTTCGTGGATCAGGTTCCCGAGGATTACATCCGCAAGCAGACGCTTGCAAACGGCGAGAGATATATCACTAAGGAGCTCAAGGATATGGAAGCCACCATACTCGGAGCTGCCGACAGAGTAAACTCGCTTGAATACGATATCTTCTGCGACGTGCGCGACTACGTTGCCTCCGCAAGCTCACGGCTTCAGAAGGTGGCGGCGCTTCTTGCAACGCTTGACGTTTACGTAAGCCTTGCTACCGTCGCTGTAAAGAACAAATATATTCGTCCCGAGGTCGATAAGAGCGACAAAATTGAGATAAAGGACGGCAGACACCCCGTGGTTGAGCAGTTCGTCAAGGACAGCTACTTCGTTCCAAACGATGCCGAGCTTGATACCGACAGAAACAGAATGATGCTCATAACAGGACCGAATATGGCAGGTAAATCTACCTATATGCGACAGGTGGCTATCATAGTAGTTATGGCGCAGATAGGCTCGTTCGTTCCCGCAAAGGACGCGCGCATAGGCGTTATAGACAAGCTCTTTACGAGAGTAGGAGCATCCGATGACCTTGCGAGCGGACAGTCGACATTTATGCTTGAGATGAACGAGGTGGCGTATATCCTTCGCAACGCCACAAGACAGAGCCTTATCATCTACGATGAGGTCGGCAGAGGCACTTCGACCTTTGACGGTATGAGCATAGCGAGAGCTATAGTTGAATACACCAACAGCCGCAAGATAGGCGCAAAGACTATGTTCGCAACGCACTATCACGAGCTGACCGTAATGGAAGACGAGTTTGACGGCATCGTCAACTACAACGTTGCCGCAAAGAAGAGAGGCGACAATATCACCTTCCTTCGCAAGATAGTCAAGGGCTCTACCGACGACAGCTACGGAATTGAGGTAGCAAAGCTCGCGGGAATACCTAACGAGGTCATCAAGCGCGCTAAAGAGGTCCTCGCATCTGTCGAGAAGACCGCCAAGGCGATAAGCACCTCCGAGAAGGTAGAGCAGGAGAAGGACGATACGCTCATCACCTTTGACGACTTCGTAGAGGAGCAGGTGATCGAGGAGCTCAAAGCGATCGACATCAACACGCTCTCGCCCTACGAGGCTATGAGCTTCCTGTACAATTTAAAGAAGAGACTTCAGTAATAATCAGTAAAAACATTTGAAGGGAGGATACTATGGGCAAAATAAACGTGCTGTCCTTTGCGGTCGCAAACTTGATAGCGGCAGGCGAGGTGGTCGACAGACCGTCGTCGGTAATAAAGGAGCTGCTTGAAAATTCAATAGACTCGGGCGCTACATCTATAACCGTCGAGATACAGAACGGCGGCGTTACCTATATGAGAGTAGCCGACAACGGCTGCGGAATCGAGCCCGACGATCTTCCCGTTGCGATAAGAAGACACGCCACGAGTAAGATAAAAGAAGCAGAGGATCTTGAGGGAATACTCACGCTCGGCTTCAGAGGCGAGGCTCTCGCGGCGATAGCGTCGGTCTCGGATATGAGAATAATCTCAAGACCGCGCGGCGCACAGAGCGGAGCGATGCTTGAGGCAAGCGGCGGAAATATTCTGCGCGTGTCCGAAAGAGCGGCAAGCGAGGGAACGACGGTCATAGTTGAAAACCTCTTTGCAAACGTTCCCGCAAGGCGCAAGTTCTTGAAGAAGGACGTGACCGAGGCGATGGCAGTAAGCGCCGTCGTTGAAAAAATAGCGCTTTCCAAGCCAGATATCTCCTTTAAGCTCATAGTTGACGGAAACGTCAAGCTTGAGACGGTAGGCGACGGAAACGTCAGAAACGCGATATACTCGGTATTCGGAAAGGAATTTTCGTCAAAGCTTATCCCGACCGAGCTTGAGGTCGACGGAATAGGCGTAAAGGGCTTCGTTGGCAGACCCGACAACGTCAGAGCAAACAGAAATTATCAGAATTTCTTTATAAACGGCAGATACGTCAAGAGCCGCACCGCGTGTGCCGCGCTCGAGCAGGCGTACACCTCTTACATAGCGCCCGACAAATTCCCGTGTTGCGTGCTTTTCCTTGACATAAATCCCGCAACCGTCGACGTAAACGTTCACCCTGCGAAGCTTGAGGTCAAGTTCTCTAACGAGAAGCCTGTTTTTGAGGCTATATACTACGCCGTTCGCAACGCGCTTGAGCAGAACGCCGAGCGCCCGAACATAGCTATCTCGGAGAGAAGCGCAAGGTCGGATTGGGCAAAGACCAAGGTATCAGAGGCAACTCTGCCTATTGAGGACAGACGAGGACAGTCTCTCAAGGCAAGACAGATAGAGACCGAGCTCTTCAAAGCGCCCACACCCACGACATCTCCTGCGCCTGCAGTAGCGCCCATATCTGCGGTAAGTAAGCCGACGGTATCCGAGCAGAAGGCGGCGCCGCAAAAGGAAAAATTCGTTACGATGACCGCCGAGGAATACGTCCGCGAGTACGTTCGCGGCGGAATGTCAGACGTGCAGAGCGCTGAAAAGAAGCCCTCGCCGATAACCTCAGCTCCCATCAGAGAAGAAAAGGCAGAGACGGTGATAAAAAAGGCAGAGCCCCCGAAGGCAAGCCCCGATCTCGCACCGACGGTCGGTACTGCTCCTCGGGAAGCAGTACCCGAGACAGTCGCAGAGCCTCTCAGCCATAGGATAGTCGGTGAAGCGTTCAATTCTTACGTTATAGTTGAGCGCGGAGATACGATGCTGCTTATAGACAAGCACGCGGCTCACGAAAGGATAATCTTCGAGGAGCTTAAAGCGGCTATGAGAAGTGCATCTCCCACCTCGCAGATGCTTATGCTTCCGCTCGAGATAATGATGACCTCTGAGGAGATACAGACGATAGAGCAGTACCGCAAGGAGATAGAGGCGACAGGCTTTGAGTTCTCTGCGGGAAGATACAGCGTCAGTGTCAGCGCCATTCCCGAGGGAATAGGCACGGATGCTGTCTCTGATATGCTCGTCGTAATGGCTGAGAGACTCAGAAGCGGAACCGGAACGGCAGACGTGACGAGAGACATAGTTTTTGAAAAAGCACTTTATCAGGCGTCCTGCAAAGCGGCGATAAAGGCGGGCAGAGAATATGCGACAGAGCATATCAAATGGATAGTCGATAAGCTTATGGCTATCCCCGATATAACCGTTTGCCCGCACGGCAGACCCGTTGCTATGGAGCTGTCCAAGAAAAATCTTGACAGACAGTTTGAAAGGACCTGACAAATCACGAAAGGAATAATATAAAATGTTTGAAATTTTGGCGACCGACGGCAGAGCGCGCAGAGGCGTTTTGCATACGGTACACGGAGATATACAGACTCCCGTGTTTATGAACGTGGGTACTTGCGCGGCTATCAAGGGCGGTGTATCCAGCAGAGAGCTTATTGACCTTGACTGTCAGGTAGAGCTTTCCAATACTTATCATCTGCACATCCGTCCCGGCGATAAGCTTATCTACGAGATGGGCGGTCTTCACAAGTTTATGAATTGGGAGCGCCCGATACTTACCGACAGCGGCGGATTTCAGGTGTTCTCACTCTCTCAGCTCCGCAAGATAACCGAGGAGGGCGTTCGCTTTGCCTCTCACGTGGACGGAAAGAGAATATTCATGGGCCCCGAGGAGAGCATGCAGATACAGTCAAACCTCGCATCTACCATCGCGATGGCGTTTGACGAGTGCATCGAGAACCCCGCACCCTACAAATACGTAAAGCAGTCCTGCGACAGAACGGCGCGTTGGCTCGTCCGTTGCAAGACCGAGCTTGACAGACTCAACTCCTTGCCTGAGACTATCAATAAGCATCAGATGCTCTTCGGTATAAATCAGGGCGGAACATACGAGGATCTTCGTATCGAGCACATGCACACTATCGCTGAGCTTGACCTCAACGGCTACGCGATAGGCGGACTTGCCGTTGGTGAGGAGACCGAGGAGATGTACCGTATTATCGATGCCGTTGAGCCGCACATGCCTAAGAACAAGCCGAGATACCTTATGGGCGTCGGAACACCCTGCAATATTCTCGAGGCAGTTCACATGGGCGTTGACTTCTTTGATTGCGTAATGCCCAGCCGTAACGCAAGACACGGAAACCTCTTTACCTGGCACGGAAAGATGAACCTTCTCAACGAGAAGTATGCTAAGGACCCAAGACCCTTCGACGAAAACTGCGGATGTCCCGCTTGTCGCAATTACAGCCGCTCGTACGTTCGTCATCTTATAAAGGCAAAGGAGTCGCTCGGTATGCGACTTGCCGTTGCTCACAACCTCTATTTCTACAACAATCTTACCAGAGAAATTCGCAAGGCGCTTGACGGCGGATATTTCGAGAGCTTCTATCAGAAGTATCGCAATATTCTTGGCGAGCGCAGTCAGGACTGAGAACATTGAGAAAGGAATATATAAATATGTTTAAGAAGGAATTACTTGAAGAAATGCTTGGCGTGGCAATGTCCACGGGCGGAGATTTCGCCGAGGTGTTCGGCGAGCATACCCGTTCAAACCTCATTATGTTCGTAGACGGAAAGATAGACAGGATCAACGACAGCGTTCTTTCGGGCGTTGGCGTAAGAGTCTTCCTCGGTCAGAGAACGGTCTATGCATCCACCTCGGATATCAGCCGTGAGGGACTCCTCAGATGCGCGCGCTCTGCGGCAGACGCTCTTGCAGAGGGCAACGCGCCTATCTCTATCTGCCTTAACAGAAAGAATATTACCGATATTCACCCCGTAAAGATAAACCCCGTTACCGCAAATATCGGCAACAAGACCGATATACTTAAGTCGGCTTGCTTTGCCGCTAAGGAGCATAGCGAGCTCATCTCTCAGGTTCAGGGAAATCTCAGCTGTGTTGAGCACGAGATACTCGTTGCAAACAGCGAGGGACTTCTCGTTGGCGACTCGCACACGAGAACCAGAATTGCTGTCAGCGCGGTTGCTTCCGATAACGGTGAAAATCAGTCGGGCAGCGCGTCTCCCGGACGCGGAATGGGACTTGAGATGTTTGATTTCATCTCTCCCGTAGAGGTCGGTAAGTCTGCGGCAAAGACCGCGCTCGTAAATCTCCGCGCAGGATACTGCGAGGCAGGGCAGATGACTGTCGCTATCGAGAACGGCTTTGGTGGCGTTATCTTCCACGAGGCTTGCGGACACTCTCTTGAGGCTACCTCGGTAGGTATCGGAATGTCCGAGATGTGCGGAAAGCTCGGTCAGAAGGTCGCTAACGAGAAGGTCACGGCGATCGACGACGGAACAATACCTGGTGCTTGGGGCTCGGTCAATATCGATGACGAGGGAAATCCCACTCAGAGAAACGTGCTTATCGAGAACGGTATCCTCAAGGGATATATGGTTGACCGTCTCGGCTCGAGACGTCTCGGTATGGCTATGACGGGTAACAGCCGCAGACAGAGCTATTCCTACGAGCCTACCTCGAGAATGACCAATACCTTTATCGCAAACGGTCCCGACAAGAACGAGGACATCATCGCATCCATCGAATACGGACTTTACGCAAAGCAAATGGGCGGCGGCTCTGTAAATCCCCTTACGGGCGCGTTCAACTTCTCGGTAAACGAGGGCTATATGATCCGCAACGGTAAGATCTGCGAGCCCGTGCGCGGCGCTTCGCTTATCGGAACGGGATCTAAGATAATTCAGGATATAGACATGGTCGGTCAGAACCTTGACACCGCGCAGGGAATGTGCGGATCGAGCAGCGGAAGCGTTCCCACCGACGTAGGTCAGCCTCTCATCCGTGTAAAGAAGATCACGGTTGGCGGAAGATAAGGAGGAAATTATGAATTTTGAAGCAGTAGAGAATAGTCTCGTTGCAGAAGCTAAAAACGCGGGACTTGAAGAATACGAGGTATATTTTATGGAGTCGAGCGGCACGTCCGCCGAGACTCTTAAGGGAGAGATCTCTTCATTTTCATCAGAGGTAAGCGGCGGCATCAGCTTCCGTTGCATCGTCGGCGGTAAGATGGGAAGCGCATCCACCGAGCTTCTCACAGACGAGGAGATGAAGGCGCTCGTAGCGAGAGCTATCGAGAACGCGAAGAATATCGAGAGCGACGATAAGGCAGTTATCTTCGCAGGCTCGGAGAAGTACGCTGAGCTTACACTCCCCGAGTTTCCCGCAAAGGACACCGCAGAGCTTAAGAAGCTCGCGCTCGATCTCCACAACAAGATCACCGCAGAGAGCGAGTACATCATCGACGGCACGAGCGCTACCGTAATTCAGAACAGCACTCGCATCGTTCTTATAAACTCCCACGGACTTGAGCTTTCTACCGACGTCGGCGTCGTAGGAATGGCGGCAGAGGCAGTTGTCTCCAAGGACGGCGAAAATCAGGCGGCATTTGCGCTTGAATCAGGCTTTGGCGAGGAGCTCGTTGGCAATCTCGCAAAGAAAGCAACTGCCGATGCTCTTGCAAAGATCGGCGCAGGCGAGATCGAGAGCGGCAAGTACGACGTTATCTTCTGCGGCAAGCAGATGAAGGATATTCTTTCCGCATTCTCGTCGGTATTTTCGGGCAGAAGCGCAAATCTCGGACTTTCCTTGCTCAAGGGCAAGGAGGGCGAGAAGATCGCCGCAGACTGCGTTACTCTTATCGACGATCCTCAGAAGAAGGGAAGTGCAACTCAGACCGCGTTTGACGGCGAGGGCGTTGCGACTTACACCAAGAACGTAATTGAGAACGGCGTTCTCAACACGCTTCTTTACGATATAGCAAGTGCTGACAAGGTAGGCAAGGAGAGCACGGGTAACGGTCAGAGAGGAAGCTACGCTTCTCCCGTCTCTGTCGCTCCTTACCACTTCTACCTCGCAGGCGGCAGCCTTTCCGATGACGAGCTTCTCGCATCTATGGGCGACGGTATCTATATCACCGAGCTCAAGGGACTCCACGCGGGCGCAAACTCGGTTACGGGCGATTTCTCTATTGAGAGCGCGGGCTTCAGAGTAAGAGACGGTAAGAAGTGCGAGGCTATCAAGTCCTTCACGGTTGCAGGTAACTTCTTTGAGCTTATCAAGTCTATCGAGGCGCTTGCCGCTGACGTAAAGTTCGGCTTCGCAGGCGGATTTACCGTCTTTGGCGCTCCCGATACGCTTATCCGTCAGATGAGCGTTGCAGGAAAGTAAAATCCTATTGTTAAGCTATTGACAATATCGTAAAGCTGTGATAAAATATTTCTTGTTAAATTTTAATGGACATTCAGGAAGGAAGTCAAAATGAAAAATACTGAAAAGACAATGGACAAAATAGTCGCTCTTTGCAAGACGAGAGGCTTTATTTTCCCCGGCTCCGAGATATACGGCGGCCTTGCAAACACTTGGGATTACGGCCCTCTCGGCGTAGAGCTGAAGAATAACGTAAAGAAGGCGTGGTGGAAGAAGTTCGTTCAGGAGAACAAGTACAACGTAGGACTTGACGCCGCTATCCTTATGAACCCTCAGACCTGGGTAGCATCCGGACACCTCGCAGGATTTTCCGATCCCCTTATGGATTGCCGTGAGTGCCACGAGCGCTTCAGAGCAGACAAGCTTATCGAGGACTGGTGCGCTGAAAATTCCTTTGAGCTTCCCAAGCCTATCGACGCCTTTACTCAGACAGAGATGAAGGAGTTCGTTGAGGAGCACAACATTCCTTGCCCCACCTGCGGCAAGCACAACTTCACCGACATCCGTCAGTTCAACCTTATGTTCAAGACCTTCCAGGGCGTAACCGAGGACGCAAAGAACACAGTTTATCTCCGTCCCGAGACCGCTCAGGGTATCTTTACTAACTTCGTAAACGTACAGAGAACCACGAGAAAGAAGCTCCCCTTCGGTATTGCTCAGATCGGTAAGTCCTTCCGTAACGAGATCACTCCCGGTAACTTCATCTTCCGTGTTCGCGAGTTCGAGCAGATGGAGCTTGAGTTCTTCTGCAAGCCCGGCACAGATCTTGAGTGGTTCAACTATTGGAGAAGCTTCTGCCGCGATTGGTTGCTTGCAATCGGTCTTAAGGAAGAGAACATCAGACTCCGTGACCACGATCCCGAGGAGCTTTGCTTCTATTCCAAGGCAACCACCGACTTCGAGTTCCTCTTCCCGTTTGGATGGGGCGAGCTCTGGGGTGTTGCTGACCGTACAAATTACGACCTTTCTCAGCATCAGGAGACCTCGGGTAAGGATCTGACCTACTTCGATCAGGAAGCAAACGAGCATTACATTCCTTACGTAGTAGAGCCCAGCCTTGGCGTTGAGAGAACTGTTCTCTCCGTACTTTGCGACGCTTACGACGAGGAAGTTATCGATGCAGAAAAGAACGACGTCCGCGTTGTTATGCACCTGCATCCCGCTCTCGCACCCTTCAAGGCTGCAGTTCTTCCTCTCTCCAAGAAGCTTTCCGATGGCGCTGACGCTATCTACAGCGAGCTTTCCAAGTACTTCTCGATAGATTATGACGAGGCAGGCTCTATCGGTAAGAGATATCGCCGTCAGGACGAGATCGGTACACCTCTCTGCATTACCTACGACTTTGACTCCGAGACCGACGGATGCGTAACCGTCCGCGATAGAGACAGCATGGAGCAGGTAAGAATCCCGATTGCAGAGCTCAAGAGCTACATTGACGAGAAGATCGCGTTTTAATCAACACTATACAGGCTGTTAAAGGAGAACGCTATGGCTAAAAAGGGAAGCTTTACTAAGGTGCTTATAAGCATAGTCTTTATCGCACTCGGCATAGGACACGTGGCTCAGGCACTTGAGCATCTTCTTAACCTCGATCTTAACGGAGTTCTGGCGTGCTCGCTTGGCGTGCTTATGTTCGTGCTCGGAGTACTTGGTCTCTTCAGGGCGTCCATCAAGGCGTGCAGAGTTATTGCAGTAATAGTCTGCGTGCTTTCTGCCGCAAGCTTTGTTGTGACGCTTATAGGCGGCTCTCTTGCAGGTATCACCACGACACTCGTCTGGGCGATACTCGCGTGGCTGTATTTCGATATTTCTTAACACAAATAAAAAATCTCTCCGCTGCCGCGGAGAGATTTTTTTATTACGGAAAACATCGTCATAGTGTAGGGGGTCTATATAGTCTGTGCCGATAAACATAAACATTTGTTGTAGGGACAGGCATCCTCGACTGTCCATCCTTGACAGCAAGTCACTAAAAGCCTTCTCTCACAGGAGAAGGTGTCAGACACGGAGCGAAGCGAAATATCTCACCGTATGAGGAGTTCGTAACCTAAAGAAATTGACTACTCATCCACCGCAAGCGGTCACCTTGACGTTTGCAACGCAAACTCAACAGTCGCTTGCGACAAGATTCCCTCGCAAGGGAAGGCTTGGACAGTCGAGGACGCCTGTCCTTACAAGCACTCTTTTTTATTTTTCTTCTTCCCTTTATCTTATCACCGGTTAACCTCTATTGAACCACGCGACTATCGCGTGGTTTTCGTTTTACAACAAAAAATCTCTCCGTTGTGGCGGAGAGATTTTTCTATTAAGTGAAAAGCGCTAATTTGATTTACGGCTGACAGTTATATACGCGTGGTCGGTCTCAAATTCATTTGTGATCTTCAAACCCGATGCCGTAAGAAGCGCTCGTATATTGCTTGGATTGTCGGGATATATCTTTATTTTTCTATCTCCCATATCAATAAATTCAGCCTGATTTTTGTCTATTGACAAAACAAAAATTCCACTATCGTTCAGTAGCGAAGCGACCTTTTGTATAGCTGAGCGCTTGTCCTCTATATGCATAAAGGTCAAGGAGGAATATATTACGTCAAAGCGCTCATTAAACTCAAAAGACATAAAATCAGCGCAAATAAGCCTTACGTTTTGATTACCTGACAGATTTTCTGCGGCTCGCTCGATAGTTTTTTGGGAAATATCTATTCCGCACAGATCTTTGCACATCGGCGCGACCCTCATTGCAAGGCGCCCTGTGCCGATGCCTATTTCCAAAACCGATCTGTCCTTATCAAGCTGCATGTTTTCAATAAATTCTTGCCCGTCCCACTTGTCCATATAAGCTCTCAGGGGCTCTGGATCACGGGCAGGGTCATTGTTTTCGCCGATCAGCTTGTTGTAATGATCAATTACGTCTCTCATGTTTTAGTTGTTACCCTTAAGGAACTTCAAAATATCGTAAATGTTCTTGACGGGATGAACGGTGATCCCATCGACCGCAGGACAGCTCTGCGCGTTGTGGGTGGGAAGCAGAACGTCGGTAAAGCCAAGCCTTGCCGCCTCTCTGACTCTCTGCTCAACGTGAGACACACCGCGGCACTCGCCTGCAAGTCCTATCTCACCGATAGCGATGAGCGAGTCGGGTATCTTCTTATCGGTCAGCGAGGAGATGAGCGCCATAGCTATTCCGAGATCAGATGCAGGCTCGTCTATTTCAAGGCCGCCGATGACGTTGAGGTAAACGTCGCTGCCCGAGAATTTAAGTCCGAGGCGCTTCTCAAGGACCGCGAGGATAAGGCAGGTGCGGTTGTAATCTATGCCGTTTGAGGTGCGGCGAGGAGCGGGGAACACGGTGGGGGTTACGAGCGCTTGAATTTCGGCTACTATCGGGCGGGAGCCTTCAATGGTACACACCGCGCAGTTGCCCGAAATATCTGTAGGACGGTCGGCAAGAAGCATCTCGGAAGGGTTTGCCACCTGTCGAAGTCCGACGTCGGTCATCTCAAAAACGCCTATCTCGTTAGTCGAGCCGAAGCGGTTCTTCTGCGCGCGGATTATTCGATAGCTCTGTCGCTTGTCGCCCTCAAAATTAAGCACCGCGTCAACCATGTGCTCAAGCACCTTAGGGCCTGCGATGCCGCCCTCCTTGTTGACGTGTCCGACGAGAATTACCGAGATACCCTCGGTCTTTGCCTTGCCGATAAGAGCAAGAGCGACCTCCTTGACGTTTGAAACGCTTCCGGGGGAGGACGAGATTATATCCGAATACATAGTCTGAACAGAGTCTGCGATGATAACGTCAGGCTCTATCTTTTTTGCCTCGGAGAGAATGTTTTCGATATTAGTTTCGGTAAGTATATAGAGATTGCTGCCAAGCACCTTGAGTCGCTCTGCACGGAGCTTTATCTGACTGCCCGATTCCTCTCCCGAGACGTAAAGCACCTTTTTCTCTCTGCCGAGAGTGTCGCAAATCTGAAGAAGAAGCGTTGACTTGCCTATTCCGGGCTCGCCCGAGATAAGCACGGCAGAGCCCGCTACAAGACCGCCGCCAAGCACTCTATCAAGCTCGGAGAGACCCGTCGCGCTTCTTATATAAGCAGGAGCTTCAAGCTCGGAGAAGGCAGTCGCGTGGCTCTCGCCTGCATAGGCAACAGAGGTGCGCTTTTGCGCCGAAGACGACGGAGCGCTTTCCTCCACGTCCTCAACAAAGCTGTTCCAAGCGTTACACTTAGGGCATTTGCCAAGCCATTTTGCGCTCGTATATTCACAGCGCTCGCATATATAAACGGTTTTGAGTCCCTTCATAGCCTACCTCCGATACTTTTAACTGAAATAATTATACACCGAGTGAGAGAAAAAATCAAGAGGGAAGAGTAAATTAAACCGTTTGTCTGTTATTTATAAATTCTATGAGAGCGTCACAAATTATTTCCGTAAGCTTTTTTTGATATTCCTCGCTTGAAAGCGCCTTACATTCCTCGGGATTGGAGATAAATCCGCATTCAAGCAGAACGGCAGGGCAGGTAAGTTTTTGCATCAGATAAATATTGCTCCCCGCCTCCTTTGAGGCACGGTTATTTTCGGGCTGAAGCTTTTCGCGCACGGCGTTCTCGAGCGTTCTCGCAATTATAGCCGACTCCGCGCTGTTTTTTGAATAATACACCTGAAAACCGCTGTATTTCTCTACGGGAAAGGAATTTTGATGAATGCTTACGAATATCGCGTTTTCTTGCTTTGCGGCTATTTCTAATCTTGCTTTGGCATCAAGAGCTTTT
>JAFVRA010000117.1 GCA_017504545.1 Clostridia bacterium | reverse complement strand
TTCGTGAATCGCCCGCGAACTACAGGTTTAATTGTTACCTTTATATTTGCTTGTAGGGGAGGATATTATCCTCCCGCCTTGCTTAACGCAATGTCACCAAAAGCCTTCCCTTGCGAGGGAAGGGGGACCGCTTGCGGTGGATGAGTAGTTAATTTCTTCGGGTTAAGGACACCTCATCCGTCAATTGAGTCGCAAATGCTCCTCAATTGCCACCTTCTCCCACTGGAGAAGGCTTTTGGTGAGATTGTTTTAGGAAAAACGGGTTGTCGAGGACGCCAACCCCTACCGGTTTGTGCGATATTTGTTATTCTGATCGTAGGGCGGTAGCCTGCTACCACCGTTTATAAAAATATCATTTTGTTTAACACGCGATCATTCACTCTCCCCAAAACAAAAAATCCACCCGTAAATTACGGGTGGATTTTTGACTTTTTAATACGTATCAGTCCTTGTTTTCCTCAGCCTCAGCAACGGGAGCTTCCTCTGCGGCGGGAGCCTCTGCCTCAGTCTCAGCAACGGGAGCCTCTGCCTCAGTCTCAGCAACGGGAGCCTCTGCCTCAGTCTCAGCAACGGGAGCCTCTGCCTCTCCTACGGTAGCAACAGAGGTCGCTACTGTGGACTTGCCCTTAGCACATCTTACGATGAGAGATACGAGTCCTGCGATAGCCGCGAGAACGAGGGGAAGGAGAGTCATCGTGTAAACGAGACCGTCCTGGCTCTTCTGAATAGCCTCGGTCACGGGTGTCTCGGTGAGAATGGGGGTGATGGTGTTTACAGATCCTGCGAAAAGGAGCTTTCCAACGTGGAGAAGAAGAGCGATGATGCCACAGGTGAGACCTGCTGCCTTGGGCTTTATCTTCAACACTTTGAAAAGGAATACGAGGGTTACTACCCATGCGGCGAACACGAGAGCGGATGCTACCATGTAGATCACCATCTTGGGAAGGTTTTCAGCGTAGAAGTCCGCAAGAGCAGAATCGAGCTGCCCCTGAAGATCCGAGCCTGCAGGGCCCTCAGCGTAGATCGTCTTAATGAAAACGGTGGAGTGGAAGTAAACTACCGAGAAATGATTTGCTACGCTGCCGATAATGGCAAAGATGCCGGCGGTGATGCCCATGCCGAGCGCTCTCTTGGAAGCGATAGCGGTGAATATAATGAGTGCGCACGCGACGAGTCCTACGACGATCGCGGATACGAGAGAAGAGGATACGTACTCTTCGCTCAGAGGAGTCTGAATAAGATGAAATATCTTTTCGAGCTGATCCATAATAATCTCCTTGCTAAAATATTTTTGGTAAGTAAATTATAGCACCTCGTGAATGAAAAGTCAATAGTTTGTGAACGGATTTTTAAAAATGCAAAAAAATTTCAAAAAAGTCTTGACGACGCCCCGATCGCGTGGTATAATAACAAGTGTTATGAAACAAATGTTATCTATCAAAAGGAGAGCAACATGCCACCAAAAGTAAGATACACGAAAGAGGAGATAAGCCAAGCGGCTTACGAGCTTGTAAGAAAATACGGCAAGGATTTTCTCACCGCTCGCAGCCTTGCGACAACGCTCGAGACCTCGACCGCACCGATATTCACCGCCTTTTCAAGCATAGACGAGGTAATGGAGAGCGTAAAGGAAAAAGCCTTCGCGCTTTACAGTGAGTATATCGCAGACGGACTTCGCGAGCCGATACCCTTTAAGGCGACGGGACTTAAATATATTCAGTTTGCCAAGGACGAGCCCGAGCTTTTCAGGCTTCTGTTTATGGGTGCTACCACAAATCGTCCGAACGGAGATTTCGTTCCTGCAGGGGACGTCAATTCGCCTTACGTTCAATCCGCGCTTGAGGAGTTCTGGGGAATAAATAGTGATAAGGCAAAGCGGATATACAACCACCTGAGCATCTATTGCCACGGAATAGCCGTGCTCATCGTACAGAAGGGCGCAAGGTTTTCAGACGAGGAGATAGACAGAATGCTCAGCGAGATATTTTACGCGTTGAAAGGAGACACAAAATGAGTAATATTATTGAAATAAAAGGGCTGAACAAGTCCTTCAAGGACGTAAAGGCGGTGCGCGACCTCTCGCTGAAGGTCAGAGAGGGCGAGCTTTTCGCATTTCTCGGCGTAAACGGCGCGGGAAAGTCCACGACCATCAATATAATCTGCGGTCAGCTCGCTAAGGACAGCGGCAGCGTTATAATAGACGGCTGTGATATTGAAAACAGACTTGACGAGGTCAAGGGCAAGCTCGGAGTGGTATTTCAAAGCTCTGTGCTTGATAAGTCGCTGTCGGTAAAGGACAATCTTGAGAGCCGCGCGGCGCTCTACGGTATACACGGCGAGGAATTTGAGGCGCGACTTGCCGAGCTCTGCGAGCTTCTTGAGTTCTCCGACATACTCAAGAGAAGCGTCGGTAAGCTTTCGGGCGGTCAGAGAAGGCGCATTGACATAGCACGCGCGCTTTTGCATAAGCCTAAGATACTGATACTCGACGAGCCCACCACGGGACTTGACCCTCAGACGAGAAAGCTGCTCTGGAGCGTGGTCTCGGAGCTTCGCAAGAAGGAGAATATGACAGTCTTCCTCACCACTCACTATATGGAGGAGGCGGCAGAAGCCGACTACGTGGTGATAATAGATAGCGGCAGTATCTCGGCAGAGGGCAGCCCGCTTGAGCTCAAGAACAAATACACGGGCGACTTTATCACGCTTTATAGCGCTGACGAGGCGCAGGTGCGCGCTCTTGACGTTGAATATGAAAAAATACGCGACGCCTACCGAATTCTCGTTCCCAATACCGCCGCGGCTACCGAGCTTATAATAGCGCACCCCGAGCTCTTCAAGGATTACGAGATAACCAAGGGCAAAATGGACGACGTTTTCCTTGCCGTTACGGGCAAGAGACTTAGCGGAGGTGAAGAAAAATGAAGACGCTGACTTCCTTTACTAAAAGAAATATAAAACTCTTTTTTAGGGATAAGGGAATGTTTTTCACATCTCTTATCACACCCGCAATACTTTTAGTGCTTTACGCGACCTTCTTAAGCAACGTGTACATCGACAGTCTGCAGATGGCGCTCCCCGAGGGCTTTGCGCTTGATCAGAAGCTGCTCGACGGATTCGCGGGCGCTCAGCTCATCTCGTCGATGCTTGCGGTCTCCTGCGTTACCGTCTCCTTCTGCTCGAATATGCTGATGGTGCAGGATAAGGCGAACGGAACTATCAAGGATCTGACCGTCTCTCCCGTAAAGCCGCACGTAATGTCGCTCGGATATTACGCGGCGACCTTCGTCTCAACGCTGATAGTCTGCCTCTCGGCGACGGCGCTCTGCCTTATCTACGCTCTTATCGTAGGATGGTATATGTCGGCGCTCGACGTTCTGCTGCTCGTTATTGACGTGACACTGCTTTGCCTATTTGGCGTTGCGCTTTCAAGCGTGGTCAACTTCTTCCTCTCAAGCCAGGGACAGATCTCGGCGGTGGGAACTATGGTAAGCTCGACCTACGGATTTATCTGTGGCGCGTATATGCCTACCTCTCAGTTCCCCGAGGCACTGCAGAAGGTCATCGCCTTCCTGCCCGGCACCTATGGTACGGTGCTCGTGAGAAGTCACGCGATGCGCGGAATAATCGCCGAAATGGAAGAAGGCGGACTTCCCGAAGAGTTTATCCTCGGAGTCAAGGACAACTTCGACTGCAACCTCTATTTCTTTGAAGAGAAGGTCAGCACGCCGATGCTCTACGTCGTTATCTGCGGCTCGGTGGTCGTCCTCATCGCACTCTACGTGCTTATGAATATCCTTCGCAGCAAGAAAGCGAATAAGAGATAATAAAAATCCCCACTGATACTGCGGTATCAGTGGGGATTCAATATTTTGAAATCAAAGT
>JAFVRA010000116.1 GCA_017504545.1 Clostridia bacterium | reverse complement strand
GGTTCCCCATGGCTCTCGAAGGCTTCGGTGTACGACGCTCCTTGATCGAGTGAGTTCTGAAGGCGTCAACTATCTTGAGCGTTTCGCTTATCAGATGCTCGTCTCCTCTGCCGAACTCGGGCAGATAATCACACATCGCGCTCTCAAGCTCGGGAAGCACGAGCTTTGTAAGACCGCGCTCGATCAGAGACTCCTCATCGTAGGTCTCAAGAAGCACGAGCATATCGTAGTCAAGCGCGTAATAATCCTCTCCTATCTCGATATACCAGCCGAGAACTCGCTCCTCGACCTCAAAGCATACCTTGTTAGGAAACTTTTTCTTTACTTCAACGCTCTTAAGATAAGGACAGCCGCGAAGCAAAAGTTCCTCTGCCTCCTTTTCGTTGACCTCGTAGAAGCGGTCGCCTGTTCTGAGTCCCGAGGCACTTACAAGCTCACTAAGCTTATAGTCGGTGTCTCCCTTGACCTCGAACTCTCCTACCTCCACAAAGCGAAAAAAGACGCAAGTGAGACATACAAGAGCCAATAATCCCATCACCGACACCGTGGCGATGAAAAACTGCTTGCTGAGCATAATGGCTTTGATGAAAAATCTCGCTTCGTCTTTTCGCATTTTATTTTATCCTTTACCTTTGCAGGATTTATTTTCTTTTATTTTGAATGACCTTCTCTATTGCCTCAAATATCTTTTTCTCAACGTCATCCTTAGCAAATTTTCTGATGTTCTTGCTGAGAGTCTCGCGATAGCTCTCGTCCTCGTAAAGCTTATCAACGCACTCGCACACGCGACATTTGCCATCGACGTTAAGCTCATCCTCCGAGATGACGACTGCCGCATTCTCGTCGGAGAGCGCCTTAGCGTTCTTGTACTGATGGTTATCAGCAACGTTGGGTGAGGGTATGATTATAGAAGCCTTGCCCATACGCGCGATCTCGGTCAGAGTCATCGCACCCGCTCTGCATATAACCACGTCTGCCGCCGCCATATACAAGGGCAGATCGCTCGTATATTCCATAAGCACGAAGCGGCTATCTCTCTCAAGATCGTAAGCCGCAAAGAAGTTGCACGCGTTCTCATAGTATCTCTTGCCGCCTACGTGGAAGCACTTTACCGCTCTCTTATCCTTTGCGAAATGAGCCATCATCTCGCACGCCGCGCGGTTTATCGCGGGGGCGCCGAGGCTTCCGCCAAACGAGAGAGTCACGAGCTTTACGCCCTCGTCAATTCCAAGTCTCGCTCTCGCTTCAGCCTTGCTTATAGTGGAGCAAGCCGCTCTGAGCGGATTGCCTACGTTTATTACGTTTGCTCCGGGGGAAAGAAGCTCAGCGGTGCTCTCAAAGTTTGTAAGTACAACGTCCACCTTGTTCTGAAGCTTGCGAACAGCCATTCCGGGAATAGCGTTGGATTCGTGTACGAGAGTGGGGATACCCAGCTCAGCCGCCGCGCTGAGCGCGGGCCAGCAGGCGTATCCGCCCGTACCGATAACAATATCGGGGCCGAATTCCTTTATTACCTTCTTAGCCTTTCCTATAGAGGTGAACGCGAGATAAAGCGCTCTTGCATTCTCTACCGAGATCTTGCGGCGAATGCCCTCGACCTCTACGTGATAAAGCTTATATCCTGCCTGCGGGATAAGAGAGTTTTCAATTCCCTTAGGCGTGCCGACGAAGGCTATCTCAACGTCGGGAATATTCATTTTTATGATGTCTGCCATAGCGAGAGCAGGACTGATGTGTCCGCCCGAGCCGCCGCCGCTGAACAATACTTTCATAGCGTCCTCCTATGCAGTTTATTTTTTCTGCGTTGAAAATCTTGATATGGACAGTATGATGCCCACCTCAAATATCTGGATCATCTGCGCCGTACCTCCCGTGCTGAAGAAAGGAAGCGAAATACCCGTGTTTGGCATTGAATTGGTTACTACCGCGATGTTCATCGCTACCTGCAGGGCTATCTTGAAGGTAAGACCCCAGACCGTAAGCGCACAGAATTTATCAGGCGCGTTCTGACCTATCTTGATACCGCGCCATATAAGCAGACCGAAGAGGAATACGAGAGCGAATGCGCCGATAAATCCAAGCTCCTCGCAGATGATGGTGAAGATAAAATCGTTCTGCGGCTGAGAAACGTAGCCGTATTTCTGACGGCTGCTTCCAAGACCGAGGCCGAAAAATCCGCCCGAGCCTATCGCGTTGAGTCCCTGAAGCGTCTGCCAAGCCTCACCGAGAGGATTGACCTCGTCGATATTCAGCCATATCTGCACACGCTCCATAGTATATCCGAATATTGAAATAAATATTATTCCGACGACTGCTATTATTCCTAAGAAAATAAAGAGCCATTTAAGCCTTGTTCCTCCGAGGAACATTACCATAACTCCGAGCATTCCGACTATCATCATACCCGAAAGGTGAGGCTGTATAGCGATAAGCGCGCAGAGAATTCCGATCAGCACCATAGGGATCAGAAATCCGTGCTTGAAATTACCGCCAAGGTTATGTAACGAGTTTACCTGCTTTGAATATTTCGACAGATACAGTGCCAGCACCATTACCACCGCCACCTTAGCTATCTCCGAGGGCTGAATGGTTATCGGGCCTATCTCTATCCATCTCTGCGCTCCGCCGCCCTCTCGTCCGACAAGTCTTACTATTATAAGCAGGACTATAGACGCGGCGTAGCTCAGCACTCCGAACATTCGCCAGAACCACGGTCTTGCGAATATTACGAAGAACAGAGTTACTCCCGACGCGGCGAGAGTAAACAGAATATATCTCCAGAGAAAATATGTCGAGCTATCGTACCTCTGCTCGGCGTATACCGCGCTCGCGCTATAAGACATTACAGCGCCGAAGCACAGAAGCAGCATCGCCCAGAGAAGAAACCACATATCCACGCTTCCCTTGTGCAAGGGCGCGGTCTCGTCCTTCTCTTCCTCCTTGAGAGGCGCGTAGAGGATAGAATCGTTGAGCGCGCGCTCGTTTCTGTCCGCTATCGCATTTTTTATCTTTAGCTTTAAGCCTTTTTTCTTGTTGTCCTCAACCTCTGTGGGCAGGCTTTGGTTTTCGTTATGCTCTTCCAAAGTTTCATACCTCCCACAAAAATTTATTTTGCTCGGCTCAGATGCCGAACCAGGCTACCGCGCAAAGAAGCGCGGTTATTACTGAAAATACCGATACTATCTTGACCTCAGACCAACCGCACTGCTCCAAATGATGATGGAAAGGAGAGCATTTGAAAATGCGCTTGTGGAAGGTCTTGTAGGAAAACACCTGAAGCATCACCGATACTGTCTCGAAGACGTAAATACCGCCTGCGATAAGGATTATGATCGGCTCGTTGATAAGAAACGCCGCGCCGACTACCGCGCCGCCAAGGAAGAGAGAGCCTGTGTCTCCCATGAACACCTTTGCGGGATGGTGGTTGTAGATAAGAAATCCGAGCATCGCGCCGATAACAACGGCGGATATCAAGGAGAGTGAAGCGTTGAGAGTGGTGAGCGCTACTGCCGCGAAGAACACCGAAACAACGAGAGTAACGGTGGACGCGAGTCCGTCAAGACCGTCGGTAAGGTTAACGCTGTTCACGATTCCCACGATGAGAATTACCGAAAAGATATAATAAACGATACCAAGCTCAACGTTGATCTCGGTAAAGGGTATATGCAATGTGGTATTTACGTGTCCGACGAGCTTAAGCAGCACTACGTAAGCTATTGCCGCCACGAGCTGAAGCAGGAATTTCTGCTTTGCGCTAAGTCCTTCGTTTTGCTTCTTGACAAGCTTTTTGTAATCGTCAACGAAGCCTATCATTCCGTTCATGACCGCAAGTGCCATCGTCAGAGCCATCGGGATAAGCTCGGACTGCTTTTTTGCGAAGGCATACCAAAGCGTCATTCCCATAAGGACGATAGCTATTGCCATAATAAAGGCAATGCCTCCCATAGTGGGCGTTCCCGCCTTTGAATAATGGGATTTCGGGCCCTCTGCTCTTATCGGCTGACCCGCCTTTTTTGCCATTAAAATCGGAATAATACAACGGGAGAGTATCGCCGTAAGTACAAACGACGATACCCCCGCAATTATAAATTCAATACAAATTTCTTCAAACATTCTTGCCGCCCGTTACTGTATTTCTCTCAAACGAGGAAGTCTGTCTTTGTTCTCTTCAAGATATCTGATGACTCGCTCAGCCGCCGCACCTCGGCTTGCCTTAACGAGCAGAGTATCTCCTGCAGCCAAAGACGCAAGCAGCATCTCGCCGCTTATCTCGGGATGACGAACGTCGGTGTTACGGTAAATATTCTCGCAAGGAACTCCGCCGAGCATAGCTCCGCCTGCTATCATATCTGCAAGCTCACCAAAGGTAAAGAGCGCAGAACCGCCCTGACGTGCAAACTCAAGTCCCACTTCCTCATGGAAGCGATCCGTTCCGATACCAAGCTCATACATGTCTCCGAGAAGCGCGGTCATTCTTCCTCTCGCCTTCTGCTCGGATACCTGACGAAGCACGGCGATAGCCGCCTTCATAGATTCGGGGCTCGCGTTGTAGCAGTCCTCGATGATAGTGATGTCACCAATATCGTATATATTCTGGCGCATTCCGATAGGCTTGAAGTTGCGAAGTCCTCTCTTGATTATCTCATCAGAGAGTCCCATATTCACTCCAACCGCGTAAGCGAAGCACGCCGCGTAAACGTTATGCTTACCTATAGTCGGTATGCTGACGTTTTCTACTATCCTTCCGCCTATGGAAATATCAAACATAGTATTTCCAAGAACGAAGCGCATATTCTGCGCTCTGAAATGACAGTCGGGCGCAAATCCAACGTAGTAAGCGTTATCACCTATCTCCTCACGGTTGCGAAGCAGAGGCTCGTCGCCGTTGAGCAGAAGGATACCGTCCTTCTTAAGTCCCTTGACTATCTCAAGCTTTGCCTTGCAGATACCCTCGCGGCTGCCGAGATATTCCATGTGAGACGAGCCGATATTTGTAATGATCGCTATATCGGGCTCTGCTATTCTTGAAAGATATTCTATCTCACCCGCGTTGCTCATGCCCATCTCAAGCACCGATACCTCGGTATCGTTACGCATAGTGAGCATAGAAAGCGGCATACCTATATTACTGTTGTAGTTACCCTCGGTCTTGTGCAGACGAAGGTTTTCGGAAAGAACTGCGGCAACGAATTCCTTAGTGGTAGTCTTGCCGACGCTTCCCGTAATAGCTACCTTGCGGTTATTTATTCTGCGGTCGTATGCCTTTGCAAGCTCGCCAACTGCTCTGAGCGTATCCTGCACTACGAGCGCAACGTATTTTCTTTCGGAGGAATTGAGAGTATCGGGGATACGCTCGCAAAGAACGCATTCACTGCCGAGAGAAAGCGCCGCACCGATATAATCGTGTCCGTCTACACGCGCACCGCCGAGAGCCACGAAAAGCGAATCCTTTTCGGTCTCACGGGAATCTGTGCAAACAGAGCGGAAGGGTACGTTACGGTTAGTCTCTCCGCCTGCAAAGCAGAGCATACCGCCGCAGATACCTGCAAGCTCGTACATAGTCAATGCATTACAACCCACGTTAACCTTCATTTCTCTCTATCCTTTCTCCTCATCTTCAAGGTCTTTATCGAAAAGCTCACAAAGAGCTTCTCTTACTATCTGTCTTTCGTCAAAGGCGTGTACCCCGTCTCTGTCTATCTCGTAGGTCTCGTGCCCCTTGCCCGCAAGAACGAGGATATCCCCCGGTCTCGTGAATTCAAGTATCGCGCGCCTTATAGCAGAGCGGCGGTCTTTTATTACCGTAAATCTCTTTTCCTTATCTATACCCTTAAGAATATCCCCGATTATCTCGGCAGGGTCCTCGCTTCTTGAGTTGTCCGAGGTAACCACCGTCATATCCGCAAGCCTTGAGGCTATCTGCCCCATCACTCTCCGCTTGGATCTGTCGCGATCTCCGCCACAGCCGAAGAGCAGCACTATCCTCTGCTCCTCCGCTCGCATGCTTCTTATACTGCGAAGCAGCTTTTCAAGCGCGTCGGGAGTGTGCGCGTAGTCTATGAATATATGGATATTTTGCTTCTCGTGCGCCCTTACCTGCTCCATTCTTCCCTTCACACCCTGAATTTTGGCGAAGGTATCCCTTACGTTTTCGGGAGAGATCCCGTAGCTGAGCGCAACAGCCGCCGCCTGTAGTGAATTCATTATCTGAAATTCCCCTGCAAAATTGGGCAAAGATACCCCTATGCAACCCTCAGCGGTCTTAAGCGTATATTCTGTTCTGAATGATCCCTTGCACCCGTCGGCGTTTTCCAAAAGAGCGCAAAAGTCCCCTTCTTTTTCCGAGCAGGTCTTAAATTCTATTTGCCTTTCCCGTAAAATGCGGGCAAGACGCCTCCCCGCCGTATCGTCCACGTTAAGAACTGCGCGGCGGCTTCTCAAAAACAATTTTTCCTTTGCCTTATAGTAGGCTTCCATATCTCCGTGGTAGTCAAGATGATCTGCCGAGAGATTGGTAAAGACGGCGCAATCAAAGAAAATCGCGTCGGTCCTCGACTGTGAGAGCGCGTGCGAGCTGACCTCCATAAAGACGTATTCCACGCCGTCGCGCTTCATCTCGGCAAGTGCCGAATAGAGCGTTTCGGGGTCGGGAGTAGTCATATTTGAGAGCGAAAGCCCTTCGCCTCCTATCCTTCTGTTGCCCGAGAATATTCCAAGCGTTCCTATCAGAGCGCAGGAATACCCCTCCGCTTCAAAAAGTGCTTTGAGCATACAGGTAACCGAGGTCTTTCCGTTAGTACCCGTAACTCCTATTATCTTCATAGCCTCGCTCGGTGAGCCGAACCACTCGTTATAGAGCAAAGAAGCACAAAGCCTGGTGTTATTAACTAACGTTAACGCGGCACCACCCACACACACGCCACGCACCTTCTCTGCTACTATAACCACGGCGCCCGCCGACACGGCCTCGTCGATATGATCGTGTCCGTCATACCGACTGCCCTCAAGGCAGACAAAAATACAATCCTTTATTGCTTTTGCGGAATCGGTAACTATTGCAGAAACCTCTCGTCCGTAAAGCTCCTTCGGGCATTCTATGCCCACTTTTACAAGCAGCTCGTCAAATTTCATCACGCCTCCGGAAATTGAATATTCTCTTTCAACTTCCGTAAGCGTAAGACTATGAGCCTCGCTTTGCGAAGGTAACGGTGATCACGGTTCCCGCCGCGACCTTCTCGCCCGGGGCAACCGACTGTGCTACGACCTTGTAGCCCGTTCCCGACAGATAACTGTCGGCACCTTCAATTCTTATATTCAAGCCCAGATTTATCAGAGCCTGATTTGCAGTAGTAGCGACCATTCCGCTAAGATCGGGAACGGTAACGTTTTCCTCGGGAGAAGCGCCTGCGTAGAGCACGATAGTGCCCGACACCTCTTCTATATACGTACCCGCAGCGGGAAGCTGGGAGGTAACGTACTCGCCCGAGCCGATTATCTTATATCTAAGCCCCGCCTCGCTTATAGCGCGCGTTGCCTTCTCGATGCTCCAATTCTTGTAGCTCGAGACCTTTATTCTCATATCCTCAAGCTCCTCAGGGCTGTAGATAGCCTCAACGCCAAGATGAGGAAGTGCCTTTTCAAGCACGTTTCCTACGTAAGGAGCGGCTACGGTGCTACCGTAGAGCGAGCCTCTCGTCGGCTCGTCAACCATAATAAGCACAGCTATCTGAGGATCGTCCGCGGGAGCGTAAGCAACCGTGGAGCATATATACTTTTCACTTACGGGGAAATCGTCAGCCTCGCCCGTGTATTTGCAGATACTGCAAACGTATTGTACTCTTTCGCCGACAGTCTGAGGCACTCCGGTAGAGCCGCACTTGGGGCATTCTCTCTCCTTTTTCTCGGAGGTACCCGTCTTAGCCGCAACTCTGTAGCCCGCAACGTACGCGTTCTTCGCGCCACCGTTGCCCGACACGCCTTCCTCAAGTATCTGCGATATTATCTTGCAGGTCTCCTCACTGATAGTCTCGCGCTTCTGCTCGACCTCGTGAGCAAATATTACGTTACCTGCGTTATCTGTTATCTTTTCAACGAGATAGGGAGTGAGCAGCTGACCGCCGTTTGCAACAGACGAAACTGCCGTTATCTGCTGAATGGGAGTTACCGTAAAGTTCTGACCAAAGGCGTAGATAGCAAGGTCAAGAGCCGTCATCTCGCTGGCAAATATACTGTTTCCCTCACCGGGAAGGTCTATTCCGGTCTTATCGTTATAGCCGAAAATTTCCACGTACTCCTGATATCTCTCAACTCCCACTCTTTCGCCAAGCGTCATAAACCAGACGTTGCAGGACTGCTGAAGTCCCTGTGCAAAGGAAAGAAGTCCGTGTCCCTTGGTCTCGTGGCAGTGAATGGTGTGTCCGAGCACGTTCTTGTGTCCGGGGCAGTTTACCGTCTCGGTAAGACTTACCACCTGCTCCTCGAGAGCCATCGAAGAGGTTATTATCTTAAACGTAGATCCGGGAATATAGCTCTCGGTGATAGCCTTGTTAGACCACATCGTAGTCAGAAGCTCGCGCGAGAGATCGTTGTACTCATCGCTCTGCTCGTCATAGCCTTCCTCGATGAGCTTATCAAGTCTTCCCTTAGATACCTCGTCAAGCTCCCAGGGAGAGTTGAGGTCAAAGGGAGACGAGGTTGCCATAGCGAGTATAGCGCCCGTGTTAACGTCCATAACTATACCGCAGGCGCGGTTAGTTACCTCGTATTTTTCAACGGTAGCCGCAAGTTCTTCCTCAAGGAAGCTCTGAACGGTACTGTCAAGCGTGGTCGTGATATTATAGCCGTCGATGGCGTCGATATAGCTCGCGTACTCAAAGGGCATCTCCTTACCGTAGGAATCGCGCGCCTTTATATAGTATCCGTCAACGCCGTGAAGATAGGAATCATACTGAAGCTCAAGACCGTAAAGTCCCTCGCCGTCATTGCTTGTAAAGCCCAAAACGTGAGCCGCCAGGTCGCCCGCGGGATAATAGCGAGTGCTTTGCGCCTCAAGATAGATCATATTTTCAAGCTCGTACTGAGAGATAAATTTTCTTATCTCGTCTGCCTTGCTCTCTTCCACCTTTCGTGCGATGGTTCTGTCAAGGTACTTTGTGTACTCAGTTGCCTGCTTATACACGAAATCGTACTCTACTCCCTCGACGAGCGAGGAGAGTCCGCTTGCTATAAGCTCGGAATAATTCTTACCGTCCTCCTTCTCCGAAGTCTTGATGCTTGAGGGAGAAATGAAGAGTCGGTAGGTGGTTATGTTGGTCGCAAGAACGTTTCCGTTGCGATCGTATATCTTTCCTCTGTTTGCCGCTACGGGAGATGCGGTGGTAACCTGATTTATTACCTTGCTCTGATATTTTTCAAAGCTGAAGGTCTGCAGCGCAAGAATTCGGAGAAGCAACACCGCAAACACAGCCAAAAACGCAAATCCCAAAAAGGCGGAGCGCTTCAATGCTGTCGAGTTGGTAGTGCGGTCGCTCATAAATTCTCCTTTGCCTGATCACTTATTTTTCTTTATATGATATGACGACCTTGCCCTCTTTATGCGGCTATCAGTTACCAAGCTCTATACCAAATGCCGAAAGGAGAGATGCAAGACTGATGTTCTCTTCTTTTCCGTCATCGTATATGTTTATCTCGTCGTCGTCTTTGATAGTAACGTATTCACTGTCGGCGTATTCACGCTTGACCATACCGAGAGCCTTAGCATCCTTCTCGATCTCTTCAACCGTGTACTTGAGGTCAAGCTTTCCTTCAAGGTCAGATTTCTCCGCCTCGAGAGTGGCTATTTCAGAATCAAGCTTTCCAACGATAGCGGTAGCGTCACCCACCATAACAGAGCCGCTGACTATAAGGCTCATTGAGATCGCGAAAACCGCGATACCCGCAAGAACGGGCACGGGGAATTTAGAGCGTGCGCCCTCACTTCTTCCCTCTCTTCTCTCTATCGGGAACCACTTAACGAACAAGCTCTTAGCGACCGACAGCAGTCTTTCTATGTGTCCCTCCTTCGAGCCAGACTCAGCAGGGCTCGCCGGAGATGCTCCGTTCTTTCTCTGAGGAACAGAAGCGTTAGCCGCTTCCTCTGCCTTTGCCTCCTGCGCCTTCTGTGCCGAGGGCATATAGAATGCTCTGCGGCTTCTGAAGTAGCGGACGAAATCCTCGGAGGTCATGTATTTGCTTCCGTTGTACTCGCCGCTACGGTAGGTATCGGCGATCTTTGAACGGGAGTCGAAAAGAATGTATGATTCAGTTATCGCATTTTTATCGTCATTCACAACTGCCTCGTCCTTAACGCTACTTGAGACAGCTCTGCCACGATAGCGCGTGCGAAGCTCTGCAATACAACGGTTGTAGGATCATTCATATATTCAACAGCCATTCTTCTCTTTCCCTCCTGAAATTTCTTTTATCTTCAAATTCGTAATTATCTTAAAGCTTTTCCGCCACGCGCAGCTTTGCGCTTCGTGAACGGGGATTTTCCTCAAGCTCCTCTTTTGAGGGGAGTATCGGCTTGCGGTTAACGAGCTTTACCTTAGGCTTGTTGCCGCAAACGCATATCGGAAAATCCTTCGGGCAGGTGCAGCCCGATGCGAGTGAAGCAAACGCTTGCTTGACTATCCTGTCCTCAAGTGAATGGAAGGTTATTATCGCTATCCTTCCGCCCTTGCCGAGAAGCTCAACAGCCGCCTTTATCGCAGGCTCGATAACGTCAAGCTCGCGGTTGACCTCGATGCGTATCGCCTGAAAGCTTCGCTTAGCGGGGTGATGACCGCCCTCCCTTGCGGCAGGGGGCATCGCGTATTTTATTATATCACTCAGCTCAGCGGTAGTCCTTATCGGCGCCGCCTCTCTCTTTTTCACTATCGCTGATGCGATTGCGGGAGCGTATCTCTCCTCACCGTAATCAAAGAGGATCTTTTTGAGCTCCTGCTCGGAGTAGGTGTTGACAACGTCGTAAGCCGTGAGGCTGCATCTGTTGTCCATTCTCATATCAAGCGGCGCGTTGGCGCTGTACGAGAAGCCTCTCTCTGCGGTGTCAAGCTGATAGGACGAAACGCCGAGGTCGAGAAGAACTCCGTCTATCTTCTCTATCCCAAGCTCTCTGCACACCGAGGCGATCTCGCAGAAGTTGCTTCTGACAACCGTGGTGTTCTTGCCGAGAGCGCTGAGGCGCTCGGTCGCGACGGCAACTGCCGTCTCGTCCTGGTCGATGGCTACGAGCCTGCCGCTCTCAAGCTTTTTTGCGATCTCACTTGAGTGCCCTGCCCCGCCCGCAGTTCCATCGATATATATTCCGTCGGGCTTTATTGCCAAGCCCTCCATACACTCGTCAAGCAAAACTGAGCGATGGTTAAATTCTAAACCCTTGCTTTCCTTTTCCATAGCGGCTATCAGAGTCCGTAGGATTCAAGGAGAGACTTGATGTCGGCGATATTTTCCTCGGCTACCATAGCGTTGTAGTCTTCCTCGGACCATATCTCCGCGTATTTTCCACAGCCTACTACAACTGCGGTCTTCTGAATGTGCGCGTACTCAACGAGAGCCACGGGAATAACTATACGTCCCTGCGAATCTGGAGTAACGAGCGCGGCGTCTCTGTGAAGAGCTCTGAGTATAGCCTCGGACGCCTTTCTCTCCATCTTGAGAATGGGGCTGATGTAATCCTCCCACTCTGCCATGGAATACACCTTGAGGCAATTCTCTCTGATGCTCTTGGCTACCATAAATGTGTCGCCAAGCTCTTCACGGTGCTTTGCGGGTATGAAAAGTCTGTTTTTTGTATCAAGTGTGTGTTTAAACTCGCCCGAAAACATCTGTTTGCCTCCTTTCAGGTGTGTTTTTGCTTTGAACGACGGTCAAAGCGCCTTGAGCCGCCTTGATTTCGGCGGCATTTGCGGTGCTTTTGTGGGAGCGTAGATACATCTGCGACACTACGTGTCATTTTTCCACCACTTAGCACCACTTTTCACCACTTTGGTGCTATTATTATAATTCATAACAAAAAAATAATCAAGAGGTAATTTCAAAAAAGCCAAAAAAACATAAAATTTTTTTCAAATTTTTCGTAAAAAAGTTCTCTGATGCCCAAATTTTTAACTTTTTTTCACATTTTCACTTGTCGCTTTACTTTTTTTTACAAATCTTTTAATTATTTACTGTGTGTTTTTGGCGACATAAGAAAAATCTCGGCTAAAACGCAGATATTTTCATAAAAAAAGCGGCGCTCCGACGCGTTACCCCAAACCACCGTTTTTGATCTTTTTTGTTGCTCTCCTCAACAACGACATTTTTCACAGTTCCACTTCTCTTTTGGTGCTTGTGCCGACTTTTCGAAACGATTTTCGACAAAAATATCTCTTTTCCACAAAAATATCTTGACTTTTTTGACAAAATGTGATACAATAATTACACGATAATAAAGCAACTTTCCGCGATTTCTGTATCAAACGCGAGGAGTTGCTTTTTTTATCCCTCCCCCAAAAACGCTTACTTTTTGGAGCGAGTCTATCATATACTTTTGAATAACCAACATGACATAAAGAAAGAGAGACGATAATGAAAAGAAAATACAGACTTTCCACCGCGCTTGACATAGACGATCTTCTGATGGAATGCACGAGCTACGCCATCCGCCTTGCAAATGAAAAGCACAAATTTGATCCGCCAATGACGCTCTACGAGAAGGACAGATGGGGCAAGATCGGAACGAGAATAGACAGCATCTACCCTTACTTCAACGACCCCGAGTTTTACCGTACACAGCCTGTTTATGAGGGCGCAAAGGAGTTCGTTCGCAAGCTGAGCCGGATGACCGAGGTCTTCGTTTGCACGGCAGTTCCCCCTCAGTTTATGGGAATACGCGCTCAACGAATTATGGAAGAATTCCCCGAGATCCCTGCCGACCACATCTATATGGGCGCGCGCAAGGATAATATCCACACCGACATTTTGTTTGACGACGCCATGCACAACATTCTCAATTCAAGCGCAAAGTACCCCGTACTGATGCGCCGCCCGTGGAATCAGGAGGCAACGGGAATGCTCGCGGTCAACCACTACGATGAGTTTTTGAAGATAGTTGAGATAATCGCCGAGAGTTACTCAGCAAGCCCCA
The DNA here is from genome assembly GCA_017504545.1 of Clostridia bacterium. Classification (GTDB taxonomy): domain Bacteria; phylum Bacillota; class Clostridia; order Oscillospirales; family CAG-272; genus HGM12713. The sequence continues at coordinate 4,276 of JAFVRA010000116.1, read as the reverse complement.
CTCAAAGAGATCCCGCAAAGTCGGACATCGTCGTGCTCGTCGGCCCGTCAAGCACGGGCAAGTCCAAGCTCGCCGCACGATTTCTCTCCGAGAACGACAATTTTCTGAAGCTGCCGAGCTACACCACCAAGGACCCCACCGCGCTTGAGGAGAACGAATGGTACAATTACGTTTCGGTCGAGGACTTCAGAGCGATGTGCAGCAGCGGCGAGATGTTTCAGTCAACGATGTACGCAGGTCACGGCTACGGATCGAAGAAGGCAGACGTCGAGAGGATCCTTGAGGGCGGCAAGCGCGTGCTGACTACTATGGACATCTGCGGCGCAATGTCGCTCAAGACGCATTTTAAGAACGTTACTACAATTTATATAAAGCGTGAGAAGCGCGCGCTTATGGCTAACATAATCCGCAAGAACTCCACGGTCGAGGATAAGGTCAACCGCCTCGTCGCTCTTGAGTACGTGGATAAAAACGCCGCCCTCTGCGACTACGTCATCAGCTTCGACGAGTATGACGAGGCACTCGCAAAGCTTAATAAGATATTGAGGTGAGTAAATAAAAATAAAGCATTCGCTTATCTGACGAATGCTTCAATATATAAAGAGGGCAGACCGAAATCTGCCCTCTGATTGTATTTATTATCTTTAAGTATTAGCCGAAGTATCTCTCGAGCAGGCCCTGGAATGCCTTACCGTGACGAGCTTCGTCGCGGTAGCTTCTCGTGTGCTTCAGGAGAGAAAGCCTTGAGGTGCTTGGACTTTGGAACTTTTGTATATTCCAATGAAAGCTATAAAAAGTGGAAGCTTCCATAAAAATTCCATCTAAGGAGGACATTATGTCAAAAACATCATCGGGCGTGTATCAGCTTCCAAACGGCATGTGGGGCTTTCGGTATACCTTTATGCTGGATGGCAAGCAGAAGGACATAAAGCGCACCAAGGACGAGAATGGAAATCCATTAAAGACCAAGAAAGCCGCCATAAAGGCAAGAGATGCCGTCATCATCCAGACTCAAGCGGAATTGTTGCAACAACCAAAGTCAGCAAAGAAAAGAATGACCGTAGCGGAAGTATATGCCGAGTACTGTGATAACGGTCGATGTGGCAAAGCTTTCGGTACAACGCGCAAACAGGATAGCTTATGGAAGAACCATATCTCAAAGAAGTTCGGCAAGCGATATGTGGACGATATAAGCGTTTCAGAAGTAAATGACTACCTCAGTATGCTTTATTATGAAGAGGGGCGAGCTTATTCGTACGTTGAGTCTTTTCTAAAGATGTTCTATCTCATATTCGGACAGGCTTATTCGAGAAACTATCTTGATGTGGACACGTATAATACACTTTGCGTGAACAAGAATACAAAATTTCATATGCCCAAGAGGAAGATCGACGAGGACGATGAGATCGTATCATTCAGCGTTGAGGATACGGATGCTCTCGATAAATACTTCAAAGGCACGAACGCTGAGACGGCTTATCTTCTTGGACGGTATTGCGGCTTACGTATTAATGAGTGTTATGGACTAATGTGGAGCAATATAGACTTCGATAACGATTGCATTCATATCGAGCAACAAATGCAGTATCAGGAAGGGCTTATAACTTTGTCCCCTCTTAAGACTAGAAATGCTAGACGCACTTTGTATATGAACTCCAAGCTCAAAGCGTATCTGCTTAAGGCAAAAGAAGCAAGTGACGAGGCGGCTATTACGATAGCTCATATTAGAAAACAGAATCAAACTATGATTACAGACACCAATGGAAAACCTATCTCTTCCCTGCACCTCGTTAATTCATTGCCGAATGGAAAGATTCAAACCGTCAATTCTATGAAATATCATTCCCGAAAGATCAAAGAAACATTAGGGATTGATTTTAAATATCACTATCTCCGCCATACCTACGGCACTCGCCTTGCGGAACAAAATATGCCCTCTCACTTACTTTGCAACCAAATGGGACATGCGAGTAGTAAGGTCACGGAAAGGTATTATATTGCGGTGTCAAAGCATGGAATGGAGATTATCAAGGATAAGATTGAAGAAATCTAAGTGTCAAAAAAGCACCGAAAACTTGAAGGTTTTCAATGCTCTTTTGCTTGTCTGTTACATAACTTTTCAAGGGTGTTACACAGTTTGATATGCAATTTGTGTAACACCCTAATTCTGATTGCGTTTTATAATTCGTTTTCAATATTATAATTCGTAAATAGACTTATATCCATTCCTAAATATCTAATAGGCTCATACTCATATTTCCAAACTTCGTTGCAACAAATACAAACATCCATCAAAAATTTCTTTATATGCCTATATTTATCTGCTTCATCTATTGGACAAAAATTTTCGCGAGTACACACCCTTTCCTCGCCACAGCAAAAGAATGGATATTCCCACGAAGGATGAATATCTGTATTCATCCCGCTGGTACATAATTCTTCCACCACATATGTAGGGAATTTATCAAATTCAAGCAAATAGGCAAAGACTCCGTTTTCTATGCTTAATACCCCATTATGCCAATATTTTCTATCAATATCGCCATATATTTCTTCATTGTCAAGCTGACTACAATCAAAATTAAGTTTGTTGCAAATCAAAAAAGAACCAATCGTATCATGATGTCTAGCCTGCGTTCCGTTTTTGCGTATCGCTTCACCTTTTCTTCCGTCTAAAATTATTTTTTTGTTTTCTGCCATTTTTTTGAGAGCTTTTTTATATTCTTCTTTTGATAAGTTAGACTTTATTTCTATTATCGCTCTAACCTCTTCTGACGGAAACATTCTTGAAATGTCGTCGGCTATTAATGGAGATACTAATGAGTTGTAAATAATTATATCACATTGGGTCGTAATTCGATCATCCGCAGTGATAACAAAGCCATCTGACAAACTCCAATTTCTATTTAACATCAAACGCAATAATTGCTTACATGACTCTTCTCTATATTTTCCGTATTCACCTGGATGTATAAGTTTGTTTTTTTCGTCTTTGTAAATAACACTACTATCATCCGAAAAATGTCCAACAAACTGCTCAATATTTCTTTCTAAAATCTTACCGAAAATTTTTGATGACAACATCAATCACCTACCTTTCATTATCACTAGTCCCTTCAATTTAAATACAACACCCTTCTTATATTATATCATAAAATGCGACCTTTTGCAACCTTTCCGCAAACAATCCTCTTTCCCTATTCGCAAACACAAGTTTTCACGATATAATTATCCTATAACTACCGAGGAGGATAATTATGAGATCAATACTTGAAGAGCTATTCTATGGCAACGTATGTCCTAACACTGAATGCAGAAGTAAGGACAAGGAAGTAAAAGAGCTTATGGGCTATATCGCCGACCATCATAGTACTTTGAATGAAATGCTAACGGACAAGCAAAAGGAGATTTTCGAGAAGTTCAATGACTGCTATGACGAGCTGACTGACATTAACGAGCGTGAGATCTTCGTCTATGCATTTCGTCTCGGAACACGAATTGCTATTGAAGTGCTTTTGCCTAAAGCTAATTCTTAATATCTGCTAAATTATACGAACGGCAATATTTTGTCCTCTGTTGTCGTTATAAATAAATTTAGAGATAGAAAGAAGAATTCTTATGGAAATTAAAGAAAAGACTAATGAAAATGCTCCGGCAAAGGTTGTCAATAAGACAACTGAAACATTAATTAAAGAACTTGAAACTATGAGTGATACAGGACTACATGATTTATTTATGTTTTTCTATAAGCTCAATTGTCAGCATGGAAATATAATATATGGGGATAAGTTCAATGAATTTCTTGAGGCTTTTACGTCCAATCCATTCAGACATCATGAAGACAAAGCCTTTAGGAAAGAACTGATAGAAAATCTAATCAAGTATTGCTTCGACCATATGAGTCTGCTGACTGCAACTCTGCTGCTCAAAAAGAAGTTTACTATTGAAGAAGTAATCAATAACTATTATTCAAATGTTGATGTATTTGGATATGACATGTTCTAATATCTAGGTCGCGTTCTGATAGCACAAAATATCAATAAAATAAGCTGGTGGTCTTAAATGATCATCAGCTTTTCTCTTTATTCGCATATTCATGCGCTAAAATAAATGAAGACATAAAAAAGACGTAGCTATAGGTGGGCTTGATATAGCTATCCATAAATCGCTTCTGTGAGTGCTTTGGCAATAGACTTGCATTCTGCTTGCCATAGTCTAAAAGCTTGACACAGGAGATTTAAGGACATCCTATGCGCGTACAGATAAAGCATTGAGG
>JAFVRA010000115.1 GCA_017504545.1 Clostridia bacterium | reverse complement strand
GGGGGTTCGTAATCCCTGTTTCACTTCGTTCAACGTAAAGTTTGCTTTGCAAACGTTTACCCTGCCGTTTTAAAGCTTATCTCGCATATTAAGAATTTTTTTGAGAAATTTCGCAAAGCGAAATTTACTCTCAAGTTAGCGCGATCGCTGCATATCGGTTCGCACAAATAAAAGCGCTAACGGGGGTTCGTAATCCCTGTTTCACTTCGTTCAACGTAAAGTTTGCTTTGCAAACGTTTGCCTTGGTGTTCTGAATTTGTACGTGTCTTTAGAACTCAGCAGGGGCGATTCACGAATCGCCCGATTTTAAATAAATTTTAGAGATTACTTCAGGTCAAACGACCTGCTTTTTTATTTTAAACATAAATATTTTAATTTCCTACTTCCATTTATAAATGATTTGTGATATAATATACATTGGTGAAGTTTATTTGCCGATAACATTGCGGAAAGGAGAAAAGATAAATGAAAAGATATATATCTCTCTTTTTGCTGATCGCTGTCTTTCTGTCTGTGTTCTCCTTGCCCGTAGCGGCAGAGAGCGAGACGCTTGATGATGCTGTTGCTTCGGAAAAGTCCGATGGCACGGAGATCGCCGAGGATCAAGAAGCGGCACAAGAGAGCGTACTTGATATAGCATCCTACAACTGCACCTACGACACGGAGGCTAAACGTGTCAAGCTGAGCGGAACGCTTCAGAGCGAGGTCTTTGCAGATAGAAGTGACTCTACCATCGCGGTTTACGCAGTTCCTCCCGGAGCATCTGAATACGAAATAGTTGAAAGCGGGGACAGCAGGTGCCTTGCCGAAGCCCCTGTTTCCATTAAGTTTGAGTTTTCCTTTAAGGCAAACCGTATTATAGACAGATACTCGCGATACGCGATATTCCTGCGCTCGCCCGATGGCGAATACACGCTTACCACGGAGGCGCAGTACCCTGAGGTGTCATCCGAATTTGTAGCCTCCAACAATAAGAAATACTACAAGGGGCTTGCATCCGAATACAGCTCGGTCTCAACCGATATTCAGGCGGGAAGCAGTATAATTCCGCTCTATTGGGACTCTATCTTCTCGGATAGCTCAAGCAGTAGTCTCTTCATGGGCGTTGACGGAGAGCAGTTTTTCTTCAATAAGGCAATTATAGACAAGCTTGATATAGCGGTGCGCTCGATGAGCCTTTCAGACACGAGAATATATCTGCGACTTCTCAAGAGACCTCAGGGTGACGCCGATCTCGAGGGAGAGTTTGGCGCAAAGTACCTTATGCCAGATATTTATGACACCGATACGGTCGAAAAGATACACGCCGCTATCACCTTCCTTACTGAGAGATACAGCGGTGAGGAGGGACATATTTCGGGCTTTATTATAGGCAAGGGCTGGGACGATCCCGAACACTTCAATTATATTCTCACCGACTCCTTTGAGGAATACGTGGACAGATGCGCCGCGTATGCCGTCGTAGTGGCAAATGCCGCAAGAACGGTGGATCCCTCTATGGAGATAGCTATTCCGTTTACGGGTGAGGGCTTTGCGCAAAAGAGCGAGGACGGCGAAAAAAATCTTTTCAAAACGACCGTTGAGGCGCTCCTTGCTTATTTTGATAACAGTATCCAGGGTGGTATAAACTGCTCTTTCCTGATGGATACCTCCGAGACACCTCTCGGTATTACCAACGATAATCTCAGAGACGGCATAAACGTCAATTACGCAAACCCCGACGGACTTTTCTACGCGGGCGCGCAGAAGGAGTTTTCGACCTATCTCTCGGATATAGACGAGGAATACCGTAGCTGCCCAAAGAAATACATATTCGTGTGGTCGCCTCCGAAAAACGTTAGTGGAAACGCTCTCGCTGCGGCTTACGCCTATTCCTATTACACACTTCTTGCAGACAGCACCGTATCCTTCTTCGCTCTTGACCTTACCGAGAGCAAAGAAAGACTTATTGAGGACGTTTCATATATAATGAAGTATATCGACACATCCGAGGGACTTGAGGTCACTAAGAATCTCACCAAATTCTTCGGCAGAAGCTCCTGGAGCGAGATAGTAAGCGCAAGCGTTATAGCCGCTTACGGCGTGCGGTATATTTACGATTCTTCCGTCGAGATAAATTCGGAAAGAAAATTTGCTGGAAGCTTTGCCTACTTCGATTTTCTTAACTCAAACCTCATTGAGCGCTGGTATCAGGGCGAGGGATGCACTAATCTCAAAATAGACTACAGAGGTGATAGCGAAAAATCGCTTCGTGCGGATCTTGCGCTTGACGGTACTTACAGATCGAGCGAGATACTGTATATCTACAGTTATCCCGAGAACATGATCTACACTCCGTATATGCGCCTGAGATTTCATCTGAGCGACGCTTGTGAGAATTCTCTTTACGAGGTAAAATTTACCTTTGGAAGCGGCGAGAGCAGGGCGGAGGCGTCTGCTGTGGTAAACGGAAATCAGGAGACTGAGGTGGTTATCGATATTTCGCAATACGTTGTCAAGAACATTACCGAGAGCATAAGAATATCTGTGCGCTCTCTCGACGGAGCAAGCAGTGAATGTAGTCTGTGGTTGTACGATATTTGCGGTATGAGTAACATTTATACATCCGAGCAGCTTGATAATCTTATCTCGCTTGAGCGTGATAAAATAAGAAACCCGGAGGAAGAAGCCGAGAGTAGAGAGCTTTTCGGAAGGGTCGCTATTTCCCTTGCGATAGTTATAGTAACGGGAGCGATCGGATTTGGACTGTTTGCGAGCTTCAGACGCGAGGATAAGAGCGCTGACCGTGAAGACGGCGGCACGGATGCTTAGCCTTAAGAATAAAAATACTATCGTGAAAGGAGAAAAAGGGAATGTCGGGATTTGTGCATCTGCATCTTCACAGTGAATACAGTCTGCTTGACGGCGCTTGTCGTATAAAGGATATTCCCGCTCGTGCGCTCGAGTGCGGACACACCTCCGTTGCGATAACCGACCACGGCTGTATGTACGGCGTGATCGCATTTTATAACGAATGCAAGAAGAACGGTATAAAGCCTATCATAGGCTGTGAGGTTTACGTAGCTTCGGGCTCTCGCTTTGAGAGAGGGCTTAATAAGGACGCTTCAAAGTACAACCATCTCGTGCTTCTTTGCAAAAACGAAATTGGATATAAAAACCTTATGTATATGGTCTCTAAGGGCTATACCGAAGGCTTTTACTCAAGGCCGAGAGTGGATATGGAGCTTTTGCGAGACCACTCGGACGGACTTATCGCGCTCTCGGCGTGTCTTGCCGGAAGAGTTCCCTCGTCGCTTCTTAAGGGAGAGTATGCAGAAGCGGTATCTTCCGCAAAGGAGCTTGCCGAGATATTCGGCGAGGATAATTTCTATATTGAGCTTCAGGATCACGGACTTCAGGATCAGCATCAGATACTTCCGGATCTCGTGCGCCTTGCCGACGAGTGCGGACTGCCTTTAGTTGCTACGAACGACTGCCACTATCTGCGCCGCGAGGATGCCGAGAAGCAGGCGGTGCTTATGTGCATCCAGACTAATACCTCAATTCTTGACGGTAGACCCGTAGGCTTTGAAACAGACGAGTTTTATTATAAAAACACCGACGAGATGCGAATGCTTTTCGGTAAATACAAGGACGCTATTGAGAACACCGAAAGGATCGCAGAGCGCTGTAATCTTGAATTTTCCTTTGGCGATTACAAGATCCCTAAGTTTCCGACACCAAAGGCGCGAAGCGCCGCGGATTATCTGCGCGAGTTAACTTTTGAAGGGCTCTCAAGGAGAGTCGGGGACAGAAGCATCGTATATAACGGCGACGAGCAGACCTATCTTGACAGAATAGATTACGAGCTTGGCGTTATTGACAGTATGGGATATTCCGACTATTTTCTGATAGTTTGGGATTACGTTAATTTTGCCCATCGAAATTCTATCCCCGTAGGCCCCGGAAGAGGCTCGGGCGCGGGTAGCCTTGTGGCGTATCTTATAGGCATTACCGATATAGATCCCATAAGATTTGATCTGCTCTTTGAGCGTTTCCTTAACCCCGAGCGAGTCAGTATGCCCGATATCGACGTGGATTTCTGCTATAACCGACGCGACGAGGTCATCAGCTATATGTTTGATAAGTACGGCTCTGATCACGTCTCTCAGATCATAGCCTTCGGTACGCTTGGCGCAAAGGCTGCCATTCGCGACGTGGGCAGAGTTATGGGAATGTCATATTCCGACGTTGACGTGGTCGCAAAGGCTGTGCCGAGAGACCCGTCTATCACGCTTGAAGACGCTATGGCGCTCCCTGAGCTGAGGAGCCTTTACGAAAGCTCAGCACAGATAAAGCGGCTTATCGACACGGCGCTCGCGCTTGAGGGTATGCCGAGAAATATCACCATACACGCGGCGGGAATAGTAGTCAGCGACAAGCCGATAACCGAATATCTGCCGCTTGCCACGAGCAACGGTGCGATAGTAACGCAGTTTGATATGGATACCGTAGCACAGCTTGGACTTCTCAAGTTCGACTTCCTTGCGCTCAGGTATCTAACCATAATAGACGACGCCTGCAAGTCGGTGTGCGAAAGAGAGCCTGATTTTGATATCAACGCGATCCCGCTTGACGATGCGGCGACCTATAAGCTCATCTCGGACGGAAACACTCAGGGCGTATTTCAGCTTGAGTCGGGCGGAATGAGACAGATGCTCGGCGAGCTTGCTCCCGACAGATTTGAGGACGTTATCGCAGCCATTGCACTTTACAGACCGGGACCGATGGACTCTATCCCTCAGTATATAGAGGCAAGGCACAACGCGTCTAAGGTAAGCTACGCGCATCCGCTTCTTGAGCCGATACTTCGCTCTACCTACGGGTGTATCGTTTATCAGGAGCAGGTAATGAGCATATTCCGCGTGATCGCAGGATACACCTACGGACACGCAGACGTGGTAAGGCGCTCTATCTCCAAGAAAAAGGGCGACGTGCTGAAGTCCGAGAAGGACAGCTTCATAGGCGGAGCGATAGCAAACGGGATAGAGCGAGAGGTAGCAGAGAAGCTCTTTGACGATATGGCGTCCTTTGCAAACTACGCCTTCAATAAGAGCCACGCCGCCGCGTATGCGCTAATATCCTACAGGACGGCGTATCTCAAGGCGCATTATCCGTGTGAATATATGTCGGCGCTGATAACCTCGGTGCTTGGCAATATGACAAAGCTTGCCGAATATATCGGTGAGTGCTCAAAGTACAAGATAAAGGTCCTGCCCCCCGATATAAATCAGAGCAGACTCTTCTTCCATCCGAGTGGAAGTAATATAGTTTTCGGACTTTTGGCGCTTAAAAACGTAGGTCAGCAGTTTATTGAAAACATCCTTCGCGAGAGAGCGAGCGGCGGAGATTTCCGCAGCTTTGAGGATTTCGTCTCGCGTATGTCCAAATACGATCTGAACAAACGAATGGTAGAGTCTCTTATCAAGGTCGGCGCGTTTGACAGCTTCGGCGTTTATAGAAGCAGACTTCTTGCATCCTACGAGGCTATCATTGAGACCGAGCAGCAGAAGAACAGAAATAATCTCTCAGGTCAGCTTGATATGTTTTCAACCCTCGTAGTGACCGAGAACGTAAGCCCGACCTTCAGCTATCCCGCCTTACCCGAGGTAAGCGCCAAGGAAAAACTCCGAATGGAGAAGGAGGTTGCGGGAATGTGCTTCTCGGGTAACCTGCTTGACAGCTATTCCTTGCACGTTGATTCGCTGAATACTCGAAAGATATCCGAGCTGCTTGATCTTGAGCAGGCAAAGGATAAAGAGGTGGTGCGAGTTACGGGAATAGTTACCTCCGTTACCGTAAAGACCACGAGAAAGAACGAAAAAATGGCGTTCTTCTCGCTCGAGGACAAATACGGCGAGATAGAGTGCCTTGCTTTCCCGACACAGTACGAGAAGAACAACGGCAAGATAAAGGAGGACAGCGCTCTTTGCGTTGAGGGAACGCTCTCTCTTCGCGAGGACGAGGATCCGAAGATACTTCTTAACCGTGTTTTCGAGCTTATCGAGAATGCAAGCTATACTAACGTAACGGGCAGTGCTCCAAAGCAAGAGCAGAGCGCTCAGGTAGCACCGACGCCTAAGAATAACTGTGAGAGCACTCAGAGGAATAACACCGCCACCGCTTCCCCAAAGGGCGCAACTAAGCTCTATTTGCGAGTTCCCGACCTTTCCTCAAGGTTATATCTTAAGGCAAAGAGCATCGTCAATATCTTTGAGGGCAACGTGAAGGTTATCTTCTACGACACCTCAAAGAAGGAATATTTGCCGTATGAGCGAGGCGTAGATCTTTCGGACTACGTATATCGCGAGCTTGTAGCTTTGCTCGGCTCGGATAACGTGGTTGCAAGATAAAATGCCGCTTCAAAAAATAAAAACTCCGATTATATTACGTATTTTAAGGAAAAAATAACCCTGAAGTACGTAACTGATCGGAGTTTTTTTATGAAAGCTAAAAACAAAACCTTGGCGGTGAGAATAAGAAACGTGATCCTCGTGTTGATTCTTACGCTTTTGGTGTTGGCACTTATCGGCGGTCTTTCTTTCAGCATCTACGCGGCGTCAGTAACCGAGAGCGAGATCGACGAGACGCTTTTTGAGCTGCTCAGCAGCAATACCGCCTCAAAGATATATTACTATAAGAGCGAGAGCGACAGAAAAGCAGGGATCGCTACCGAGCTTACCTCGCAAGAGCTTTACGGCGGCTACAGAAGCTTGCCCGTGGATTATGACGAGCTCCCACAAGATCTTATCAACGCATTCGTAAGCATTGAGGATAAGCGCTTTTTCTCGCACAAGGGCGTGGATTGGAAAAGGAGTGCGGGCGCGGCTCTTAATTATATTTTCCGATTTGACGACGAATTCGGCGGCTCGACTATAACACAACAGCTTATCAAGAACGTTACCGAGCGCGACGAATATTCACTTGAGCGCAAGCTTCAGGAGATAATGTGGGCGCTTGATCTTGAGACTAAGATGAGCAAGACCGAGATACTTCAGAACTATCTGAACATCATAAACTTTTCAAACGGCTGTTACGGCGTTGGCGCGGCGGCAGATTACTATTTTTCAAAGAGTGTCGGGGAGCTTTCCTTGCTTGAGTGCGCCTCTATCGCCGCTATAACCAACAACCCTTCATATTACGACCCAAGGAGAAATCCGCAAAACAACCGGGCGCGCGCCGAGCTGATACTTTCTCAGATGCAGGCTCAGGGCTTTATAAGTAGTGAGGAATACGAGGCGGCGCTCGCAGAGGAGATAGTGCTTAATATAAACTCAGAAGGAAGCGCAAAGGTAAATCTCTGGTACGTCGACATGGTGATAGACGACGTTATAGCAGACCTTGAGGAGCAGTACGGCTACAGTCGCGCGATGGCTAATATGCTTCTTTACAGAGGCGGACTCAAGATATATACTGCGATGGATCACGGCGTGCAGACCTTGCTTGAGAGCTATTACTCAAAGGAAAGCAATTTTTATCCCGAGGGAGAGGGCGAGAAGCCGCAATCGGCGATGATAATAATTGACCCATATAGCGGAGATATTCTCGGCGTTGCGGGGGCGATCGGAGAGAAGAAAGCCAACAGACTTCAGAATTTTGCGACGGGAACTCTTCGACCAGCAGGATCTGTTATCAAGCCGCTCTCTGTATATGCCCCCGCGCTTGAAGAGGGAATTATAAATTGGGCGACCGTCTACGATGACGTTCCCGTGAACTTCGGAACAGGGCAAACGCCGCAAGCGTGGCCTAAGAATGCAAACGGAGTTTACCGAGGTCTTACAAACGTAAATTACGCGCTTGAGCATTCGGTAAACACCGTCACCGTCAGGGTGCTTGAGGATCTCGGACTTCAAAATTCATTTGATTTTCTGCATGATAAGCTTTCTATGACGAGTCTGATCGAAAGGAAGGAGCTATCCGACGGACGAGTGATAAGCGATATTGACTACGCCGCGCTCGCGCTCGGTCAGTTCAACTATGGCGTCAGCGTGCGCGAAATAAGCGCCGCGTATTCGATATTCGTAAACCAAGGCATCTACAATCACAGCCGAAGCTATTATAAGGTGACCGACGAGCTTGGAAATATCGTTCTTGAAAACAACTACAAGGGCGAGGCGGTCATCAGCGAGGAGAACGCGGTGATAATGACTAAGATACTTCAGAATGTGGTAAAGAGCGGCACTGCGACGGGAATAACCCTGAAAAAGCAAGTAGATTGCGCGGGAAAGACGGGTACGACTCAGAAGAACTACGACAGATGGTATATAGGCTATACGCCATATTTCATAGGCGGCGTGTGGTACGGCTACGAGTACCCGAAGGAGCTTTCGGGCTCGACGGGAAATATCTGCATTGAGATCTGGGACGAGGTGATGACTCTTTTGCATACTCGCTATCTTGCAAGCGGAGCCCCCGAGCGCTTTGCCGAGTCCGACGAGGTAGGGATTTACGAATATTGCAAGGATTCGGGAGGGCTGGTTACCGAGGCGTGTAAGAGAGACGCGCGGGGAGACAGGACAGAGAGCGGATATTTTGTAAAGGGAAGTGAGCCGACCGAGCCCTGCAAGTGTCACGTATTAGTTAAATACGACGGCGCAGAGGGCGGTATCGCCTCTGACGATTGCTACTCTGCGGATATAAAATACGTCGGAATGATACAGGTAGAGCGCTCATTTCCGACGCAGATATACGTCAGCGACGCGCAGTACGTCTGGCGCGAGATCGAGAGCGATATAATGCCCGAGACATCGCCATCTCTTCCGTATTTCAATAATGCGCTGAGAGAGGGAGAGTATTGCGGCATAAGCTACGGAGACCGTCAGTTCAACCGCTACTGCCGAGCGCATTTTGACTACTGGAAATGGAAGAACGGAAGAGACAACGAATAAAAATGCATCTACCGACGCAGCGTAAAGAAAAACACGAGAAGAGATGAAAATCCTTCTCGTGTTCTTTCTGTATTGGGTTTATAAAGCTTCAAAAAAATCATCTACTCTACATTCCAAGATCCGAGCAAGATGTGGCAGAAAGATAATATCTGGATAGCAGATGTTTTGCTCCCACTTGCATACCGCTTGCGCAGACACGCCGATCAGCTTGCCGAATTCCTTTAGCGACAGATTGTTTTCGTTGCGGTATGCCTTGATCTTATCCGCAATCATTATTTGATACATCGGCATACTCATACTACACCACCGCACTTTATCATATTGATCTTTCGCATACGGTTGATAAGTGCCATCAGCTCCTGCTTGCGAGGCAGATCAAGGAATCTTTCACAGGTTGTGAAGAATGAAGAATAGAGGAAATCAATGCCTTCCTCATAGATCCTCGCATACAGATCCTCGATTTTCCTTTCGATATCTATCTTTCTGTCGTTATTGGTTGCCTCCAAATAACGCAGCATAAAGCCAAGTGTATCAAGCTGACGGGGAGAAACAATATCGTGAAGTCCGCGCACGTCGATCTTCTCGTCACCGATAATGATAAATCCCATGTCCGAAACCTTAAGTCTTTCCGTGCCGCTATTTTCGGGATAGGAGGAAAAGCGATCGGAATAAAGAGTTCTGCATTGCTGCCAATTTGCAGGCGGCGGGAGTTCGGTCTTGACGTTATGGGAAACACAAATACTCTTGGCTCGCTCGGTTACGTCGTGGATCAGATAATCCTCCATCATATAGATCTTATCTGCGACCGAAAGATATTCACCGCTGCCACCTATAACGAGAATGGTGGAAACGCCGTGCGATTTGTGAAGCTCGTTGACTCGGTCGGTAAATGGCGTGATCGGCTCCTTTTCGATAAGCTCCTTCATCATACGGTCACGGATCATAAAGTTGGTGGCGCTTCTGTCCTCGTCAATCAGCAACAGTCTTGCCCCGCAATCCACCGCCTCCATAATATTCGCCGCTTGCGAGGTCGAGCCCGAGGCGTGATCGGTGGAGAAATCGCTTGTGTCACCGCCCGGCAACCATTTAATAAACGGAGAGATATTGACGTGCTTTACGCTTCGTCCGTCCTCTGCGGATATGGTAACCGCGCTTTCGTCGGTAATGCACAGCTCGCGTCCGTCGCCGAGCGAGTGATCATAGATCCCTGCCGAAATCGCGTCAAGTAAGGTGGATTTGCCCGAATAACCACCACCTGTGATGACGCTAACACCCTTCTTGATTCCCATTCCGCGAACACCACAAATCTCGATCTCATCTTCGGGAGTAGATTTGAACGGAATAGCATCGAGCATCGGCAGATCTGTTCCTTTGGCGCGTGGCAAGATGCTGCCGTTTGCTACAAAAGCGCAATAGCCGCTACTTTTTAGCCATTCTCTGATTACCGATTGCTTTTGGGCAAGCTCGATTGCTTTTCTCAATCCCTCAAGATCGAAATCCAAGACAAAGCGGTCAACCGCATCGGGAAGATCACGGCAAAGCATCTGTACTGTTTTTCTGATCTTCTTTTTGGGAAGCTGAACTTGAATGCGAATGCATAGACACATCAACAGCGGGCGCGATATTCCGTCACTCAACAGATAGACGGTTGACCCCGAACCGTTTGTATAATCCTTTTGCGGACACAGTGCAAAATACGCTGTGTTTCTTTTTATGATCTCTCCTCCCGGCGTACACATATAATACTTGCCGTTTTCGTTATCGGGACGGCTACGGTTATAGAGTTCAGCATTTAGCTCATCAACGTATTTCTTGAAAGCGCGGAGACAATAGTCGGCTTCTGCACTCTCGGTGGATTTGTCGGGAATATCGATCCCGAGCGTGGTGCAGGGAATAGTGATCAGCACTGTTGGCTTATCCTGTGCCAGCTTGTGTGTGGTGGAAATATCGAATCCAATGTTTTCGTTATAATAGGTTGAGCTGTAATCGACATAAGGCTCCATAGTTGGATGTGATGGATCAACGATAGTCATACTGCCCTCATACATTGCCTTGTATGTGGTCGTGTTAGGCTCCATAGATAATATTTTGTTTTTTAATCTCTTCATGGGCATCCCCTCTTTCATTTTTCAAAAGTGTCGTAATTGCGGTCATCTTCGAGGGCTTTTTGCGAAAAAACAAAAAGCACACCCGAATCGGATGTGCTCCAAAAGCTATATAAACCTTGCGTTCAGCGATGCGCAAGCAACAAGAAGACGATCCGATAAATATAAGCGTTCATCATAGTAATCGCCTCCTTTGGTTGAATTTGTGAGCTTGTTACGCTGTTAGTATAGCATACTTTCGGGCTATTGTCAATCAGAGAGAGGAAAGTTTTTGTCAACCGTTGGTTTATGCGCCAATATCTTATATCTATAGAAATCGCCGAGAGAAACTGTAGCAGTTACTCTCGGCGATGCCGTTATTTAAGATTTAGTCAGCGTCGGGGAATTGGCTGTTGTAAAGCTTATTGTAGAATCCGCCGCGCTCGAGCAGCTCATCGTGAGTGCCTTGCTCGATAACGTTTCCGTCCTTCATAACGAGAATTACGTCAGAGCCCTTGATGGTGGAGAGGCGGTGAGCGACGATAAACGCCGTTCTGCCTGCCATAAGCTTCTTGAAAGCCTTTTGGATTCGTATCTCGGTTCGCGTGTCTATTGAGGACGTAGCCTCGTCGAGAATGAGTATCTCGGGATCGGTAAGCATTATTCTCGCAATGCAGAGAAGCTGCTTTTGTCCCTGCGAGAGCGCGCCGCCGCCCTCTCCGATGACCGTGCTGTATCCGCGAGGAAGCTTCTTTATGAAGCTGTGCGCGTGTGCCGCCTTAGCCGCGGCTACTATCTCCTCGTCTGTCGCATCAGGTCTTGCGAACGCGATGTTGTCTCTGATAGTGCCGTCAGAGAGCCATGTGTCCTGAAGCACCATTCCATAGTGCTCGCGAAGCTCGGCACGGGGTATCTCGCGGATATCTCTGCCGCCAAGCAGAATAGCACCGCCGTCTACGTCATAGAAGCGCATAAGCAGATTTATAAGTGTGGTCTTACCGCAGCCCGTAGGTCCTACGATGGCGATATGCTTGCCCTCCTCAGCCTTGAAGCTGAAGCTCTTGATGAGCGGCTTTTCGGGAGAGTAGGAGAAGGATACGTTTCTGAATTCCACGGTGGAGTCGCCGTTGTCATCCTCAAGCTTTACGTCAGGAGATTCTATCGGGCTTTCGATAAGCTCGAAAACTCTGTTGGCGCACGCGAGCGCGTTCTGGAGCTCGGTAACGACGCCCGAGATCTCGTTGAAGGGCTTTGTGTATTGCGTAGC
Organism: Clostridia bacterium; assembly: GCA_017504545.1. Taxonomy (GTDB): domain Bacteria; phylum Bacillota; class Clostridia; order Oscillospirales; family CAG-272; genus HGM12713. Next base: position 11,455 of record JAFVRA010000115.1, on the reverse strand, counting down.
GTACGAGAGGAAGCTCGTCAGCGATCCGGGTGAGATAGCAGATCCGCCCGCGATACAGATCATCGCACCCGTAAGAGCCACGAGGGCGTAAACTATACTGTTTACAAATCTTGTGGATGGGTTCGTGGTGGAAGAGAAGAATATCGCCTTGAGCGATATCTTTGAGAGCCTGCCGTTGATCTCGTCAAAGGTCTTGACGGCGTCGTCCTGATATCCAAATGCAACAACGGTCTTGTGCTCACCGACCATCTCGTCAATAAGTGCGGTCTGCTCGCTTCTTATCTCGGATTGGCGCTTGAACATCGAGTAGGTCTTCTTTGCGATAAACGCCGCAACGAAGAGCGAAAGGGGAGTAATGAAAACGACGATAAGAGTTACTGCAGGGCTGATAAAGAACATAAATATCAGCGTGCCTATTATAGTCATAATGCCGTTGCAGAACTGCGAAAAGCCCATCAGAAGTCCGTCGGAGAACTGATCGGAGTCGGCAATAAGGCGGCTGACCACGTCGCCCGAGCGATGAGAATCTATAAAGGATACAGGCATCTTCTGAATACGCGCGAACGCCTCGTGGCGCACGTTGCGGACGATACCGTAAACCATTCTGTTGTTGAGCACGTTGATCAGCCATTGCAGAAGCGCGGTAATTCCTACGGCTATTCCGATCTTGAGAAGAATAGCGAGAATTCCCGACATATCTACGTTGCTCGCACCTACCGCAAGGTCGATAGCATCACCGACGAGTATCGGAACGTAGAGTGTAAGTCCTACCGAAACTGCGGTGAAGATGAGAGAAACGATAAAGTGGAAGCGGTATTTTTTGAGGTATTTGAGCACCTTGAAGAAGGTGGAGACCGAACCCTTGAGCGAGCCCTTATTTTTTATCTTGCTCATTTGCTCTCACCTCCCTTTGAAAACTGAGAGTCGTATATCTCGCGATATACCTCGCAGGTCTCAAGCAGCTCCTCGTGCTTGCCCATACCGACCGCCTCGCCGTCCTCAAGGACGATGATAAGATCGGCGTGCATTATTGAGGAAGCGCGCTGAGAGACTATGAAAACAGTAGGATCGTAATCAAGCGATGCTATGTTTTTACGGAGAGCAGACTCGGTAGCGTAGTCAAGAGCAGACGCCGAGTCGTCGAGAATAAGTATCTCGGGGCGTCTGACGAGCGCACGCGCGATAGTAAGGCGCTGACGCTGACCGCCCGAGAAATTCTTTCCACCCTGAAGCAACTCTTCGTCAAGTCTGCCCGCTTTTTCTTCTACGAAATCCTTAGCGCAAGCAAGCTCAAGCGCATTCCAGAGCTCATCCTCGTCGGCATTCTTATTGCCCCAGAGAAGATTTGAGCGGATGCTTCCCGAAAAGAGAGTGGCTTTCTGCGGAACTATCGCAAAGCTTGCTTCAAGCTCGTCAGCAGAGAGCAGAGAAGCGTTTTTGCCGTTGATAAATATATTTCCTTCGGTGGCGTGATAGAATCCGGGGATAAGATTTGCAAGTGTAGATTTACCCGAGCCCGTGCCGCCGATGATTCCTATAGTATCACCGCGGCGGGCGGTGAAGCTGATGTCCTTGAGAGCCGCCTCGCCCTCACCCTCGGTGTCATATCTGAAGCTTACGTTCTCAAAGACCACCGTTTTGTCAGTCTCAAGCGAGGACTTGCTTACCTCGTGATCAATATCCGAGGGGGTGTCAAGGATAGAAGATATTCTCGACGCGCTTGCCGCCGCCTTGTTGAGAGTGATTATAAGGCTCGCGAGCTTGATAAGCTCAACGAGTATCTGAGACATATAGTTATAGAGCGCTATAAGCTCACCCTGAGTTATTCCGTTTACCTCAACCTCAAGCGCGCCGTTTCTGATAAGCAGAATGACCGCAAGGTTGATGATAGCGTAGGTAAGGGGATTCATAAGGGCTGAGATCTTGCCCGAGAAGAGCTGAAGCTTGTTGAGCGAGTCGATGCGCTTATCAAACTCCTCTATTTCCTCGTCCTCCTTGTTGAAGGCTCTCACTACTCGCGTGCCGCCGTAGTTGCCGCGAACCTTTGAAACTACACCGTCAAGGCGCGCCTGAGTCTTCTTGTGAAGCTTGATGTTTATAAGCATTATTCCGAAGACTATAACGGCAAGAATGACGATAACGCCCGCAAAGATAAGACCGAGCCAAAAATCGATAAGCATAGCGCATATCATCGCTCCGAAAACTATAAAAGGAGAGCGCATAAAGAGGCGCAAGAACATATTTACACCCGTCTGAGCGGAGTTTATGTCGCTCGTCAGTCTCGTGATAAGCGTGGAAGTGCCGAGCTTGTCTGTTACCGAGTAGCTGAAGCTCTGTATCTTTGAAAAGAGTGCCGAGCGCACCTTGGTAGCAAATCCGACAGCCGCGCGCGCCGCGAAGAACTGCGCGCAGAGGGCGCTGATAAGACCGACCACGCCAAGCAGCAGCATAAAGCCGCAGGCGCGCCATACCACAGACGAGTTGCCCTTATTGATGCCTTCGTCGATTATAGCAGTTACCGCCAGAGGCACGAGAAGCTCAAATATGGCTTCAAGCATCTTGAAGGTCGGGGCAAGTACAGATTCTTTTTTGTAATCCTTTAAGAAAACCAAAAGCTTTTTCAAAATAGACCTCTTGAGATAAAAAGTTAAAGTGTTTATGAGTTTTATAAATAAATGATCGGCTCGTTGATTCTGCCGAGATTTTTGTCAAGATATTTCTTTAAAACGAAGCGCGGCTTGGCTTCGAGCGCGTGCTCGGGACAGATATGAACGCATCTCTGGCATCTTATGCAGGAGCTTCCTATACGTCCGTTACGTATTGCACCCGTCGGGCATTCGAAGTCGCATTTTCCGCAGGAGACGCAGGAGTCCAGGTGTGAGATCTTCATTCCGAGCCTGCTTCGCATGTCGGGGAATATATCCGCAAGGGCGTCCTTTTTTGAATTCGGTATCTCTCCTGCCGCGCAGGGTGCTTGTATGCGCTCTATCAGTGGAGAAAGCAAGGAAACGTCAAAGCTTATCTGTTCGTCAACGAATGAATGTCGCATAGGCACACACGCCGCCGCAATAAGCGTAGAGCGCGTAAACGAGAGAGCCTCTCGTATAACGTTGCCGTAGGATATTCGTCCGAAGGTGGCTATCAGAGCTATATTGTCGGCGCTGCTTTCCTTGAGAAAGGACTTGACTCTTTTGGGGATGTTCTGACAGTAGATAGGGAAGACGAGAACTGCGACGTCATCGGCAGAAACGATCTTTGGCGAAAGCGTAATATCCACCGCGCTTACGTCCAGCTCCTCGGCAAGCCTTAAGGCTATTTCCCGACTGTTGCCGCTGCCCGTGAAATAATAAACTCCTGTCATAGCGACTCACCGATATATTCGCGCATGAGGGCGCACTCAGTTGGTGGGGTGAGCGAAAAGCCGAGAAGATTTTCCATTTCGTACAGCCATTCCTCGCGCGGTCTTTGCGAGCCGTAGCTTGCAAGAGATATTTCAAGCGCGCTGAAGGGGATCATCTTGCTTTTACAGTTGTAAAAGCGCAAGAATTGCGAGTGATCCTTGCAGCGCTCTATCTTACAGCTTGTATGGAGCGCCTTGGCGGAATCGTCGGGTGAGATCCAACCGCACTCGTTGATAAGCGTTTGCTTGATCTTGGTCCAGTCGTACCCACAGCAAATATCGTCGAAATCAATATGTACGAATGCAGGTATGCTTCCGCTCCGTGATGAGCGCCTGATCGCTTCCTTCAAGGGTGGAAGCAAAGACGGGACCTCGTGTATCGCCTTGACTATATTGGAGACAAGCTCGTTTTCATAGCCTGCAAGCTTTTTTATCGGATTATCTCCGTAAGCAAGCTGCTTCATTGTCGCAAGAGTGTGGAACTGTCCGGGCTTTAGCGGCGGACGTAGCGTGATCACTCTGCCTACGTTTATCAGGACGTTAAGCAGGCGGTTGTTGGCAAATGTATAGGCTATTTTAGGCGCGATCCTGTTGTAATAAAGTCCGCGCATCTGCACGGGCTCGTTTCCCGCAACGAAGTAGGGCACGCGCCGCTCGACGAGCTCGGGGTAAAAGAGCACGTAAGCAAGTGAAGGACACGCGCAGGTGTTGTCGCTGAGTTCAAAAAGCCGCTTATATATCTTCCGCATATCCTCGTCGCCTACCGTGCGCGATATAAATTCCACGTTATCAAACGTGCGCTTGGCGTTCTCAATGCTCGCCTTGGCTGAGTCCGACATGAAGGGCATGTCCCAGGTCATAGCAAGAACCCTCAGACCGCATTTCTTTGCGAGATAGTAGAGCAAGAAGGTAGAATCCTTGCCGCCCGTGTAAAAGAGTGCAACGTCAAATTGTGAATTGTCGGCGTGCGGAATCTTATCAACTATCGGCAGTATGCTGCGAAGGTTTTTAGTTTTATCTCGTGAGCTGCACATCGGGCAGAGCCCGTCGGAGTCAAATTCAAGCCCGGGAATGATGAAATCGTTTGCGACGCAGCTTTTGCAGAAGCAGGCTTCTTGTAGCGAGGTTGGAACTTTTTGCAGATCGCACTCGCGAACAACTTGTGCGCCTATCAGCCTGCCGAGCGCTTTTATCTCTTTTTCAGAGAGAGCGCAGGGAAGCCGCTTGACTATTTCAAGCCTTCTTTTTGAGAGGCGGAGAGAATTCTTGAACATATTCTGACCGTTGCGAAGACCGTAATAATAAAGTTGGTTGCTCTCAAGCACCCAACGGCTCTGCAGAGTATATACGGACATTCGCTCACCCCCTGATTTTGAAGTTCACAAAGATATACATAGTATATTATAGCACACTTATCTTTAAATGTAAAGCGCAATTTTCGGATATAGTCTTCAATTTGGATAAACAAAAAAGACGTCGGTGATATCTGGGCGGTATGTCGAAAAACTTATTAAAGAGATAATGATATAAGAGGCTGAATAAATTAAAAGGCTCGCCCTTTGGGAGAGCTGGCGGCGAGGACGCCTGAGAGGGTTTAAAACAAAAACGGACGTCGTTGAGGTAGGGGGTAGAGAGAAGAGAGACAACCGGCATTTGCAATTCTTAGCGTTCCGCAAAGAATTGCAATATTCCACGCCTTGCCGCTTACAAGCGAGCTTGACGCGCTCTTCGGCGGGAATGCGAACCAGATTCGCGCTTAGCGCGAGCTGCTTCGATCAAGAAAGTCGTTACCAAAACAAAAAACGGACGTCGTTGACGTCCGTTTTTGTTTTGGTGGAGACAACTGGGATCGAACCAGTGACCTCATGCATGTCAAGCATGCACTCTAACCAGCTGAGCTATGCCTCCGTAACGCTGTACATTATATCACACATTATCGGAAAAATCAATAGCTTTTTATAAAATAATTTATTTTTGATATAATATTTTATAAAACTAAAATTGACAGGCTTGTGCTTTTGTGCTATAATTATTCTGAAGTATTATTTTTGCGAAAAGAGGTGAGCATTCTTGGATAGGTTCATTTTACATTCCCCCTACGCGCCTACGGGAGATCAGCCCGAAGCTATTGCAAAGCTGACAGAGGGAATAAAGGCGGGACACCGTATGCAGACCTTGCTTGGAGTTACGGGCTCGGGCAAGACCTTTACTATGGCTAATATCATAGCAAACCTCAACAGACCTACTCTCGTGCTTGCTCACAACAAGACTCTTGCCGCTCAGCTTTGTACCGAATTCCGCGAGTTCTTTCCCGAAAACGCGGTAGAGTATTTCGTTTCTTACTACGATTACTATCAGCCCGAGGCGTATATTCCCGGCAAGGATATGTATATAGAAAAGGACGCTATGGTAAACGACGAGATAGATATGCTCCGCCACAGCGCGACCTCGGCACTCTTTGAGCGCAGAGACGTTATCATAGTTGCCAGCGTTTCCTGTATATACACGCTCGGAGATCCTGCTGAATATAAGGATCTCGTTTTAGCGGTGCGTCCCGGAATGGCTATCAGCAGAAACGATTTTATAAGAAAGCTTATCGCCATCAGCTACAACCGCAACGATCTCTCGCTTGAAAGAGATAACTTCAGAGTTCAGGGCGACACGGTGGATATAGTAACCGCAAATATGCGCGACAAGGCTATAAGAGTAGAGTTCTTCGGAGACGAGATAGACAGGATCTGCGAGATAAATATAGTTACGGGCGAGGTGCTTCGCCTGCTCAACTACGCGCCCATATATCCCGCTACGCACTATGCGGTATCCGACGAAAAGAAGGAAGAGGCGCTCAATGAAATAATGCTTGAAATGGTGGAGAGAAGAGAATATTTCCGCTCGCAAGGCAAGCTTATAGAGGCGCAGAGAATAGAGGAGCGCGTTAAGTACGATCTCGAGATGCTTCGCGAGGTAGGCTTCTGCTCGGGCGTAGAAAACTATTCAAGAGTTCTCGCAGGCAGACCCGCAGGCTCTACGCCGCACACGCTTCTCGACTATTTCCCCGAGGATTTTCTGCTTCTCGTTGACGAGTCGCACGTAACTCTTCCGCAGGTGCGCGGTATGAGCGGCGGTGACACGGCGAGAAAGAAAAATCTCGTCGATTTCGGCTTCCGTCTGCCTTCGGCTTACGATAACCGTCCTCTCTTCTTTGAAGAGTTCGAGGAAAAGATAAATCAAGCGGTATTCGTCAGTGCAACGCCGGGAGACTACGAGGGTGAGCATTCGGACGCTATTGCCGAGCAGCTTATCAGACCTACGGGCCTCGTTGACCCCGAAATAGAGGTCAGAGACGTTGAAGGTCAGGTTGACGATCTTATGGGTGAGATAAGACTGCGCGTAGAGAAGAACGAGCGCGTTCTCGTTACTACGCTTACTCGTAAGATGGCTGAGGACCTTACAGAATATCTCGAAAAGAACGGCATCAAGGTAAGATATATCCACTTCAATATAGATACGCTTGAGCGAATGGAGATAATCCGCGACCTCAGGCTTGGTGAGTTTGACGTGCTTGTGGGAATAAATCTGCTCCGCGAGGGCTTGGATATTCCCGAGGTGTCGCTCGTTGCGATACTTGACGCCGACAAGGAAGGCTTCCTTCGCGCTGAGCGCAGTCTGATACAGACGGTAGGACGCGCGGCGAGAAACGCTAACGGTAAGGTAATAATGTACGCCGACAGTATCACGGGCTCAATGGAGAGGGCTATTGCAGAGACCAACCGAAGAAGAAAGATACAGAAGGAATATAACGAGAAGCACGGAATTATTCCCAAGACCATCATCAAGGAGGTACGCGACGTTATCGAGATAGGTAAGAGCGAAAAGAACGCGCTTGCTAAATCAGGCAAGGGTGAGAAGAAGCTTACACGCCTTGAGAGAGAGCGTCTTATCGAGGAGCTCAGTAAGCAGATGAAGGCGGCTGCCGCTAAGCTTGAATTCGAGCAGGCGGCTTATATCAGAGACAGAATAAAAGAATTAAGAAATCAAAAATAAGGTGAAATAATGGCAAGATCAATTACTATCAAGGGAGCAAGGGTAAATAACCTCAAGAATATAAGTCTTGAGATACCGAGAGACAAGCTGGTTATTCTTACGGGACTTTCGGGCTCGGGTAAATCCTCGCTTGCCTTTGATACCATATACGCGGAGGGACACAGACGCTTCGTTGAGTCTCTCTCCTCTTACGCGAGAATGTTTCTCGGACAGATGGACAAGCCCGACGTGGATCTTATCGAGGGACTCTCGCCCGCAATATCCATAGATCAGAAAACTACCTCAAAGAACCCTCGCTCAACGGTAGGAACTGTAACCGAGATATATGATTACCTCAGACTTCTTTACGCGCGCGTGGGTATTCCGCACTGTCCCGTATGCGGCAAGGAGATACGAAAGCAGTCGGTGGATTCTATCATAGAAAAGATACTTGAGCTTGACGAGGGCGAGCGCTTTATGGTGCTTGCGCCCGTGGTAAGAGCGCAGAAGGGTATGCACGAGAAGGTGCTTGCAAGCGCTAAAAAGAGCGGATACGTCAGAGCGAGAGTTGACGGAAGCATATACGATCTCTCGGAAGAGATAACTCTTGATAAGAACAAGAAGCACGATATTGAGATAATAGTTGACAGACTCGTTATGAAGGACGACATCAGATCCCGACTTTCAGACTCTGTTGAGAATGCTCTCCGCATTGCTGACGGACATCTGCTTATAGTTACCGTGCCGAGAGGAGAGGGAGAAGCTCGCGAGCTTGAGTTCTCCCAGAGCTATGCCTGCGAGAAGCACAATATCTCGTTTGGCGAGCTTGAGCCGAGAATGTTCTCCTTTAACAATCCTCAGGGCGCGTGTCCGCATTGCGACGGTCTTGGCGAGATGAGAAGAATAGCTGTTGACAGACTTATCCCCGACGGACGTCTCTCGCTCAGAGAGGGCGCTATTGCCGTAAACGGCTTTAAGACTATTGAGGAGCAGAGCTGGAACGGCCCGCTCTTTATGGCTGTTGCCGAGCGCTTCGGATTTGATATTGATACTCCCGTAGAGCAGCTCTCGGAGGAGGTTTATAATATTATTCTTTACGGCTCGGGCGATGAGATGTACGAGATCTCGCGTTGGTTCGGCGGTGTTGAGCACAAGCAGAGAACTCGCTTTGAAGGCATCGTCAAGATGATCGAGAACCGTATGGGAATGTCGGGAGCAGAGGACTACTACGAGCAGTTTATTGAGGAAGCGCCTTGCCCTGTATGTCAGGGCAAGCGTCTTTCTCCAAACTATCTTGCAGTAACCGTCGGTGGCATAAATATAGACGATTTCTGCCGTATGTCAGTAGAGCATTCGCTTGAGTTTGTCAACGGTATTGAATTTGACGAGAGCGAGAAGATAATCTCCGCGGAGATTATCAAGGAGATCAAGGCGCGTCTCGGCTTCCTTTCAAGCGTAGGACTTGAATACCTCACGCTCTCAAGAAAATCCGGAACTCTTTCGGGTGGAGAAGCGCAGAGAATACGCTTGGCTACGCAGATAGGCTCAGCTCTCGTGGGAGTTTTGTATATCCTTGATGAGCCGAGCATCGGACTTCATCAGAGAGACAATACCAAGCTTATAAGCACTCTCAAAAAGCTTCGTGATATAGGCAACACGGTCATCGTCGTTGAGCACGATGAGGAGACTATGCTTGCCTCGGATTATATAGTTGATATTGGCCCCGGTGCAGGAATACACGGCGGTGAGATAGTTGCCGCGGGAACTCCCGAAGAGGTCATGAACAACCCCAAGTCTATCACGGGCGCGTATCTTGCCCGCAAAAAGTGCATACCCGTTCCCAAGGAAAGACGACAGGGAAACGGTGCGTATCTGAAGGTGATAGGCGCTTACGAGCATAACCTCAAGCATATAAACGTGGATATACCTCTCGGATGCTTCGTGTGCGTCACGGGAGTCTCGGGATCGGGTAAATCCTCGCTTGTAAACGGCATAATCAACCCCGTGCTGACAAGAGAACTTAATCACGCTATCCGCTCGGGCGGTAAATATAAGCGTATAGAGGGCATTGAAAATCTCGATAAGGTCATAGCGATAGACCAGAGCCCCATAGGAAGAACTCCACGCTCAAATCCCGCAACCTACACGGGACTTTTCAGTGATATTCGCGATCTCTTTGCAAGCACCGCTGATGCTAAGGCAAAGGGCTATAAGTCGGGAAGATTTTCCTTTAACGTCAAGGGCGGTCGTTGTGAGGCGTGCGAGGGAGATGGCGTCAAGAAGATAGAGATGCACTTCCTGCCCGACGTTTACGTTACCTGTGACGTCTGCCACGGACACAGATATAACCGCGACACGCTTGAGGTCAAATACAAGGGAAAGAATATCGCAGACGTCCTTGAGATGACGGTAGAGGAAGCCCTTGGCTTCTTTGACGGAATTCCGAGGATAAAGAATAAGCTGCAGACTATTTACGACGTCGGTCTTGGATATATCAAGATCGGACAGTCCTCGACCACCCTCTCGGGCGGCGAGGCTCAGAGAGTCAAGCTTGCAACCGAGCTTGCAAGAAGAGGAACGGGAAAAACTCTGTATATACTTGACGAGCCTACCACGGGACTTCATTCTGACGATATCGCCAAGCTTATTACAGTGCTTCAGAGACTCTGTGATGCAGGCAATACGTTGCTCGTCATAGAGCATAACCTTGACGTTATCAAGACGGCTGACCATATCATCGATCTCGGCCCTGAGGGCGGAGACAAGGGCGGCACCGTGATAGCCACCGGAACTCCCGATGAGGTCGCGATGAATGAAAAATCCTATACCGGTGCATATTTGAATAAAATCTTGCATAAAAATACTGAAAAATCTTAAAAAAGTTTTAAAATAGGTATTGACATTTGTATATTTATGCGCTATAATGTGGTATACAAATTTCAAATTCAACTTTGGAGGCATAAAATGAAAAAAATAATTTCTCTTATAATCGCATCTCTTATGCTCATCACTCTTTGCTGCGGATTCGCTTCCTGTAATAAGGACGACAACGTTCTCGTTATGGCTACCAACGCTGCTTTCCCCCCTTATGAGTACGTTGAGGGCGACAAATTCGTAGGTATCGACGTTGAGATCGCACAGGCTATCGCTGACAAGCTCGGTATGGAGCTTCAGATAGAGGACGTTGAGTTCGGTTCTATAATCGGCGGCGTTGTTGAAGGCAAGTACGATATGGGTATGGCTGGTATGACGGTTACCGAGGAGCGCAAGCAGAGCGTTAACTTCTCTAACACCTATGCAACCGGTATTCAGGTCATCATCGTAAAGGACGGCTCTTCCATCACCTCTCTTGACGATATTTTTGAGTTCAACGCTGACGGTGATCCCGTAGCGCTCAAGGATGCAAATATTAAGGTTGGTGTTCAGCAGGATACCACAGGCGACATCTACTCCTCCAGCGACATCAGCGGATGGGGCTTCTGCGACGTTGAAGAGGACGGCACCATTACTACCGACCGCGTTGTTCGTTACAAGACCGGTGCGGATGCAGTTGAGGCTCTTAAAACCGATAAGGTAAATATGGTTATCATCGATAACGAGCCCGCTAAGTCCTTTGTAGCAGCTAACGACGGCATCCACATTCTCGAGGGAGACAACGAGTACGCTGTTGAAGATTACGCTATCTGCATAGCTAAGGAAAACACCGAGCTTCTTGACAAGATCAACAAGGCTCTTGACGAGCTCAAGAAGGACGGCACGATCGACAAGATCGTATCCAAGTACATCAAGGCTAACTGATAGAGCTTAAAATATTTGGGTTGCCGCGCCTGACGCGCGGCAACCCCGTTTTGATGTGAATGTTGTTTAAAAATTACTCTGCAGAGGAAATATAATGGAGTTTCTTACTAAGTTTAAAAATGATTTTATAGAGTGCTTTATAGACGATAGCAAGTGGAAGTGGCTTGTAGACGGTCTTAAGAACACAATGATAATCACCTTTTTTGCACTTCTTATCGGACTTGCAATAGGTGT
>JAFVRA010000114.1 GCA_017504545.1 Clostridia bacterium | reverse complement strand
TCAAAGGCGAAGCGAAACGGAGTGTCTCGCCGGATGAGGAGTTAGTAATCTAAAGAAATTGACTACTCATCCACCGCTACCGCGGTCCCCCTTCCCTCACAAGGGAAGGCTCGGACAGTCGAGGACGCCTGTCCCTACAAATATGATAAATTTTGAGCGAGCCCGTTTACGGGAGGCAAGTAACAAATGCATGGCTGGCAGGCCAATAAAATACGCACTTGTGCGTAGCCTGTAGTATTAGGGCTATGCCCGAAACTGAAATACCCCCCGTTTTACGGGGGGATTTTTATTATTTGCTTCCTGCGGAACTATTTTTGTTTGTAGGGGAGACCTGCGGTCTCCCGCGGGCGAACACAGTTCGCCCCTACTGTGGGAGTAGGTAAATGTTTCGTGATTTCTACGCTAAGAACATCACGCATTACGCTGCCTCTCCTTTTTAGTTTAACTGATGGTTATTTCAGATCCTTTTTGTTGAAGCTTACAAGACCGAGACCTAAAAAGGCGGCAATGCCCGAAAGCGCGGGGAGAGTCAGATAGAGAACGTCGGAGAGCGAGTAGCTGTCGCCCGTGCCGATATAGCTCGTTGACATACCCACGTTAAGTCTGTCGATAACATTTATAACCTTCGTAAGCAGCTCGCTTTCCACGAAGGTTTGCGCCACGGCGCCGATGACCTGAGTGAAGCTGCCGACAAGAGTGAGAGCAAAGGTAAACGCGAGATAAAGCACGATGGCTATGCCGAGGTTCTTTGAGCAGGTGCAGAGCAGCGAGAGAAGCGCTGACATAAAGAGCAATACCAGAAGCTCAAAGCCGAGCGAGGCAAAAAAGTATCCGAGATCGGCGGCGGCAAATGCGCCCTCCTGATAGTCGAAGAATATCAGACTTACGCCAAGTGTGATAAACGCACTGAGCATGATCAGGCACACGAGCACTAACGAGCAAACGATAAAGGTGGAGAGGAATATCTGCGAGCGCGATTTTCCCGATATGATCTTGTTGCGGACCGTGCCGTATGAGAAATCCTTATAAAGAACTATCGCAAGCAATATAGGCGCGATAAAGCCCATATTGTTAGTCATTGAAAAGCTTTGGAAAAAGAGTCCCTTCGCGCTTACGAGTGCGGCGAGCATAGGCTCCTCGGAGACGTCTATTACCGAGAAAACAAGAGCAAAGGTGAGAGGGGTTATGAGCGCGAACACCACCGCAAGAATGGCGAGGACGAGCAGAAGCTTATCCTTGATAACGCGCTTGAGATCGGCTTGTATCAGTTCACGCATTGTGTTTACCTCCTATCATTGAGAGATAGTATTCCTCAAAGCTTACCTGACTGCAGTTGACACTCAGCAGAGTTATGTTTTCAGCCAATACCGCCTTTAGAACGGAATTGAGATCAATATCTCCGAGTATCCTTACTCCGCAAGGAGTATCCTTCACGGTGTGATCGGGGAAGGTGCGGCAGATACATTCCTTAAGCGCGGCAGGATCGGTGGCGTCAAGCATAGTGTTCTTTTCGCACTCCTGTCGGAGCTGTTCGGCGCTTATCTCCTTTATCAAGCGCCCCTTTGAGATTATGCCGTATTTGGTGGCAACTAAGGAGAGCTCGGTGAGTATGTGCGAGGAGATTAGGAAGGTGATGCCGCGGCGGTTAAGGCGAAGTATCAGCTCTCTGATCTCCACGATACCCGCAGGGTCAAGACCGTTCATAGGCTCGTCGAGTATGATAAATTCGGGATCTCCGAGCAGTACCATAGCGATACCGAGGCGCTGGCGCATACCGAGCGAGAAATTGCCCGCCGTTCTCTTGTCCGAGTAGAGAGCCTCAAGACCGACGTCGGTCAGCACGGGGAGGATCCTGTCCTCGTTCTTATTTAAAAGCAGACATTGCTGCTTGAGATTGTCGTATGCCGACATATTCAGATATATCGAAGGGGATTCAACTATAGCGCCGATGCGAGCGCGAGCCTTGCCGATCTCAGCGTCGGTGTTTTCTACACCGAAGAGCTTAAAGCTGCCCGAGTGAGGGAAGATAAGACCTGTGATAAGGCGGATGACTGTGGTCTTTCCCGAGCCGTTTTCTCCGACGAAGCCGTAGATATCGCCGCGCTCAATATGCATATCAACGCCGTCAACGGCCATAAAATTTTTGTACTTCTTTTTTAATTGGCAGGTGGTGAGGATGCTTTCCATAAAGCCGCTCCTTTCTCTTTTGTTGGTTACATTATATCAAAGTATTGGAAAAATATCAAGGGTATTTTTAAAAAAGTAAGAGAACTGTAAGTTTATATGCAGGATTTTAGTTTAATTCAACTTGCGGCAGAGGGGATTCTCATGTTGCATTACAATTCCTCCACCATTTTCTTTGCGAAAATGCCACCCCGTTTTTTTTGGTTCTCGTTTTATTATTTGGTGTTGCCTTTATTGATTGTAGGGGAGGATATTATCCTCCCGATTTTTATAAAATTAAATCCATACCTATTTCAGCAGGTCATCCTGAGTGAGCGAAGCGAATCGAACTTTTGGGAGGGAGAGCGGTAATATAGCGAACCCGAGCAAAAGCGAAAAATGGCAAGACATTTTTCGGGATCTACAAAAAGATTTGGTTGTCTTGCGTATCTTAATGTTACTTTTTTGACCTCTCAGGCGTGCAAGCTGCCAGCTCTCCTGGAAGGAGAGCCTTTTTGTTGGTAGGGGTCGGCGCTAAACGTTTGCGGAGCAAACT
>JAFVRA010000113.1 GCA_017504545.1 Clostridia bacterium | reverse complement strand
TCTGATGATCGAAGAGGTTCTCCGCTTCAATGCTGCTGAGGCTCCTGCAAAGATGGGTACCTTCTCGCAGTACGATCATCCTCACACCCTCGCTCGTTATGCTGAGGTTGCTGATTATCTCGGACTTGGCGGCAAGAGCGACGAGGAAAAGCTTGAGAATCTTATCAAGGCTATCAACAACCTCAAGGCTCGCGTAGGCATCAAGGAGACTATCAAGGATTACGGCATTGACGAAGCTGACTTCCTTGCACGTCTTGACGATATGGTAGAACAGGCATTCGACGATCAGTGCACAGGCGCTAACCCTAGATATCCTCTTATGAGCGAGATCAAGCAGATGTATCTTAACGCATATTACGGCAAGCATTTCTGCGAAGAAGAAATGCCCAAGGCTTAAGAAAGGGAGAATAATATGAAACTCGACAACGTTATTGCAGTCAGAACCAACAAGACCCTTTATCGCGACGGCGACAATTCCATCAAGGTATTTGATGCAGAATACTCTAAGGCAGACGTTCTCAACGAAGCGCTCAATCAGGCTCGCGTTGAGGAAACAGGACTTAATATTCCTAAAGCACTTGAGGTTTCCAAAATAGACGGGAAATGGGCGATCGTGTCCGAATATATTTCCGGAAAAACGCTTGAAACTCTTATGGCTGAGAATCCCGAAAAGGAGGACGAGTATCTTGATCTTTTCGTTGATCTTCAGATGAAGGTCCACTCCAAGACCTCGCCCTTGCTTACCAAGCTCAAGGATAAGATGAACAGAAAGATCAGCCTTGCGGATCTTGACGAGACCACGCGCTACGAGCTTCACACACGCCTTGAGGGTATGCCCAAGCATAACAAGGTCTGCCACGGAGACTTCAATCCCTCCAACATTATTATCACCGAGAGCGGACTTCCTTACATTCTCGACTGGGCGCACGCAACTCAGGGTAACGCTTCCGCTGACGTTGCAAGAACATATCTTCTGTTCTGCCTTGACGGCAAGAAGGAGCTTGCAGACAAGTATCTTGATCTTTTCTGCGCTAAGAGCAAGACCGAGAAGAAGTACGTTCAGAAGTGGATGCCGATAGTTGCAGCTTCGCAATCCGTAAAAGGAAAGCCTGAGGAGAGAGATTTCCTCCATTCCTGGACAAACGTCGTAGATTACGAATAATCAAATATAAAAGGATCCGAGTATCTCACTTTTGGCGATGCTCGGATCTTTTTTGTAAAATTTTGCTTCGATTAAGAAAAAGCTTTTGAGGCACAATAGTTACGGGAGGTGAAATTTATGAAACGAAGTTTGACTTCCTTTATAATAAGCTTGTGTGTTATATCTTTGTGCTGTATTCCGGTTTTTGCTACAGGTAACAGCTTTAGCTGGTACTGTGTCAGAAACAAGGATCACTTACAGCCTATCGCTGATGCGAATATGCGTTTTATTGAGGATTACGGCGGATTTTACGTTGATAAGAATCACGGAAACGACGATAGCGATAAGGTGATCTACCTTACCTTTGACGCGGGATATGAGAACGGTAACGTTGCGAAAATCCTTGACGTATTGAAGGAGAAAAAGGTTGGCGCGGCATTTTTTGTCCTTGATAATATCATTCAGAAAAACAGTGATCTGATCTTTCGTATGATAGATGAAGGACATCTGGTATGTAATCACACGAGCAAGCATTTGGACGTTACCAAATGCAAGACTGTTGACGAGTTCAAAGCTGAGCTTGAGGCTCTTGAGAGAGTTTATGAGGATACAACGGGCATGAAAATGCCTAAGTATTTCAGACCTCCCGAGGGAAAATTCTCAAAGCAGAGCATGGAATTTGCCGAGGCGCTTGGTTATAAGACTATATTTTGGAGCTTCGCTTACGCCGATTGGGATAACAATTCTCAGCCGTCGCTCGAGGAAGCAAAGAAGAAGATACTGTCAAACCACCATAACGGTGAGATAATGCTTCTTCACCCCACGTCTGCTACCAATGCGGCGATACTTGGCGATCTCATTGATGAACTCAGAGCACTCGGCTATCGCTTTGGAAGCTTAGATGAGTTGACTAATGCAAAGAATAGCTAAGCGTTTGCAGATCCTTACCCTTATATTTTGCATCCTTTTTGGATGCTTGTTTACGAGAGTGAATATTTTCGGAGCAGGGAATTCGAGTATTGTTTTTTCAAAAAGCCGTGAACCTACGAAAAAAATAGCTCTTACCTTTGATGATGGACCTCATCCGAGATATACCAAGAGGATACTCGAGATCCTTGAGCGGTATGATATAAAGGCTACTTTTTTCGTAATAGGTGTGAATATTCAGAACTACCCCGAGCCGTTTGCGAAGATCGTAGCGGCGGGACACGAGATCGGAAATCATTCTTTTTCGCATGGCGTCTGCGGCTCTCGGGATTATACCGAGATAGTTGCGGAGATGCAAAAATGCGACTCGCTCGTTTTTGATATAACGGGTAAAAAGCCAAGCCTTTACAGACCGCCGTGTGGCATTTATGACGGTGAGATCGTAGATGCCGCAAAAAAGGCGGGACACTCGATCGTTCTCTGGAGTGTGGATACACTTGATTGGAAAAACACTCCGCCAAAAGAGATAAAAGAGAACGTGGTTGAGAAAGTAAAGGGCGGCGACATTATTCTGATGCACGACTATACGTCGGGCAAGAATACGACCTGTGATGCGCTTGAGCTTATGATACCGGAGCTGTTAGCATCAGGTTATGAGTTTGTCACGGTGTCAGAGCTTATCAAACAGTCTTAAAAAAAGGCTGCCGCAAAAGCGGCAGCCTTGAATGTTTTTTACCATTCGGAGTAATCTCCGAAGATAGTATTAAGAATTATCTGTGCATAAATTCTGTGCATGTAATCGTTGGGGTGGTTGGAGTTTGAGCCGGTAACGTCCTGATATACCTTGCGCTCGAACATTTCTACGTTGACTGTAGTAACGTCAGCGTGCGCGGCGTTATTCCAGGATTCCTCAGCAGCTTTAAGAACGTCAATATAATCTATGTGATACTTAAGAATGGACTGACCTCCGGGCGACCAAGCCACCTCGGCGTTGGGCAGACAGGTTCCAACTACTACGATACAAGCATCGGGACATTTTTCTTCAATGGTAGATACCATCTTGTTTATGTTGTTGATATAATCCAGAGGATCCTTGCTGCAGCCGTCGTTCATTCCGAAGGCGATGAGCACGAGGTCGGGATCCTTCTGACAGATCTCTCCAAGCTTGCTGACGCCACCGTCCGTGTTTGAACCGCTGACGCCTACGTTGTGGTGTGTGATCTTAACGTCAAAGGTCTTCTTGATGAAGTTCTCAACGAGAGTGTTGTAGGGAGGGCAGTAGGGCGCGATATGAACGCTCGGCTTACCCGATGCGGACCATCCGTCAGTAATACTGTCGCCTGTGGATACCATGGTAATATCCTCACCTGCCTGAAGCTTGTAAAGGAATTCCTCGAATTTCTCGCTCTTGTCTGCGGGAGCGGTTACGATAGATTCCTCAGCGTGAGTATAGGTAACGGCAAGAGTCCACGCTGACATTCCGGGCTTTCCCGAGCCTATCTCAGCTCTGATGTAGCCCCAGCCACGATTGTTTGCCTCGGGAAATTTAGTTGCGAGGTTGTTAGATTTGTGCTCCTCGTCGGAAAGCTCAAAGTAGTAGTCCTCGTATTTGAGCACAGGAATATTTCCGTCCTCGATTATGCAGAGGCATCCTTCGGCGTCAACGTAATAGTCGGTTCCGTAAACGTACTCGGTAGTAAGGTCAGCGCTTCTTACGGAGATTATCTCATCAATGGGATAAAGCAACTTAATGGGATCAATATATCCGTCCTTGGATTCTCTCACAAACGCCGCTTCGGCATAGCTTGTATTTCCTTTCCAGATAGGATAGAGATATTTAGTAATATTGAATTTGGTTACATCAGAGTTTTTCAAAATATCTTCCTCCTTCTCGGTCTCTTTGTTAGGGCTCGTAGGTTTATTGGTTGCGGATTCAGTAGGGCGTATCGGCGCTTCGGTGACTTTGTCGGTAGGCTTATCCGTCGGGTCGGATTCGGAATGGTCTGTGTTACAAGCTGCAAGGCTGATCACCATAGTGAACAAAAGGCAAGCGCAGAGTAATGCGGAAAGAAATCTTTTTGACATAGTGTCTTCTCCTTGATAATTTATTTTTGAAATCAGTTGGAGTCGCTTGATATGTTTTCTTCTTCGCTCGTGGAATCGTCAGGCTTGAGATAAATGAATTCGTCTGTATTTTCTTCATTCGCGTAAGGCGCGATAAGATACTTATCTATGATCGGATACGCCGCATAGCTTCCCATAAAAGCTGTTACCGCAAGTGCGTACACGAGGGGAAGAATTATAACGAACCCTAAAGGTGTGGGCATAAGGAAGAATATCAAGAGTAGGTGAAGTCCAACGAAAAGGACTATACCGAGGAGCGCCAGAATATTTCTCTTGATGCCGAGTATTGAGAAGATGAACGCGTTTTTGATTATCTTAAAATTCTTCATATCAAAGGTGATAAGAAGATTGTAAACGTAAAATCTCATCATAACGTAGATTATGATAAGGGCAAGTATTACGAAATACATAAAGTCAAAGCCAAATGATCCCGTAAGCTGATTGAAATAGATTATGTCAATGACGAGAACGGCGCAAAGAGCAAAGTCAATGAGACCAAATATAAAGCCTTGCTTGAGATTTTTCTTGATTCCGTAAAAGAAATCAGAGAATACAAAGACCGCATCGCCTCTTACAAGTCCTCGAATCACGTAAGTAGCGCCGACGTTCTGCCATCCCCACGTTATTGCGAGAAAGAGCGCAAGACCGATAAGTATGAAGTTATCAAGCGTGCTGAATACGGGCAGAGACATCTGCATAGACGACATATCAAGAATATGTGAGGCACCGGGCGAAGATAGCGCGTGGTCTATTCCGTACAGAGGCGCAAAGAGCGTGCTTATAGCGGAAGGCGTTTTCTTGCCGAGAACTATTACGAGAACGAAGAAAATTATCGGCAATATCTGAAACAGCATCAGCAGATTAAGTCTGAGAAGCTGAGGGAATTTTCTGAAGATAGATTTAAAGAAAAAGGCAAGCGTAGGCTTTCTGTTTTCCTCGACGGCGCCTTTTCCATCACGATTCATATCAAACAATTTGAATTTTTTCTTTTTCTGTTCCAAAACGGTACACCTTTCAAAAACGGTTATTTGCTGCCAAGCTCATCTGCTCGCTTGGTGCATGCGATCATCGCCTTGGCGATCATATCGTCAAAACCTGACTCGTCAAGTGCGCTAAGAGCTCTTTCGGTAGTGCCGCCCTTTGATGCGACCTTTGAAATAAGAAGGGAAGGGGCATCGGGGGAGTTCTTGAGCAGCAGAGCAGATCCGATGACTACGTCGCATACAGCACTGAGCAAAGCGTCGCGGTCAAGGCCCTGAAGCTCTGCGCCCTTGCAGATAGCGTCTATAAACTTGAAAACGTATGCGGGCGAGGACGAGGTCACTCCGATAACGCGGTTCATCTCGCTCTCGTCTATAATGAGCGTGCTTCCTGCAGAGGAAAATACGTCAACTATAAAATCAAAGCTTTCCTTGCTTGCAGCAGAGTTTCTGCATATAGCGGATACGCCGCTTCCTACGGTCATAGGAAGATTGGGAAGTACTCTGATCACTATCGCTCCGTCGAGCGCCGTTGAAACGCTCTCGGAGGTGATTCCAGCCGCGATAGATATATATAGCTTTGTTTCGTGAGATTTGAGCGCGCGTATCTCCTCGAGCACCTCGGGGTAATTTTGAGGCTTTACCGAAAGCAATATGCAATCGGCATCCATAACGGCTTCTTTAATGCTGTTCGCAAGACGAAATCCCTCGCTTATAGGAAGGCTCTCAAAGGTTGCGGGATTTTTGTCGTAAAGTAAAAATTCAGATACGGGAAGATTTGCGGATGCAATTCCGGCGATGATAGCCTTCGCCATATTTCCCACGCCGATAACGGCAAGCTTGTGTTCCATAAATACCTCAATTAAGTTATGCAAAATACTTATACTCAGTATAGCACATATTTTTTAACAAACGGTAAACAAAAGCCAAAAAGCCAAAAATTAATGTGCCTTATTTTTTTCGGTTACTTCGGTATATCTCAAAGGCGAAGACCGCACTTGCGGCGGCTGTAGAAAGCGAGCCGTTAAAATCCGTGCCGTAGTCTATTCTGACTATTTCATCTGCCTTATCAAGAAGCGCCCTCGAGATACCGCGCTTCTCACCACCAAGCACTACGAAGAGCGGATAGGAAAGATCTGCGTCAAAAAGCGAAACTGAATCGCGTATGCCTGCGCAGATGACCTTATAGCCAAGCTGCTTAAATATATCTGCCGCATCCTCAGGTTCGGCAACGAACATATCAATAAGCTCCGAGCTTCCAGCCGAAGATCGCGCGACAACGCCCGCCACACCCATCCAGTTGCGAGGCGTAAGAATAATACCGTCACCACCCGCGGCGTATATTGAGCGTACCGCATAGCCGAAGTTGTAAGGATCCTCAACGCCCTCAAGCAGATAGTAAACTCCATAGGGCTTAATGTCTTCTTTTGTGAGAGTGGGAATAGTTCTTGCCGAGCAAAAGGCTATGATTCCACCGTGAGAGCTACCGACCGCGAATTCTGAGATAGTAGCCTCGTCGCAGAATTCAATGTTAAATCCAAGCGCAGAAGCCTTTCTGGAAAGGAAGGATATCTCGCGTCTTTTCGAACTTTTTTTAGCAGAATCAACGTAAACAGTAAGTATGCGTCTGTCGGTGTGCCCAGCTTCTATGGCTTTGATTACGGCAGAAATAGACGACATTCCTTCCATAAGGTCTGATTCAGTCATTTTGTTTGTTTCTTTTTGCATTGTGTATCTCCGTCGGTGATATTTGTTAATATTTTTTCGAAGCCCGTCATATTATTCAATGTAAATAATATTCGGAGCGTTTTAAAATGTATAATAACTCAGTAAATTCAATAAAGGAAAGATGTGTCATTCTTGGAAGATACCTGGTTGAGAATCGCTCTACCGTACGCGCGGCAGCGAATGAATTCGGTATCAGCAAAAGCACCGTACATAAGGACGTAACACAGATATTGAAATGGGTGGACGTCGATCTGTACTGCAAGGTCAAGGAGGTGCTTGATATCAATAAGCGTGAAAGGCATCTGCGCGGTGGGGAAGCTACAAGGAAAAAATACGTAAAAAATGAGATTTAAATGCCGGCTTTGATACTGCAGCGGTTGATCTGACTGCAGAGCTTGTAATATTCGTTTTTACCGTATGTTTCCTTGAAATATGATATTTCGTTCACAATTCCGACATAATTTGCTAATTCGTGTGAAATCATTGACAAAACAAGAGAGTTGTTATTTATCAGCGTGCTTACAAGCTCTTTGCGGTCGGTTC
This sequence comes from Clostridia bacterium, assembly GCA_017504545.1. GTDB lineage: Bacteria > Bacillota > Clostridia > Oscillospirales > CAG-272 > HGM12713. The sequence goes on along the minus strand of JAFVRA010000113.1, from coordinate 696 downwards.
TGAGAAGATAGTTAAGATCAAAGCCGAATCCCGACGGCGTGGAGAGCAATCTCGAGGTGAAATCGGTTGGGGCGGTCTCGGTAATATTCTGAAAGGAAGTGAATATCGGGAAAGAGCCGCTTCGGTAAATAAGACGGTTGAGATCTGTTGCAAATCCGTTGTCATCGGTCTGCGGAAAGATAGGAAGTTCCACGAAGAGTGATCTCTTGGAGCGTGAGGCGTAAAGCTTGGATATATCCGAGTTTGAGGATACGCCGCTGTCAAATATAAGCTCCGGTTTAACCGTGGTATGAACACCGCGTGGAGTTATCGTTGAGAGTAGAGCCTCAAGTGCCGATATTTTGTTGCTAACTCTGAGAAGATTCGTGTTAGCAAGGTCAAACTCAAAAAGGAAAACGAAATTTTTAATACCGAGCGGAACGAACAGCTCAAAAAGCTCTGATAAGTCGTCTTCGGAGTAGAATCGGTTATTAATGATGAGAGTGTCAAAGCCTATGGAGAACTGCATATGTAGACAAACCTCCAAATAAAATGTGTGATGAGAGATTCAAGGGACGCTATAACGCCAAAGAGTCTAGAGAGCTTTTTTGGGAAAAACACGCCGAAAGGGCATGTTCTTTAAAAGATATAAAATTATACAAAATGCAAATTTTGTATAATTAAGGGAATGGAAAATAGGAAAAAATGCGCTATATA
>JAFVRA010000112.1 GCA_017504545.1 Clostridia bacterium | reverse complement strand
GGACTTGAACCCGTACAGTGCGAACTACACGCCCCTCAAACGTGCGCGTCTGCCAATTCCGCCACTCTCGCATAAAAATATTGAATTATCTTAAGAGAGTATGCTCAAGTAGCCCCTCAAACGTGCGCTGTCTGCTACTACGTCTCGTTCCGCCACTCTCGCATAAAAATATTAAATTGTTTTAAGAGGGTATGCTCAAGTAGCCCCTCAAACGTGCGCTGTCTGCTACTGCGCCTCGTTCCGCCACTCTCGCATTTTGATTTATTGTTCGTCGCTTTCGCAACGCTAATATTATACTATATGACTCCTAAAAAGTCAAGTCTTTTTTTAAAAATATTAGCAGATTTTTTGAAGCGAGCTTTTATTTGACTTAAAAGAATTGTCAAATTGCCGGGAGATGCATATTATGTTAAGGAAGAGCCCTGCTCATAATTGTTTAGGAGGATTTATCTATGCAAGATAACAGATTTCCTTGCGGCATTTCAGATAAAAGCATCTCTAAAAACGAGACGGTGTGTATAGAAGCAAACCGAATACTCGACTCCTGCCGTGACAGAGACTGCTTTGAGGACGTTAAGGTCTTGCTGACCGATTTCGGTAACGATATTATCGAGCACACCACAAACGTCCGTGCAAAAAGCGCCTGCATCGCCTGGACCTATATCGGCATCGATCCCGTCAAGTTCAATCGCGGATTCTATTCGGTTACTATCAAGTTCTACATCAGGATAACCTTTGAGGCTTGCCTGTGCGGAGGAAGAAGTCAGGAGTTTGAGGGTATTGCGGTGCTTGAGAAAAAGGTAATTCTTTACGGCGGAGAAAGCAACGTAAGCATATTCAAGAGCAATCCCGACGCGTCGGATTACTGCGCTATCCCCGAGCCCTGCTGCTCTGCAAAGAGCGTACCTCTCGCGATAGTTGAGGTGGTTGATCCGATAATTCTCAATTCTAAGGTCAGAGAGCACGAGGACAGTTGCTGCTGTTGCTGTTGCTGCTGCGACGATATTCCCGAGGCGGTAGCCGCACGCGTAGGCGGCAGACTCGCAGACGGTGAGGGAAGATACCTCACGGTTTCTTTGGGAATATTCTCGGTAGTAAGAATAGTAAGACCCGCGCAGTATCTCATTCACGCGACCGAATACTGCGTTCCCGACAAGGAATGCGTATCTCCCGAGAACGACGATCCTTGCGCGCTCTTCAGAAATATGGCGTTCCCGACTGCAGAATTCTGCCCGCCCGAATATATCCCCCCCAAGAGCGATATTGGCGGCAAATGTAACTGCTGACACCTACAAAAAAGACGCATCTGAACATTTCAGACGCGTCTTTTTCCTTTTAAAGTTAAAATCAAGCGGTTAAAAGGACAAAAAATCACTAAAATTTGATATATTTTATATTTTACTGTTGAAAAATTTTAGAAAATGGTATATAATATTAAGGCAGTTTTTTTATGAGGAGAAACCCAATGAGCTATCTTGAAAAATATAACGCTTGGCGCAACAGCCCCGACATTGATGAAGCCGACAGAGCAGAGCTTGCCTCTATTGAAGGCAACGATACTGAAATAAAGGAAAGATTTATTTCCGAGCTTGAATTCGGCACGGCAGGACTTCGCGGTATTCTCGGAGTCGGTACTGACCGTATGAACAGATATATCGTAAGAAAGGCTACCAAGGGCTTTGCGGAATATATAAAGAAGGCGGGCGAGGATGCCTGCCGCCGCGGTGTAGTTATCGCGCACGATAACCGCCGCTACAGTGTGGAATTCTGCCTTGAGACCGCAGGCGTGCTTGCGGCTAACGGCATCAAGTCCTTTATTTTCGATTCACTTCGTCCTACTCCCGAGCTTTCTTTTGCAGTTCGTGAGCTTGGCGCTTTTGGCGGCGTTATGATAACCGCCTCTCACAATCCTCCCGAGTACAACGGCTACAAGCTTTACGACGAGAGAGGCTGTCAGCTCGTTCCCGAGCTTAACGATCAGGTAGTTGCCGAGATCGCTAAGATCGAGGATCCGCTCTCGGTAAAGGCTATCAGCAGAGAAGAGGCAGGCGACCTTATCACTCTCCTCGGAAACGAGATAGACGAAAAGTATTACGCGGCGGTTGCTTCTATTTCCGTGACCCCCGACGTAAAGAAGAATATAAAGATAGTATATTCTCCCCAGCACGGAACGGGTAACGTTCCCGTGCGCGAGGTGCTTTCAAGATTTGGATATAACGTAATTCCCGTTGAGGAGCAGTGCTACCCCAACACCGAGTTTGAAAACACCAAGAACCCCAACCCCGAGACCGATGCGGCGTACGAGCTTTCCTACGAATATGCAAAGAAGACCGACGCGGACATTATTATAACCACCGACCCCGACTGCGACCGCCTCGGCGTTGCAGTAAAGCAGGACGGCGAGTATAAGAGAATGACGGGAAATCAGTCTGCGGCCGTGCTTCTCAAGTATATCCTTGAGAGAAAGGCAGAGGACGGAACTCTTCCCAAGAACGGCGTTATGTTCAACACTATCGTTACCTCTGATATAGGCGACTGTATCTGCAAGGAATACGGTATCGAGACCGAAAAGACGCTTACGGGCTTTAAGTTTATCGGTGACAAGGTGTACCGCCACGAGCTTGCGGGCGACAAAGTGTTTGTATTCGGATACGAGGAGAGCTACGGCTGTCTCATCGCGCCCTTCGTAAGAGATAAGGATGCGGTTCAGGCTTCCTTGATGCTTTGTGAGTCTGCTTCCTACTATCACGAGCAGGGTAAGACTCTTATAGACGTGCTTGAGGAGATATACGAAAAGCACGGCTTCTACCTTGACGCGCTTGACAACTTCGCATTTAAGGGAATTGACGGTGGCGAAAAGATCGCCGCGCTTGTAAACGGACTTCGCAATGATCCCCCCAAGAGTGCCGCAGGAATGGCTGTGCTTGAGATGGAGGACTACGAGTCTGAGGCTATGATCGCAAAGGGATACCTTAAGTCCAACGTTCTCAGATTTATCCTTGAGGACGGAAGCTGGATCGCGGTTCGTCCCAGCGGCACAGAGCCTAAATGTAAATTCTATTTCTCGGTACGCGGCAAGAACAGAGCCGAGGCTGAGGCAAAGCTTCCCGAGATAAAGAAGGCATTTGAAAGAGTATAATTGCGATATTTATAAGAGCCGAGGCAATGACTTCGGCTCTTAGTCGCTGTAAAAGTCCGAAAGGAGAGAGCTATGGATAACGGCAAAGTAAAAACTGAATATCTGTCGCGCATATCCTCTCCCGAGGATCTCAAGACAATACCGCGCGAGGAGCTTGGCGCTCTCGCTGAGGAGATACGTGCAGAGCTTGTCAGAGTGGTTAGTGACAACGGCGGACACCTCGCTTCAAATCTTGGCGTTGTAGAGCTGACTATGGCTATACACCGCGTTTTTGATTGTCCTTTCGATCACCTTATCTTCGACGTCGGTCACCAGAGCTACGTTCATAAGATGCTGACCGGTAGATACGACCGAATTGACAGCATCAGACGCGCGGGCGGCATAAGCGGCTTTCCGAAACGGAGCGAGAGCGAGTACGATTGCTTTGGCGCAGGGCACAGCTCTACGTCTATCTCAAGCGCGCTCGGATTTGCAACGGCAGACAGACTGAGCGGCTCGGATGCTTACACTATAGCCGTAGTTGGCGACGGAGCTTTCACGGGCGGTATGATACACGAAGCGCTCAATAACTGTAAGAAGGACTTGAGGCTTGTCATCATACTCAACGAGAACGAGATGTCTATATCCAAAAATATAGGCAGATTTGCGACGAGTCTTTCGAAGATCCGTGCGAGCGCAGGATATTTCAAGACTAAGCGCGCAACGGGAATATTCCTAAGGAAGATACCCTTCGTTGGAAACGCGCTCTTTGAGGGCGTAAAAAAGCTGAAGATGATGCTCAAGAATGCGCTTTACGGTTCAAACTATTTTGAGAGCATGGGACTTACTTATCTTGGTCCGGTCGACGGTAACGATTACGAGGCGGTTGAAAAGCTGCTTGCTCAAGCGAAGAAGCTTGGAGAAAGCGTGATCGTCCATGTAAAGACTACGAAGGGGAAGGGCTACGAGCCTGCCGAGAACGCCCCCGCAAATTATCACAGTATGGCACCTGCCGTGGCTACTCACAATAAGGATAGCTTTTCAAGCGTTATGGGACATGCACTTTGTGAAATGGGTGTTGATGACTCCTCGCTTTTGGCGATAACCGCCGCGATGAGCGACGGAACGGGACTTGAAGAGTGGAGAACGCGTTTCCCCGATAGATTTTTTGACGTTGGCATTGCCGAAGGACACGCTCTTACCTTTGCCGCAGGACTTGCGGCGAACGGCAAAAGACCTTGCGTGGCGGTGTACTCTACCTTTATGCAGAGAGCCTACGACAGCATCATACACGATGTGGCGCTCCAGCGGCTTCCCGTGCTTATGATGATAGACCGCGCAGGACTTAACGCAGGCGACGGCGCTACACATCACGGAATTTTTGACGTTGCGTTCTTTTCACATATACCTAACGTGAGAATATATACCCCCGTAAGCTATCGCGGACTCGTCGCCTCAATGCAGACTGCGGTTGCTTCTGCAGAGCCGTGCGCTATAAGATATCCTTCGGGCGCCGAAAATTCGTCTCTTATCGCTCATTTTTACGGCGATGACGCCGATCGTTCAGAGATAGGCATCAGATGCGATTTTGACAAAAACGAGCAGAGAAGCGCGGTTATCGTTACGCACGGACGAATTGCCGCCGAGGCTATCAAGGCGGCAGTGGAGCTCGGAAACAAGGGGATCTCAGTGGGAATAATCCTTCTTGAGATGCTCAAGCCCTACGACGAGAGCGCGCGCCTTGTAATTGAAGCCTTGCCGCAGGGAGTAAGAGGAGTACTCTTCCTTGAGGAAGAGATACGCTCGGGCGGTATGGGAATGAATCTTCTTGACAAGACCTCGCGATTTCTTGAGGAGAACGAAATACGCGCGCGCATCCTCGCTACAGACGATGATTTCGTTGAGAGCGTGGAGAAGGGAAGTAATATCTTCGCCGCCGCAGGCGTTGAAGCTAACAGCATAGTGAAAACGGTAGCAGAGATGCTTGGGTAATATTAAAAAATCAGACCGACGTATATGCGTTGGTCTGATTTTTTTCTTTATAGCAACTTGAGTTTGACCGTCTTGTGAAGAAATGTGAAAAAAAGTAGAACAAAATAAAAAATAAATATTGATTTTTGTCTGATAATGTGCTAATATATTACTATGTAGTATATTCAGGAAAATATACTGTATAAAATTCAAAAACAAGGAGAAATCTCATGAAGAAACTGGACAGCTTTTTCAAAATCAGTGAGCGCGGTTCTAACGTTAAAACCGAGATAATCGCGGGTCTCACAACATTCTTCGCAATGGCGTACATCGTCGTTACGAATCCTAACCAGGTAGTCGGATTTATGAATTTCGATCCCGTGCTTGGTAGCAGCTTTGCTCCTATCTGGAATGCAGTTTACGTTGCATCCATACTCGTAGCAGTAATAGGAACGCTCCTTTACGCGTTCTATGCGAAGCTCCCCTTCGCACAGGCTTGCGGAATGGGACTTAATTCCTTCTTCTTCGTATCCTTTATCGTGCCTAATATGCTCGATCCTATGAACGGATACAGAGAAGGTCTTTGCATCATCCTTCTCTCCGGCGTAGTATTCCTTATCCTTTCTGTAACAGGACTCAGAAAGTATATCGCAACCTCGCTTCCCGACTGTCTTAAGAAGGCTATTCCTGCAGGTATCGGTCTCTTTATTGCCTTCATCGGCTTCAAGAACGTAGGTATCATTCAGGCTAATCAGTACACATTCGTTCAGTTCTTCGATTTCCACGGCGCAATAGCAGGTCAGCCCTTCTTTGACGCTTGGAAGGCTATCGCTCCCGTAGTTCTCGCGCTCCTCGGCTTGTTCGCTATCGCAGTGCTTGACAAGTTCAGAGTAAAGGGCTCGGTTATTATCACTATTGCAGGCGTTACTGTTCTTTACTACCTCACCACCTGGACACTTCCCGAGTTCGATTTCAGCAAGATCGGTCAGTCCTTCGTTGACTTCGGTAAGTACGGCTTCCTTGGCGCCTTCAAGGGCTTCGGCATCTTCTCGGGCGGCGTTTCCAACGTAATCAACGCTATCGTTCTCGTTATAACCTTTACGCTCGTTGATATGTTCGATACTATCGGAACACTTTACGGAACCGCTTCTCAGGCAGATATGCTTGACGAGAACGGCGACCCCATCGACATCGACAAGTCCATGACCTCCGACTCTGTTGCAACCCTTACCGGTGCGGCTCTCGGAACATCCACTTGTACAACCTTCGTAGAGTCTGCAGCAGGCGTAGCAGCAGGCGGTAGAACAGGTCTTGCATCTCTCGTTACCGCTATTTGCTTCGCAGCGTGCCTCTTCCTTACACCTCTTGCAGCTATCGTTCCCGCATGCGCAACCGCTCCCGCACTTATGTACGTTGGCGTTCTCATGCTCAAGAACTTCTCTAAGGTTGATATGTCTGACATTTCCGCTGCAGTTCCTGCGTTCCTCGCACTCATCATGATGCCTCTTACCTACTCGATCTCCAACGGTATCGCTATCGGTGCTATCTCCTACGTTATCATCAGACTCTGCACCGGCAAGTTCACCAAGAAGGACATCGTTGTAACCTGCATCGCAGTTCTCTTTACACTTCGTTTCTTCCTCGTTACAATGTAACAGAAGAATTTTTGAAAGTAATCAAGGCTACCCGAAAGGGTAGCCTTTTTGTAAGACGAAAACCCCGCCATAGTGGCGGGGTTCAAAAGAGG
>JAFVRA010000111.1 GCA_017504545.1 Clostridia bacterium | reverse complement strand
CCGCCACCTCTCCTAAAAGGAGAGGCTTTATGTAAGATTATGCACCGCTAATACGAAACTAACAAAAAGGCTCTCCTTCCAGGAGAGCTGGACGCGTAGCGGACTGAGAGGTCTTTTTGCCTTTGTATATATTTAACGCACAAACCGCCTGAGAGGTAAAAGTAACATTAAGACACTCAAGACAACCAAATCTTTTTGTAGATCCCGAAAATTGTCTTGACAATTTTCGCTTTTGCTCGGGTTCGCTATATTACCGCTCCCCCTCCCAAAAGTTCGATTCGCTTCGCTCACTCAGGATGACTCGTCAAAGGATGTTTAGATTTGATTTTGTAAAAACGGGAGGATGATATCCTCCCTTACAGGTAAAAATTATTCATCATTCATTACGAATAATGCGAAAGCCGCCCCGATGCGATGCATCGGGGCGGCTGAATTATTATTCAGAATTTAGTTCTCTCTCTTCTTAAGAGCAACTGCGCCAAAACCGATAACTGCGGTAAGAACTACTGCGGTAGCGCCGATCACGCCTCCACATCCTTCCTTCTTGTCGACCAATATATCCGACTCGCCGGGCTCGGTAGCCGCCGAAGCGAGAGCGTCGATAGCCGCCTGAAGCTTATCAAGAGCCGCCTTTGCCTCGGGAGCGGTAGCGCCTGCCTTAGACTTGAGTGCGGTAGCTTCGTCAAGTGCAGCCTTGAGAGCCGCCCAGGACTCAGCCGAGTAATCAGCCTCAACGAGAGCGTTAGCCGAAGCGATGAGAGCGTCGAGATCCGTGAAGTCTGCATAGAACACGAGTCCGTCTATAGCCGCTTCAAGTGCCGCCTTGAGAGCTGCCACGTCGTCTGCCGAAATATTGAGAATCGAAGCGGGCTTCTTAGCGTTTTCAATAGCGGTGAGCGCTTCCTCGAGCGCATCAAGGCCGCTTGCTACGTCGGATACCTTGTAACCGTCCATGCTGTCAACGAGAGCGTCGAGCTCTGTGAAATCTCCCTTTACCTTGAGAACTGCAATAGCATCCTCAAGTGCCTTTTCAAGAACGGCTATCTGAGATACTCCGGTATCTGCCTTAAGGGCGTCGTTGATAGCCTTGATAGCATTTCTGAGCGCCTGATAGCTGCTTGAGGTGTAGTTGTCGGAGGGGTGCTCGGAGTTAGCCGCAGCCACCTTTGCGTTAAGAGCGGAGATCTGATCTGCACTTGCCTTCTTGTCAAGAGCCGCCGCGGCATCCGCGAGAGCCTTAACTGCCGATGCAACGTCGGCATCAGATGCATTTACGTCTATCTTGAGAGCCTCTGCCGCCGTCTTTGCCGAAGCAAACGCCGACCAGGTGGCAGCTACGTACTCAGATTCAACGTAAGAGGAGTACTTTGCAAGCTCTGCCTCAAGAGGCGCGAGATCAGCCTTTGTGGCAAGGCCTGCGATAGCCGCGCTAAGCGCTGCAGCCGCCGCGTCAACTGCGGTCTGCTTGGGGTTGCCTGCTCTGAGAGTCTGGGCGTCTGCAAGTGCTTTAGCGAATGCGCTCCAGCTTGCAGGAGTGTAGCTTGCTTCCTTGCCTGCGTATGCAGCCGCGTCAGCGATAGCCGCGTCGAGAGCGGCGAAATCTGCTCTTTCGGGAGACTCAAGTCCAAGAATAGCCGCGTCGAGATCAGCCTTTGCCGCATCAACGTCAGCCTGAGAGGACGCTCTGTTTGCAACCAATTTAGCCGCCTCAAGAGCCGCCGCGAATGCATCCCAACCGCCGATAAAGTCAGCGGAGTTGAACTCGGACGCTTCCTTAACGAGATCGCAAAGCGAGGAGGAGTCAAAGGGAACGAGAGCCGATACGGCTACTATTCTCTCTTCAATGACCGCGATATCTGCCGCGCTGCCGTACTTCATAGAGTCGTCAGCCTCGCCGAAGTAAACGTTGCCCTCGGCGGTAACGGTATTGGTAGCCTCGGGCATAATGTAAGCAGACGCCTTGACACCCGTGATAGCGCCCATATTCATACAATTCTTGATCGTGGTATCGTCGGTATCTACTACGCCGAGAATACCCGAAGCGGTGCCGTTGTCGCCCGATGAGATGATAGCGCCGATATTCACACAGCCCTCAATGAGAGTAGGGTTAGGAGTGCCCGAGTAGGTCTTTTCCTCAAGCTTGTTGATCCTTACGATGATACCCGATGCAGAGCCTGCTGTGGAGGTAACTGCACCTGCGTTAAGGCAGTTCTTGAAGATGATACCCGAGAGTCCGTACCAGCCTGCGTAGGGAGTGATACCTGCGGTAAGATCCTTACCCGTTACGTCGCCGTAGTTAGCGCAGTTTTCAAAATAAAGCTCGGAATTCTGGGTATTGAACTGGAAAGGAGCTCCAACTATACCGCCCGCAAAAGCGTTTGCGGCGTTAAGATCGCCAAGGTTTACACAGTTAAGTATCTTTATCTTACCGTCGTGCGTGCCGCTCCAGGCAAATCCGTAGGTCATAAGAGTTCCTACGATACCGCCCGCAGCGCTCCAGCCTGTGCCGGGAGCGTCGAGGTCTGCGGTGTTGATACAACCGTCGATAGTCAATACTGCAGGGGAGTATCCGCGGCCTACGATACCGCCTATACCTGCGACTCTGCCGCACTCCTCGTTGGCGTGAATATAGCCGTGGTTAGCGCAGTTCTTGAATGTAAATGTACTGTCGGGGGAATGTACGCCGAGCGCCTCGCCGAGAATACCGCCCGCGCCGGTGTGCGCGTTACCCTCGCCCGAGGGAACGCCGAAGGCAATGATCTCACCGTAGTTTACGCAGTTTTCAAAGCTCAACTGAATAGAGGAGCTTCCCGCAGTCTCGCCAACGAGACCGCCTGCAGGCATACCTGCCTGAAGCGAGTTTACGCGAGCGTAGTTCTCGCATCCAAAGAAGGATACCGCTCCTACGGTGATTCTGCCGACAAGACCGCCGACGCCGTAAAGAAGCGCGGAGTCGTCGTTCTTGGGGTGAGTCTTGGTCTGAACGTCGATAGAGCCCTTGGAAACACAGTTCTCAAGAGTCGCGTTGCCGACTATCTCTCCGATAAGAAGGCCCGCGCCGCCCTTGAAGCTGTTGGCGTCAGGAAGAACCACTACGTTTGCGTCAACAGTGACGTTTGAGAATATACCGATCGCCTTGCGCGCGAGAACGCCGAAGGTATTCGGTTCGGAAACAGAGTAGTCTGCCTTTACGGTGAGGTCATACACCTGACCGTTATTGATCTTTTTGAACGCCGAAAGTGCGGATGCGGCAACCGTGATGGTCTTGCCGTTGCCGTCGAGAGTTCCCGTGAAGTCAGCATCAAAGGGAGCGGTAAGCTCGATATCCGCTGCGAGATGATAGGATCCCGCGGGATCCATTGCCAAGAATTCCTCTGCAGTGTTGATCGCAGTGCCCGTAGCAGCCGATGTGGGAATAATGGCGATAACAGATGAGAGGAGCAAGGCTAAGATGATAAGAAGCGAAAGAATTCTTTTCATAGTCTTCTCCTTAAATATATTTTATTGCAGGTTGCGCTCCTGCTGAGTCTATCTTAATTATAACATAGCGATAAGAAAAAGGAAAGGAGATCTTTTAAAATTAAAACTCGCTGAAGTTAGAAAATAAGCCAATATTTTTGTGAAAATTGCACAAAATCAGCGGCATTTAGTTATAAATTTAGGTATAATCGATGTATTATTATATTTTATTATCACAATAGCTGCATGTCTCTCTCATTGTTGACTTTTGCGAGCTACTGTGCTATAATAATCTTTAGAAAGAATTTTTGCGAGAGGTGACGAGATGCTCGAGGCGAACATTTTTGATACGTACACGCAGATACTTAAAGAAGAGCTTATTCCCGCGATGGGCTGCACCGAGCCGATAGCTATCGCTTACGCCGCGTCAATTCTCCGCGACGCGCTTGGAGAAGAGCCCGTGTCTATCCGCGCAGGCTTTAGCGGAAACATAATCAAGAACGTAAAGAGCGTTATCGTTCCCGCGACCGACGGTCTTAAGGGTATCCCCGTGGCTATCGCGGCAGGTATTATCGCCAACGCGCCAAAAAAACAGCTCGAGGTGCTTTGCTCGCTGCCTAAGGACGCGCCCGAAAGGATAGACCGCTTCCTCTCGGATCACCCGATCGAGATCTACAAAATTGAAAAATCTCCGCCCTTTGAGATCTGCATCGAGGCAAAAAGCGCTTCTCACACAGCGCGCGTGCGATTTTTAGGATCTCACACGAGCATCGACGAGGTAACGCTTGACGGCAAGGATATATCGCGCCGCTACGCCTTCTCCTGCTCGGTGGAAAACGAGCTTTGCGGCGGCGCTGACCGCTCGCTCCTCAACGTAAAGGATATAGTCGAATACGCCGACACGGTAGATCTCGGCGAGCTTCGTCCGATCTTGAAAAATCAGATCGATATGAATATGGCTATCGCGCGCGAGGGGCTCTCGTCTCCCTGGGGCGCGTCTATCGGCAAGCTGCTTTACAATAGCGGCGACTGTGAGCTTCGCAATCGCGCCAAGGCTTACGCCGCGGCGGCGTCCGACGCGCGAATGAGCGGCTGTGAGATGCCCGTGTGCATTCTCTCGGGAAGCGGGAATCAGGGAATTACCGCATCCGTCCCCGTGCTCGTCTATGCCGAGGCGCTCGGTGCTGACGAGGACAAGATTTTGCGCGCACTTATCGTATCCGATCTTATAACCGTACATCAAAAGAGCGGCATCGGCTGCCTTTCGGCATACTGCGGCGCTATCAGCGCAGGCTGTGGCTGTGGCACGGGTATCTGCTATCTCTACGGCGGCGGCTTCCGCGAGATCGCGCATACGCTCGTCAACGCGGTGGCGATACTCTCGGGCACTATCTGCGACGGTGCCAAGCCCTCGTGTGCCGCTAAGATCGCTATGGCGGTAGAGGCAGGAATTATGGGATACGAGATGTTCGCGTCGGGAAATCAGTTCTACGGCGGCGACGGCATCGTCTCAAAGGGCGTTGAAAACACAATCAGAAACGTCGGCAGACTTGCCCGCAAGGGAATGAAGTCGACCGACGAGGAAATTATCGATATAATGCTTCAGAAAAACTAACTAACAAAGGAGAAAAGATATGAAACCTTGGGAACAGTACATACCCCCTCACCGTGTTTACGGAAACGTTTATTTTGTTGGCGCAAGATGCGGCTCGTCGCACCTGATCGAGTCGGACGACGGACTTATCCTGCTTGATTCAGGCTATCCTCAGACGCTCTACCTCGTTATCGAGAACATCCGCGCGCTCGGATTTGATCCCAAGAACATAAAGCATATACTCCACTCGCACGGTCACTACGACCACCTCGGCGGCACGAGAGCGCTCGTTGAGCTTTACGGCGCTAAGACCTATCTTGGCGAGGGCGACGCAGACTACGCCGACGGAACTCGCGATCTGACCTGGGCAAAGGAGCTTGGATATAAGTACGAGGAGCAGTTCACCCCCGACGTGCTGGTCAAGGACGGAGATGTTCTCAATATCGGCGGCATCGACTTTTATTTTCAGGGCTGTCCCGGACACACCGAGGGCGCGATGAACATCTACTTCTACGCTGACGGTGAGCTTGGCAAGAAGCGTTGCGCGATGTTCGGCGGTGCGGGAATGAACTCGCTGACTCTCGACTTCCTTGACAGCTATTCTCTCCCCCACACGCTCCGCGCGGATTTTGCAAAGGTGCTTGAGATAGCCGACAAGGAGCACGTAGACGTGCATCTCGGCAATCACGTATGGTCGAGCAGACACATCGAGAAGCTCGCAAAGCAGCAGGCAGAGGGCGGCAATCCCTTTATTGACGAGAACTGCTGGCACGAATTCATCGCAAAGACCAAGAAGAGCTTTGAATCTATGGTAGCAAAAGAGGGCAGACTGCTTTGAACGCAGGAATGACGCGGCTCTGTAAGGATATAAGGAGCGGCAAGAAGCTTTTTATGGGCAAGAAGGTCGCGATAAGCGGCTCTACGGGCGGCATTGGCAGGGAGCTTTGCTTCTATCTTGCGGCAATGGGTGCAAGTCTCATTCTGATCGATAGAAATAAAGCCAGATCTGAGGCGCTCGGCGCTGATCTTTTGAAGGCTTCTCCAAAGCTCTCGCTGAAATATATCACGGCAGACCTTGAGGACATCAATGCGGTCAAAGCGGCGGCGGATGCCCTTATAGCAGAGGATATTGACTACCTTCTGCTCAACGCGGGCGCGTACAGTATTCCGAGGCACAAGTGCTCGACGGGCTACGATAACGTGTTTATGATAAACTTCGTCTCGCCCTATTACCTCTCGCGCCGCCTGCTCCCGACCGTCTCAAAAAACGGCGGCAGAATAGTCGCGGTGGGAAGCATCGCGCACAACTATTCGCATATTGACGGCGAGGATATTGATTTTTCCACGAGAAACAAGGCGAGCCTCGTTTACGGAAACGCTAAGCGGCATCTGATGTTCTCGCTCTTCGCGCTTGACGATCCGCATATCGCGGTAGCGCATCCGGGCATCACTCAGACCAACATAACCGCGCATTACCCGAAGCTCATATACGCGATCATCAAGTACCCGATGCGAGTGATATTTATGAGACCTCGCAAGGCGTGTCTTTCTATCCTCTGCGGAATGCTCTGCGAGAGCGAGAGCGGAGAATGGATAGGCCCGCGCGTCTTTGACGTATGGGGACTTCCGAGCAAGAAGATCCTCTCCACCTGTCCACCCGACGAGGCGGCAGTTATCACAAAGCGCGCCGAGAGCATATATTCGGAGCTTTTGGGAGAATAAGATATTTGGAAAGAATAAGATAAATAAAAGGGAAGCGGAAGGCAAAGCCTTCCGATTTCCTTTTTGCCGCGCTCGGATGCGGAATCCGCCCCTACGGGTTTGTAAATGATAAATGATGAATGATGAATGAAAAATGATAAATGAATTTATCGGTAGGGGAGGATATTATCCTCCCGCCTTGCCTAACGCAATCTTACATAAAGCCTTCCCTTGTCAGGGAAGGGGGACCGCTTGCGGTGGATGAGTAGTCCGTGATTTTCTTGATTTAAAAGAAAATATTATTACCGACGTTTATAAAGGTATCATTGTCTTTCGCGCGGACGACCGCTGGTCGCCCCTACCGATTTGTGCGACGTTTGTTGTTTTGTTCACGGGCGATTGCTTGGCAAGCCGCAAGTTTGCTTCGCAAACATTGTAAATCGCCCCTACGGGTTTGATTGTTTTCCTTAAATTAATGTCTGTAGGGGAGCATTCCATATGCTCCCGAAGAGAAAAGGGCGGATATGGAATCCGCCCCTACAGGTTTTGGTGCTTTTCCTTAAATTATTGCTTGTAGGGGAGCATTCCATATGCTCCCGAAGAAAAAAGGGCGGATATAAAATCCGCCCATATAGAAATTGCATCGCGTTTGATCTCTCAGTTGCAGGGACAGGCGCTCTCGCGTCTCCCTCTCTAACTTACTGCACCTTATATCCTGCGGCGGTAACGGCTGCCTTGAGGGTATCCTCAGAGACAGAATCCTTGACTACCACCGAGACGGTCTTGCTCTCAAGCACCGCCTCGGCGCTCTTTACTCCCTTAACGGCGAGAAGCGCCTTTTCAACGTGTGCCTTGCAGTTATTGCACATCATACCCTCAACTGTGAAGCTAACTGTTTTAGTCTTTCCGAACATATCAGAATCCTCCTGTGATTTGTATATATAGATTTTTTTATTTCTCAGACGAATTGAATTGAGCACCACGCAGACCGACGAGAAGCTCATCGCGGCGGACGCTATCATCGGAGAGAGCGAGATCTCAAAGAGCGGATAAAGCGCTCCTGCGGCTATCGGGATGCAGATGGCGTTGTAGATAAGCGCCCAGAAAAGATTTTGCTTTATTACCGTGATAGTCGCGCGAGAGAGGCTTATCGCACTCACGGCGTCGGTCAGCGAATTCTTGGAGAGCACCACATCGGCGCAGTCTATCGCGACCTCTGTTCCCGCCCCGATGGCGATACCTATATCGGCTGACGCGAGCGCGGGAGCGTCGTTGATGCCGTCTCCGACCATCGCCGTCCGTCCTTTCTCGGAATACTCGCGAATAATCCTCTCCTTGTCCTCGGGGAGAAGGCGCGAGCGCACCTCGTCGATGCCGCACTCCCTGCCTACCGCGAGAGCGCTTCGCTGATTGTCGCCCGTGAGCATAACGGGAGTGATTCCCATTTTCTTAAGCTCTTCTATCGCCTGCTTACTGTCGGAACGGATTCCGTCGGCTATCGCGAGAAGTCCGAGGAATCTGCCGCCGTAGCCTACCGCCACGACTGTCTTTCCGTCCTCCTCGAGCGAGAGCATTCTCGTCTCTGCCGCGGGCGGCATTGTGATCCCGTTCTCAAACAGAAGCGTGGGAGTTCCGATAACACAAAGAGATGAAGCGCCGTTCTCGGTAAGGCGCACGCTGATGCCCTTGCCGAGCAGAGAGCAAAAGTCCTCTGCCGCGAGCGAGTTGCTTCGTTCAATTCCTGCCGCCGTCGCACCCTCGCAGATAGCGAGCGCGAGCGGATGCGAGGAGAGAAGCTCGGCGGAATACGCGACCTTCAAGAGATAGCTCTCGTCACATTCTTCGGTTACTATATCGGTAAGACGCGGCTTGCCTTCTGTCAGCGTGCCCGTCTTGTCGGTCAGAAAATATTTAACGGAATGGAGATTTTCAAGCGCCTCGGCGCTCTTTATAAGAATACCGAGCTTCGCGCCTCGTCCCGTGCCGACCATAATAGCCGTGGGAGTCGCAAGACCGAGCGCGCAGGGGCAGGAGATGACGAGCACCGAGACCGCGCAGTTGAACGCCATACTAAAATCGTGAGTTATAGCCGCCCAGAGCACAGCGGTCAGCACCGAGATGCCGATGACCGCAGGCACGAACACCGCGCTTACCCTATCTGCAACTCGCGAGATAGGCGCTTTAGATGCGGCGGCATCCTCAAGAAGCGAGATTATACGCGAGAGTGTGGTGTCCTTGCCGACCTTCTCGGCGCGGATCTTTATATAGCCGCTCTGCAGAGTGCAGACCGCACTTACGGCAGAGCCGACCGCCTTTTCGACAGGGATGCTCTCGCCGCTGATGGCAGACTCGTCTGCCGCGCCCTCGCCCTCGATAACGACGGCGTCAACGGGAATAGTCTCGCCCGCCTTGACCTCAATAATATCACCTACGGCGATCTCGGAGAGCGGAAGCGTGATAAACTCTCCGTCGCGAAGGACCGACGCGCCCTCGGGCATCATTGAAGCAAGCTTTCCGACGGCACTTGCGGCGTTGGCTCTTGCCTTGCCCTCAAGCGTCTTTCCGAGAGTCACGAGCGTCAGTATCATCGCCGCGCCCTCAAAATAGAGGTTGTGGCGGTATTGCTCAACGAGCGCGGAGTTGCCGTCAAGCTCACCAACGAGCATAAAAATAGTCGCGACTACGCCGTATATGAGCGAGGCAGACGCGCCTATCGCGATAAGCGAGTCCATATTTGGCGCAAATCGTAAAAGCGCGGCAAAGCCGTTTTTGAAGAATTTGAAATTGATTATCGCAACGGGGATCGTGAGCGCGAGCTGGAGAAGCCCGAAGAGATAGGGGTGATCTGCAAAAATCGCGGGGGTGGGAATGCCCACCATATGTCCCATAGCGACTACCATAAGAGCGGCAGTGATTATCGCCGAGATTATCAATCGGCGCAGTCCCGAGCGGAATTCATCGTCGGCAATGCTGTTCTTCTTTGCCCCGGAGCCCGATGCCGAATCCTCAAGCACGTAGCCTGCATCCTTGAGCGCCTTTTTGAGCTGAAGCGTGAGCTTGCCCTCGTCGACGGTGTCCTCGACCGAGACGGTCAGCGAGTTTGTTATAAGGCTGACAGTTATATTTTCTTCTCCGCAGACTTTTGCGGCGGCGTGCTCAACGTGAGCAACGCAAGCGGCACAGCTCATTCCGCGGACGTCATAGCGAATTTTTTTCATTTTCACACCTTTCGTTTTTCTTTACAAATAAATTATACACCCTGGGCAAATTTTTGTCAAGTTAAAATGCGGGTTGATTCTCATCATCTATTTTCCCCACAACGCGTTCTTGTGCGAAGCCTATCTGTAAATTCCATAATTTTCACAGGAAAATCAAATTTATATTTAACAAATGTTAAAATAATTCACAAAATGTTTATAATTATATGATATAATGTATTCTGTATAACGATGCTTAACATCAATTTTAAAAATCAAGGAAAGGAAATTCCTAAAATGATAAAAATAGAGCATTTAGTGAAAAATTACGGCTCTAACTGCGCTGTTGACGACATCAGCTTTGAGGTCAAAAAGGGTGAGATCGTCGGCTTCCTCGGCCCTAATGGCGCGGGCAAGAGTACCACTATGAATATCCTTACGGGTTACCTCTCTTCCACAACGGGTATCGTTGAGGTCGCGGGCGTTAACGTGCTGGACAACCCTATGGAAGCAAAGAAGCACATAGGCTATCTGCCCGAGCAGCCCCCTCTCTACCTCGATATGACCGTAGAGGAGTATCTTATATTCTGCTACAACCTCAAGGACTGCAAGCTCAACCGTACAAAGCACCTTGAGGAGATCTGCGAGGTAGTCAAGATCAAGGACGTTTACAAGCGCCTTATCAAAAATCTCTCCAAGGGCTACCGTCAGAGAGTCGGCATCGCGCAGGCGCTCATCGGCAACCCCGAGATCATCATCTTCGACGAGCCTACCGTAGGTCTTGACCCCAAGCAGATAATCGAGGTCAGAAACCTGCTCCGTAATCTCGGACGCGACCACACCGTTATCCTCTCGACTCACATTCTTCAAGAGGTACAGGCGGTCTGCGACAGAATTATAATCATCAACAAGGGCAAGATCGTTGCCGACGAGCAGACCGAGAACATCACTCGCGTCGTTGAGAGCAACCGCCGCTTCCAGCTTAAGATCTGCGGTCCTCAGAAGGAGGTCCTCGCCGCTCTTAAGTCAAAGCCGGGTATCCTTCACGCCGAGCTTCTCTCGGGACGTGACGGCGACGCCTACACCTTCCTTATCGAAAGCGAGGTCGGCGTTGACGTCCGCAAGAGCCTCTTCTACACCCTTGCGGAAAAGAACTGGCCTCTTATCGGAATGGAAGCGCTCGGCATGAGCCTTGAGGATATATTCGTTGCTATCGTCGATCAGACCGAGAGCTCGGGCAGATACGGCTACGAGCGCAAGGGCGGTCAGCGCGCTCCCAGAAGAGTCCGCGCAGAGCACGAGGTGGCAAAGACCATCGCCGAAAAGAAGAAGGGCGGCGCAGAAGAAGAATTCTCTGCCCTCTTTAGTGACGACGACGAGAAGTAAGAAAGGAGTAAGACATGTTTGCTATATACAAAAAAGAGCTGCGTTCATATTTTCTGAACGCCATCGGCTACGTTTACGTAGGCGTTTTCCTTGCGGTATCCGCACTCCTTTGCTGCTTTACAACGCTCAGCGCAAAGACCTACGACACCACCGACTACTTTACCTACATAATCTTTTCCTTCATCGTTCTCATTCCTCTGCTTACGATGAAGCTCTTCTCTGAGGAGAAAAAGCTTAGAACAGAGCAGCTGCTGCTTACCGCACCCGTATCCCTTTGGGGAATGGTGCTTGGCAAGTTCCTTGCAGCATTCACTCTCTTCCTTGGCACAGTGCTCGTATCCTGCATCAACTTCTTCCCTCTCTACGTTTACGCTAACGCCGAGGGACTAGGCGATGCTTACGCGAGCGCCGTAGGCCCCGTAGGAGTAAGCATAATCTGCTGCACGGTCGGTATCGTTCTTATCGGCGCGGCGTTTATCGCTATCGGTATGTTTATCTCTTCTCTTACAGAGAACCAGCTTGCCGCAGCGATAATCACGGTAGCTATCATAGTTGCCATGCTTCTTCTCAACCTCATCAACGGCAGTATAGAAAATTACGCAGTTCGCTTCGTTATCGACTGGATCTGCTTTATCAGCAGATTTGCTCCCTTTGCGAGCGGAATGTTCGATCCCGCGGCACTGCTCTACTACTTATCTATTACCGCTGTATTCCTTCTCCTTACGGTGCGCGTTTACGACAAGCGCCGCTGGGGTTGATCGCAATAAAGCAGAAAGGAAAAAGCGATTATGAGATTAAAAGCATCAACAGGCCGTAAGCTTCGCTACGGTGGCACGTCTGTTGCCATCACCGCGCTTATCATTGCGGCTATAATCATATTCAACGTAGCATTCTCTCTCCTCACCGAGAGATTCAGATGGTACATCGACCTCACCCCCGACCTCCACTTCACTATTTCCGAGGAGTGCATCGAGCTTATCAAGGAAAGTGACGCGAACGACGACGAGGACTCGCCTATCGAGATGATAGACAAGTTCAGAGCCGAGAACAAGGCTTATAACACCGAGAACGGTCTTTCCAAGGGCGACGAGGGCTGGCGCGACGAGGAGCTGAAGATAAACATTCTCTTTGGCACCGAGAAGGACGAGCTTGAGGCTGACGAGACCACCAATTACGTTATGCAGAACGCCGAGGAGCTTCGCGCTGCCTTCCCCGACTACATAACCACCGAGTACAAGAACTCCAAGTCCAATCCCTCGAGATTTACGAAATATCTCTCCTCCAACACCGACTCTATCGCTACCGACAGCGTTATCATTGAGTGCGGTACAGAATTCAGAGTACGTCCGCTTCGCAGCTTCTTCGTTTTCGTCAAGGACGAGCCCTACGGCTATAACGGAGAAAAGGCGTTTGCATCCTCTATCCTCGCGGTAACCAGAGCAGAAGCGCCTCTCGCGTGCTACACGGTAAACCACGGTGAAACTATCATGGCGACCGACACAGACGGCAACAACGTTTACTCCTTCTTTACCGTTCTTGAGGACGCGGGCTACAAGTATATGCCTATTGACCTGAGCACTCAGGACATTCCCGAGGAATGCAGGATACTCATCACCTTCGACCCCAAGACCGACTTCCTCTCGGGCAACGACGGTGTTTCCGAGGAGAGTGAGATAGCAAAGCTCGACGCCTTCCTTGAGGACAGAAATTCTTATATGGTATTCATTGATCCCTCTACGGGCGAGCTTCCTCAGCTTGAGGAATTCCTTGAGGACTGGGGACTTGCGATCCGTCAGCCCGGCGAGGACGTTTACAGAGTGCGCGACAGCGCAAGCTCTCTGCTTGGCGACAGCGCGTCGGTAGTCGCTACCTACGCAAACAACGACCTTATGAACGCGTGGAGCGAGTCTCTTATCAACCGCCCCGTTGCTCCTATGGTAGTATTCGACGACGCTACGGCGCTCTACTACTCCAAGAGCTACACGAGAACCACCGTTGAGGACGAGGAGACGGGCATCAAGTACACCATAGGTAAGAACGCCGCCTTCCCCGACCGTACCGTTTTCGATATGTTCACCTCGAGCGCGAGCGCAACTGCCTGGGCAGACGACAGAGAGGTCGCGGCAGCAACCAAGACCGATCCCTTCAAGCTTATGATGGTTTCGGTCGAGAGCAACTACGAGCAGGAGATGTACACCACAATGGACGACTCGGCGTACGTAATGCTCTGCGGCTCGACAAACTTCCTGCTTGAGAAATACATTCAGTCCAATGTTTACGGCAACAACGACTTCCTGCTCTCCGCTATCCAGATGAGCGGCCGTGAGCCTGTTCCCACGGGACTTGACTTCAAGGAATTCGCAAACTACGAGATAGAGAGCGTAACGGCCGAGGACGCAACTCAGTACACCCTCGTTCTCACCATCGTTCCCGTAGTCATCGCTCTCTGCGCGGGAGTATTCGTAATAGTCAGGAGAAAGAACAGATGATAGAAAGCAGAGCACAACGCAAGGCTTCTACGCTTATGCGTAGGAGAAAGATAGGAATTATCGTTACGCTCGCTGTCGTTGCACTTCTCGCCGTCATCCTCACGCTCGTATATAACTACGTCAACACAGTCATTCCCTACTACGACGTGGACGACACCGAGTACCACATAAAGCTGGTAGGCGGCGTTTACGTAATGTGCAACAAGGACGGCACGCTCCTGCCCGTCGAGCCCGAGTTCAAGTATTACATTACCAACGTCGGTACTATGATACAGCTCGACCCCCTGACGGGTGAGATCAAGGAAAAGGTAATTCCCGATTTCTACGACCCGACTCTTTCAGAGACGGTCGATCACGAGAAGATACTCATCTTCCCGCACCTCTCAAGTGAAAATATCAGCGCGATAGACATAAACAACAGCTACGAGACCGAGGGTTTCAGACTCTCGCGCTACAATATCGTAACCAGCCTTCCCGACCAGGAGTCCGACTTCGTTCTTTTCTACAAGAACCTCGACTCCACTATGCTTGACCTCAAGGAAGAGTCTGTATCCGCGCTCTACGTTGCCGCAGGATACTCGCTTGCTACGGGCAAGATAGATCCCGAGGAGGTAGCAAAGTACGGATACGGCGAGTACGGGCTTGAGGAGGAGGTAAGAACGCGCAGAGCGTGGGCATACAAGATAGTTTTCACCACCTCTACGGGAGATTACACCTACTACGTCAATATGTCAGACGGCAAGCTTCTCTCTGAGGAGACCGTCAAGGACGCTATCGAGCCCACCTACGATATGGCGCTCCCGACCGTAGGCATCACCACATCAAAGGCAGTAACTCTCGCGAAGAACGACCTCAACTACGAGGGCAACGCGAAGATCAACTGCACGCTTCTTGTCTACGAGGAGACCTATAATTACGTTCCCGCGTCCTACGTTATCTACGGTATCGACTCGGCTACAGGCGAAAATATCTCTCACAAGATGATAATAGGCGACCGCCTTATCAACGGCGGCGGATATTATGCGCAGTACGTTGACACCGAGACAGGCGAGCGCAGAGACACCGTCTACACGCTCGGCGGCACTATTGAGAGCACGCTCCTCGCTCCCGCGAAGAGCCTCGTAAAGCCCGGCATCGCATACCCCACCACCTCTACCAACTACTTTGACGTCAGCGACTTCACCATAAATCAGAAGGTAGACAGCACCGTAGGAAACTACGAGGAGATCATCACCTTCTCGTTTATCGATATGGCTGACAGAGAGGATACCGTCGAGGGAATCCACCCCTACAAGTTCACAAAGGGTGAGTTCACGGGCTTCCGTCCCAACTACGACAACATCGATGCTTGTCTGCTCTCGCTTATGGATCCTACCATCAACGAGATATGCGTTCTCTCTCCGAGCGCGGCTGACAAGATCGCTTACGGCATCGCATCTCCTAAGCGCGACGAAAACGGAGACATCGTTTACGATGCCGACGGAAACATCAAGTGCGAGTACGACGCGCAGTACAAGGTCACCTTCTACCGCACCGAGACAGATGAGAGTGGCAAGGAGCACAGATTCCTGCAGACTATGTATATTTCCGAGCCTAACTACGACGGAAACTACTACGTCTACACGGTCATCGACTTTCCCTCCTCTCTGCTGAGCCTTGACACTATCTGTGAGGTATCCTCGTCGACGCTTAATTTTCTTACCTGGGACAGCTACGACTGGGTATATCCCAACATTCTTCAGACGGGTATTCTCTACGCCGAGAAGATCACCGTCGAGCTTCCCGACTACAGCATCGACTTTGATCTCGATCACTCCAAGGAGGGAGATACCAACGTTCTCTCTATTCACGCAGAGGACACCAAGGGAAATATCGTTGATACCTTCGGAATTCTCAAGTTCGTTGACGTAAACGGCAACTCCTGGGTAGTCACCCCCGCCGACATCAAGGTCTACGACGCGGCAGGCGGCGAGCTCAAGCCCTCGTCCCGCCACTACGAGTATAACTCTATGGGCGACCAGGTGCGCGTGATCGACACTCAGATAACCGCAAAGGACGGCAGAAGGATCAGAATAATGAAGGACACCGTTGAGATAGTCAACCTCGACGGCAGCATCGAGACTATCCTTCGCCACCATACAACTATATTCAAGAAGCTCTATTCTCTTATCATCGGCTTCTCGCTGGTAGATTCCTACGAAATGACCGCAGAGGAGGAGGCAGCGCTGATAGCGGATCGCTCCAAGTTCATCGCGAAGTTCTCGCTTACCGACGAGGAGGGCGGCATCCAGACAGTCGAGCTCTATAAGCTCACCGAGAGAAAGACCTACGTAGTCGTTAACGGCAGCGGCGGATTCTACCTCTCCTCGAGCTACGTAAATAAGGTAGTCGAGGGCATCGACCTCTTTATCGAAGGTAAAGATATTAAGCTTGATAAGTGAGAATAAAAGCAATATTTCTAAATAAAGAGTTTTCGGAGACCGTAAGGTTTCCGAAAACTCTTTTCTATTATATATTTAGGGTCGTATTTAGGGTCTGTCGTGCTGCTTCGCTGTTTAGCGCAATCTTACCATAAGCCTTCCCCAGCGGGGAAGGTGGCAGACACGGAGCGAAGCGGAGCTGGCTGACGGATGAGGAGAAAAAGTTAATTTAATATCAAGGCTCTCCTCATCCACCGCAAGCGGTCCCCCTTCCCCGCTGGGGAAGGCTTGATCACGGTTCTTGCCTTATTATTTGGTGTCATCTTTATAATTGTAGGGGCGACCAGTGGTCGTCCGCGGGCGTTCAAAGAACGCCCCTACAGGTTTTGGTGCTTTTCCTTAAATTAATGCCTGTAGGGGAGGATAATATCCTCCCGTTTTTTTATAAAATTAAATCCATACCTATTTCAGCAAGTCATCCTGAGTGAGCGAAGCGAATCGAACTTTTGGGAGGGTGAGCGGTAATATAGCGAACCCGAGCAAAAGCGAAAATTGTCAAGACAATTTTCGGGATCTACAAAAAGATTTGGTTGTCCTTCGTTACTTAATGTTACTTTTACCTCTAAGTCCGCTTCGCGCCATAAGTTTGCCTTGCAAACTTTACGCTGAACGAAGTGAAGCAGGCTCTCCTATGAGGAGAGCCTTTTTGTTAGCGAAGATCCCGCTGAGCGTAGTCTTACCACAAAGCCTCTCCTTTCAGGAGAGGTGGCTGCGCAACGTTTGCTTTGCAAACT
>JAFVRA010000110.1 GCA_017504545.1 Clostridia bacterium | reverse complement strand
GCTTCGTTTTCGTCCGATCCGTCTGCGATGAGAGTAACTACCATACCCTTTGCGATACCGAGAGAAAGAACGCCGAGCAGACTCTTTGCATTTACCTTGCGGTCATCCTTTTCGATCCACACCGAAGATTTGAAGGTATTAGCCTTCTGTATAAAAAAGGTTGCAGGTCTTGCGTGCAATCCAATATTGTTGGTGATTGTCATTTCTCTTTTTACCATAATAAAACTCTTCTCCTGTTCATAAAGGATCTTCCGTCGCAGTCATTTCAGCTGTCGGATGACCAAAACATATAAATCTACACACAATTATAATTGTACAATAATAGTATATCAAAAAAATCGTATAAAATCAATAGCTAAATATTAGTTAAAGTGCATAAACTTTTTCGTAAAAAAACTAAAAACATTCACGTTTTAAACACAAAATGCTGATTTTAACAATTTTTAGGCATTATTTTAGGGAGCTTTAGGAAATGACCTCGATACCAATTATGGTTATATTGACAGTAACCTTCTCTGTACACACGGTATAGGTCTGACCGGGAGAAATATACGTTGTTCCGTTGAGCAGATAAGATCCGTCCTCGGATACAGAGCAGCTGCATTTTATGTTTCCGATTCCGTAAATTAGCGAGCCGTCCATTCCCTGCGGATACTGAACATCGGCGTAGGTCTTACCGTCCTTGAAAACGGTATTCGTTGCGGGCTGCTCCTGGATAACCATAGTTATCTCCTCACTCGTTACAGCGAGAGTGCCGAAGCTGCTTCCGTCGGATTTGAAGTATATAGCATCGCCGTCGCTCATTTCACGGCTGACGTTAGTAGTGATCTTATCAGTCTTGAAGGTCACGTAACATTCCTTCATATTCTTCATACTGTTGAGAGTATCAAAAAAGCTGTATCTGAAGTATATGCCTGCTACGATAGCAATGACAAGGAGTATGATTACTGCGTCAAGCACGCCGAATTTAGGAAATCTACGCGCCTTTTGCGGCTTCTGTGGCTCTTTGACGCTATCTTGATGAATATTAGCGTTTTTCATCTTAACTCCTCCTTATCTTATTCGTATATTTGTGTGCAGGCTCCGCTGCAGGTGTATTGCGGAAATCTCATATCAAGCATTTCGCCGATAGCAACGCGGCAGCCGTTGACCGAATAGCCGATCCCCTTCTCATATTCGGCGGTGGCTACTATCTTGACGGTGATGTTGTACTTCTGAGGATGCTCAGAGCGTATGCAGGTCATCTCGCCCTGCTCGTTGAGTACGTAATCGTAGACATACGCCTTCTCTATTTTGGATATCTCCGAAACGGTTCCAAGCGAATTTTTGCTTACCGAGTTGATAACGCCGTCACCATCCTTGATGCTTTCTATATACGCGATGTCAACGTCCTTTATCTCAACGAAGTAGGTCAGCTCGACCTTATTGTTTGTCCAAAGCTTCTCTATATGAGCCCAGGGAGAGAAAACGTAGATGAGTATGCCGATGATGGCGACTACCACGAGAATTATCAGGAAGTCTATGAAATTAAATTTTCTCTTCGGCTTTTTTTGAGTTATTGTAGTGTTATGAGAATTGTTATTCATATACGTATCCTTTCTTTAAGCCTGTTCGTCTTGCTCTGAGTGTCCATAGGTCTCAGACACCCCGGCATTTCTCTCTGCCTCGTAATTTCCTGCTCTTACGAAGGCGCAGCCTATTGCTATTACTATCCAGAAGATATAGAAAACGCGGTAATTGTACCAGATATAGTCGAAAAGTCCCATCACCAGCGCGCCGATAACCGAGGCAACGGCAGCGGCAACGTAGAATTTTGAAGTCATGCTTTCGGGCTTTTTAACGTATTCAAGTGTCTTTTGCAGGTAGAGGAATATCAACACCGCAAAGGTGAGGAGTCCGCCTATTCCCATTCCTATGAGTATCTGAAGCGGCAGACTGTGGCTGTGCTCTGCCGACTCGATTCCCGCAAAGGCGTATGCGGGATATATCTTTGCAAAAGCCTCAGGACCGAATCCGATTCCGCCGAGGAAATGGTCTCCCGCAACTCTCAGCGAGCCTATCCAGGTGTATATACGGTAGGAGATAGAGCTGTCAGAGAAGTTCAGTATGCTGAGCGCTCTGTCAAGCAGATTATCTGGCAGTATCATCGGCAATACAGGCGCTCCCACTATTGCCGCACCGAAGATTCGGAGAGTTTTTCTGCTATATACCGTAAAGAATATGATAAAGGTTAGCGCCATCGCTATCCATGCTCCACGAGACCAGGTAAATACCGTCGCGAGAACGAATGCGGCGCAGACTATTGCAGAAAGGAATTTTTCGTTCCTCTTTTTTGCGAGAATAAAGAAATTGAGCGCAAATGGGAAGATCAAAACGAGGTAGGTAGCAAGCACGTTGGGGTTATCAAAGAGAGACACCACGCGTACTCTTATATTTGTAAACAGGCTGACGTCGAGCCACTGACTGCTGCTCTTGCCGAAGAAATACTCAAGCACTCCGATCATAGCAACGATGCTTCCCGAGCTTACGAGAGCAAATACACAGCGTTTGATCCACTTCTCAGTTCTCATAAGATTTACAAGCAGGAAGTATCCGAGCATCAGCGAGCAAGATACGAGAGCGGCATTGCGCGAGCCCTCTCCGCCTGCGCTGAAAACGCTTGCGAAATATATAAGAAGCGTAAACAGAAGAACTGCGGCGTCTACAAGCTCAAGCTTGAAGACTCGCTTTCCGCGGATAAGCTTGATGCAGTAGAAGAAGGTGGTGAGAAGCACGATACTGCAAAGCGCTATCGTGGGATTGCTCACAAACGAGCAGAACGGGAGAATGAATATTGTGATAAGCACGCCTATCTCGGCGCTTACTGCTATAAAGCAAACGAGAACGAAAAGAAGTATTGCAAGGATTATAATAAGGGGATGAACAAAGAAGGTCATGATTCCCGCAACTAGTCCGAGGAAAAGCATCACGTTTCCTCTTCCCTTGCGGACCTCGGAATGCTTTTTGAGCGTTTCATCCGAGATCCCGAATGCTTCGCTGACTATCAGCCTTCCAATAATGCTCTTCTGAATTGCAGACGCCATAGAAATACGCGAGAAAAGCAAAGGAAGGGAGACTATTATCGCACCGATGCCAATGATAAGGTAGTCGTTGCTTGCGGTGGATATTCCTGATATGAGCAATCTTACGAAATATACCACGCAGGTATAAACGCCGAAGAATGCAAGGAAGTTACCGTAATAGTTAAGCGGCGCTGAGGAGAAGAAATGAATGAGTCGCTGACCTCTCGTTACTATGAAGCAGTTTTCAATATTGCTGGAGAGAAATTTCCTCAGCCTTCTGAAAAACTTTTTAAATCTTCTGTCGCCAAAAACGAATTCCCTAAGGAAGCTTCCGTTAAAAGATGTCTGAAGCTTCTTATAGCTTGAGAATATTTTTCCGAAGAAGCCTCCGACGAGCGCGTTGTAGATGATCTCGCCGAGTCTGTCAAAGAGGGCGATCAAAAAGCTGACCGAGGCTATTCCCGTAAGTGAAGTCCGCAGACTTCTTGACTTCTTTTCAAGCTTTTTCTCGGCTTTCTGAGCCTTCTTTTCCGCTTTGTCTCTGATCTTTTCTTCCTTAGTCAAGCTGATTCCCTCCTTTCCTTGTGATAGCGGTAATAGATCAATCCTTCTTACCGAATTTTTCAATAATGTCGGGGCGATTTTCTTGGGTGAGTCTGAGCGCCTCCTCGTGACGCCATTTGTCTATGTTTTCGTGATGTCCCGAGATAAGCACGTCGGGAACCTTAACACCGTGAAACTCGTACGGACGAGTGTATTGCGGATACTCAACGAGCCCGCTTGAGATGCTCTCGTTCTCGTGACATTCGGGATCCGAAAGAACGCCGTCAACAAGTCTTGCGACGGAATCCACTAAAATACAAGCGGGGATCTCACCGCCCGTGAGCACGAAATCTCCTATAGAGATCTCCTCGTCAACTATCTCGTCTATAATACGTCTGTCAACGCCCTCGTAATGTCCGCAAAGTACGATGAGTCTGTCGTATTTTGACAGCTCTTCTGCTTTCCTTTGGTCAAGCACCTTGCCCGAGGGTGACATAAACACCACTCTCGTTGAAAGCTCTTTGTCCGCACTCTCGTCAATAATGTGCTTGTAGCAGTTATATATGGGCGGTGCTGCCATAAGCATTCCCTTGCCGCCACCGTACGGAGTGTCGTCAACACGGCGATGCTTATCCTCTGAATAGTCGCGTATGTTATGGCAGTTTACCTCAATGGCGCCGCTTTTCTGCGCTCTGCCGATCACGCTCTCACCAAGAACGTAACCTACGAGATCGGGAAAGAGCGTCATAATGTCAAAAATCATATTTCCTCCGCTCAGTCAAGCATTCCTTCAATAACGCGAACGAAAACTCCCTTTTGCACGTCAACGGATATGATAAACTCGTCAACTGCAGGGATCATTCTCTCACCGTTCTTGGTGGTGACAACGTATATGTCGGATGCGCCTCTGTTGATTATTTCTGTAAGCTTGCCGTAGCACTCTCCTGAATCGGCGTCGATAACGTCAAGACCTATCATATCCGCAAGAAAGAACTCACCCTCATCAAGCGCGAAGTCATCGCGAAGCGCGTAGAGCGTCTTGTTCTTGAGGAGCATTGCCTTGTCCATATCGTCAACGCCCTTGAGATCAAGCAAAACGAACTGCTTGAATATAGAGGATTTGGTTATCTTATATTCCTCGTAATACGAGCCGCGAAGGATGAATACACGGCTAAGCCCTGCGAGGTCATCCTCTGAGTTGCACCAGGATTCAGCTTTAACGCCGCCTCTGCATCCGTGAGTATTTATTATTTTG
Organism: Clostridia bacterium; assembly: GCA_017504545.1. Taxonomy (GTDB): domain Bacteria; phylum Bacillota; class Clostridia; order Oscillospirales; family CAG-272; genus HGM12713. The sequence goes on along the minus strand of JAFVRA010000110.1, from coordinate 12,247 downwards.
CCACATTCAATATAGCGCTTATCTGTCATAAAAGATCTCCGACGGGTTATTTTTATCTATACATAGTCTATTATAACACAATTCTTTCATTAATTCAACAGTTTGTGCAAAATTTAATGATTTAGTAAGATATTTGGAAAGAAAAAAGCCGAGATCTTTGCATCTCAGCCTTTTTTGTATAAAAAGCAGTCCTCGTCGTGAGAGTATATCACGCCTATTGCCTGCAGGTAGGAATATATAATGACAGATCCGACGAATTTCATACCTCTCGCCTGAAGATCTGCAGAAATCGCATCCGAGAGGGCATTTGTGGTCTTCCCTGTTTCATAGAAGATCTTGCCGCCTGTGAAGCTCTCGAGGTATGCACAAAATGAGCCATATTCGCCAACTATATCCTTAAATACTTTGCTGTTGTTGATGCTCGCTCTTATCTTGAGTCTGTTTCTTATTATGCCCTTGTTCTGCAATAATTCATCTATCTTGTCTTCGCCGTAGGCGATCACCTTGTCGATGTCAAAGCTGTCATAAGCTTCTCTGAAGCTTTCACGCTTGTTGAGAACGCACTCCCAAGATAATCCCGCCTGAAAGGATTCCAAAATGAGCATTTCGTACAGATATCTATCGTCAAAATTCGGCACACACCACTCGCTGTCGTGGTAGTCGATATATAATTGATTTTTCATGTTGCACCAACGGCATCTTCTTTTAGATTCCATATATCTACCTCGTATTCTGATATATGCAAAGAGAAGCACCCTCAATTGAGGATGCTTCTTGCTTTTTTGGCGGAGAGAGAGGGATTCGAACCCTCGTGTGCGTTAGCACAAACTGATTTCGAGTCAGCCCCGTTATGACCACTTCGCTATCTCTCCATAATTGTGATGCACAGGTGTGCATCACAATTATGGAGCTTGATTCGACGAGGCTCAATGAGCTTGCTCATTGAATCCACTTCGCATTCGCAACTCGGAGGTCGGGGAGCTTGCTCACCAGACGTAGAGTTAGCGAATCCTCGCCGTAGGCGAGATATCTCTCCTTGATGCATACTGTACACATTTAATTGTTTTAAAACTTGCGGTTTTCACCGCAACATCGGTATTATACCACATAAAAAGCAAAAAAGCAAGAGCTTTTTAAATATTTTTTCTCAAATAGCTTTTTTTGCTACAAAAATGTAAAGGTGTAACAAATTACGTCAAAACCGTCATCCCTATGATGTTTGAAGAGATGACGGTTCTTTTTATTTCTTTATCGGCAAAAGCATTCTTGTTTCTGCTTTATATTCTGCAAAGCCTGCTTTGCGCGACTGTCTGTCGTCTGCCATAGGTATGCTGACTGCAAGGAACAGGATCGTGTTTGCTACAGCTCCTGCGGCGAGATACCAGGTGCTCGGCGAAGCAAAGATCACCGAGAGACCTACGCCCCACCACATAAGTATCTCACCGAGATAATTGGGGTGTCTCGAGTATTTCCAAAGACCTATTCGGATAAACGCGCCATTGCGTTTTTTTCGATACTTGTGCATTTGAATATCGGCAATTCCCTGCATCACCGCCGCGCCGAGCGAGACGCAAAGGCAAATGATCGAGGGGATATTTGCGAAAAGTGCCTCGCGGATAGCGTAAACGGCAGGGAGAACACATCCGTATACAACAAGTGTCGGCACCATATGTATTCCGACGAAATTGATGATGGGATAGAATACTCCTGCCTTTTCCTTAAGCATCGTGTATCGCCAATCCTGGTGATTGAGATTTGCGAAGGTATACGCCCAATTTGCCGTGAGTCTTATCGCCCAAAACGAGACTACAATAAGTAGAAGGATGCCGAGTAGAGTCAGTTCCCTGCCTATTGCAAAAGCTACGAGAATGACTGGCGGTTGTACGCTCCAATATGGATCATATACCGAGGCATTTTTGAATATCAAGCTGAAAATAAAGGTTGCAACAGTCGCCAAAACGTCGGCTATGAGAAGTGACAGCCACCAGTCTAAGTCAAGTGCGCGGTAGACGAGAACGCCAACCGTGGTGGCAATTATATAGACTACCGCAACGGCAATAAAGCTTGCCGCGCGGCTTTGTTTTAGCGTTTTCAAGTTTTTCTCCTTTGCTACCATTTATTTGTCTTAATTAAGATCTATCAGCACAGCTCTGCACGGAGAGCCCTCAGCGCCCGATAGATTTAACGGTGCTGAATTCAGCAAATAAACGCCCTCGGGTACTTCTGCGAGGTGGATGCCTTCAAGAAGCACAACGTCAGCTCCCAAAAGTATTTTATGCACTTCCATGGGCGCGTTTTCAGGTCCTACTGTCTGAGATTCGTTGCCGTAAAGCAGGATATTATTTGATGCGAGTATCTTCGCGGCGTCTGCTGAAAGCACTGCCTTTCCCTTGATCAGTATTCTCTTTGCCGCTTCTGCATTATACGCTCTTGCCTTGTTGATGATATTTTCAATATACTCGCCCGATACGATTCCTTGATGCTTGGATACGTAAGCCATTCCCACGAATGCTTCCAAGGATACAGAATCCACGGTCTTTCCGTTATTTACAAAATGAAACGGCGCATCTACGTGAGTTCCGTTATGAGCGCACATGCTGAACTCTGTCAAATTATAAAGATCGCCCTTATCCATAGAAGCGAGGATCTTCCTCTTAGGCGCAGGATCTCCGGGAAACACCTTGCAGGTAAAAACCTCTTGTGAAATATCGTATACTCTCATTGCTTTTCTCCGATTTGTTTATTGTTTCTTTTGATACTGTTTTGATCCGAACTGCTTTTTTATTATTATATCACGCTTTACCGAATATTTCAACAACAAATATCAATGAAGCGACGAATAGTGTCGTGACAATTTTGGCGACAAGTGTTATAATATATTTAGAACTTATGGGAGGACGAATATGACCTTTGGTGAAAAGCTTAAGAAGCTGAGAAATGAAAGCGGGCTTACGCAAGACGAGCTTGCAGAAAGGCTTTACGTTACGAGAACGGCGATATCAAAGTGGGAGACCGATAAGGGATACCCAAATATTGAATCGCTTAAAGCAATAGCGAGCTTTTTCTCAATAACGGTTGATGATCTGCTGTCCTCGGACGAGATATTAACAATAGCCGAAGAGGATCAGAAGCAGGCGCGAAAGCGCTTTATCGATCTGATATTCGGACTTCTTGACATTTGTAGCGGATTATTCCTTTTCTTGCCGCTCTTTGCCTCTAAAGGCGGCGACGTTATCAAAGGATCCTCGCTTTTGATGCTTTCGGGAGTTTCGGATTATCTGACGATTGCATATTTTGCGATAGTGATCGGCGCGGTTGCTTTGGGAATCCTTACGCTTGCTTTGAGCGGATGCAAGGCAAACGTATGGATAAGAAGTAAAACAAAAATATCGTTGGCGCTTGGGGTTCTCTCGGTCTTACTCTTTATGATAAGTCTGCAGCCTTATGCCGCCGTATTTGCTTTCTCGCTATTTGTTATAAAAGTGATATTGTTACTAAGGAAAAACTAAAATGAAAAAGAAATATCTATATATCTCAATATTCTCTCTCGCAGCGTTTGTTTTGTGGACGTTGCTCTTGCGCCTCGTTGACGTACGTGCGATCGGTCCCGAAGGCTCTTCGGTTGGCTTTTCGGCGCTTAACGGTTTTATCCACGAGAAAATAGGCGTAAATATGTATCTATACAATATTACCGATTGGCTCGGTCTTGTGCCAATAGGTGTGGCGTTTGGATTTGCGATCCTTGGACTTATACAGCTTATCAAGCGAAAAAGTCTATTGAGGGTAGATCGTAGTATTCTTGGGCTCGGCGTGTTTTATATCATTGTTGTAGCGGTGTATCTTTTCTTCGAGATCGTAGTAATAAATTACAGACCTGTACTTATTGAGGGGTGTCTTGAGGCTTCTTACCCGTCTTCAACTACGATGCTCGTCACGTGCGTAATACCAAGTGCGGCAATGCAGGCAAAGGAGCGTATTAAAAACAAAGCCTTAAGGCAAGGTGTTATAATTATAATTATAGCGTTTATCGCCTTTATGGTAGTCGCCAGACTTCTTTCGGGCGTGCATTGGATCACTGATATAATTGGTGGTGCGTTGTTCAGCCTTGGTGTTGTAATGGCGTATAAAAGCTTTCTGCAAAAATAGAAATTGCCGCTGAGGGATCTTACGAAGCCTCAGCGGCGTTTTTTACGTTTATCTGACTACCGAAGAATGACTATAGATATAGAACTCCTCCTGGCTCGGCATCCACTTCTTTTCTTTAGGTGGGAAGGTTGCGTCGAAAGCCTCAACGGCGGCGGTATCCTCACAACAATCGGCGGCGGTGGAAGGAATATACATCCACTTTCTGCCGTCAAGCGCTCCCGGTACAAGCTCGCATACGAGAAGTGCCGTCGGAAAGTTGCCGTCCACGACGAAGCTCACGTTCTTCTTTTTGCAGCTCACGAAACCACGGCTGACGTAGTTGCCCGGATTGCCGAAATTGATGTTCACGTCGTAGCCCATCTTGCGAGCAACCTCAAAGGAATGCTCGATCAGCATCTTGCCGAGCTTCTGCCTTTGATATTCAGGAGCAACGCAAAGCGGCCCGAAGGAAAGTATCTCTTTTCGCTCACCGTTCTCGTCCTCAAGCCAAGCCTTTGTGTACATAATGTTGCCGATGATCTTGCCGTCCTTCTCAATCACGAATGCAAGCTCGGGAATAAAGTCGGGATGAGAGCGCATCGTATGGAGGAAATAATGCTCGTCTGCGCCCGGCTTGTAGACGTTCCAAAACGCCTCGCGTGTAAGTTCTTCAACTGCTCTGTAGTCTTTTTCTGTTTCTAAACGTATCGTCAAATTGTTCATTTTTAAATCCTTTCATAGTTGTGACGCTCAACACGAGAGGAATGCCGAGAATGTATTTGCAAACCTCTCGTTTACAGTACAATCTCCAAAAGGTTGGTGTTTTTCAAACAGCACACTCCGATAAAAATATTCAAGCCGAGGCTTGTAAAAAAATTATATCACAAAAGCGTTTACTATTCAAGAATAAACTCATAAATAATTGAAATAACGACAAAAGTGTGATATAATAACAGAAGTAATGGAGGTGAACTCATGATCTCAGAGCTTACAGGCGCTTCTTGGATATGGCACAGCGCCGATTATTCCTCCGACGAGCACGCTGAATTTTTTATTCCGTTTGAATACTCGGGAGCAGATAGAGTCTTTTTGGCGGTCAGTGCTGACAATGATTACGGCGTTTATATCAACGGCAAGCTTATTGCCTTCGGGCAGTATCCCGACTATCCTCACTATAAGGTATATGATCTGATCGACGTTACCGAGCATTTGCAAAACGGAAAGAATTCTTTGGCGTTTGAGCTATGGTATCTCGGAAATAATTGCTTTACGAATATTGACGACGGTGCAGGACTTTGCTTTACTCTTTATTACGAAAAGGACGGCGAGAGAAGACTTATTGCCAAAAGCGACGAGAGCGTTCTTTCGCGTCTTAGCAAGACATATATGAATCACCTTTGCAAGTCTATAACCTCACAGATAGGATATGGATATTCCTACGATTCTACCGCTGAGGATATTCTTTGCGATTGGCGCGTATTCGGAGGTGAGGACTTTACACCCTCTGTAAAAGTTACTCCCGACAAGCTTATTCCAAGCATCAAGAGACCCATTAAGACTCTTGTAAACGGCGAGGCTATACGTGGCAGACTTATAAAGAGCGAGAGCGGCGGTGCTTACAGGTATCTTTTTGATTTTGGATGTGAGATTGTTGGCATTTACCGCATCAGGTTCAATTCTCAAGTACAACAGCACGTTAAGCTTTGCTACGGCGAGCATATAGCTGACGGTTGGGTGCGCGACAGGATACACTCGCGCGACTTTTCGTTTGATTATTATGCAAAGCGTGGGGATAACGATTATTTCGGATATTTCCGCCGACTTGGCCTGCGATATGCTGAGTTGAGAAGTGAGAGTCCGCTTGAGAATATTGAGGTAGAGATAATTCCGCGCAATTATCCGCTTGCTACACTTCCCTTTGACTGCAAGGACGATGAGCTTAACGCTATTTACGAGATATGCGAGAGAACGCTGAGGCTTTGTATGCACGAGCATTATGAGGATTGCCCTTGGCGTGAGCAATCGATGTATATCCTTGACAGCAGAAATCAGATGCTTTGCGGCTATTACGCCTTTGGCGAGCATGAATTTCCGCGCGCGTGTCTTGAGCTTATCTGCGAGGACAGGCGTGAGGACAGAATGCTCAGCATTTGCTATCCTGCGGGGGGAGATATGGCAATTCCCTCCTTTGCTCTGCATCTTTACACCTCGGTAAAGGAATACGGAATACATTCGGGCGATTGGAATTTCGTAAAGAAGATATCCCCGAAGCTCAGAGATGCTTTGTCTCTCTTCGTTGAGAGATGGGAGCGCTCGGACGACGGTCTTGCACACACCTTCGGTGAGGCAAAGTATTGGAACTTCTACGAATGGGCTGACGGACTTGACGGATACATAGGCAGACTTGAGGACGAGCGTGCCGATCTGATCATAAACTGTCTTTTGTCTGTTGCGCTTCGCAATATGCATTTTATATCTGAAAATATAGGCGAGAGCAGTAATTATCTTGCGCTTTCGGAGAGATTGAACTCAAATATAAACAAGGCGTTTTTCAATGCAGATACGGGACTATACGGAATGTACTCGCCGAGCGGCAGATGCAGCGAGCTTGGAAACTCGTTAGCGCTTCTTTGCGGAGCGGCGCAGGGCGAGATAGCTGAGAATATCAGACGGGTGCTTTGCGACGAAAACAGCGGACTTGTAAAGACAACGCTATCTATGAAGGGCTTTAAATATGATGCCCTACTTAGTGGCGGCGAGGCTTATGCGGATCACGTTATTGCGGACATAAGGCGCATATATCGCAAGATGCTTGAAGAAGGTGCGACTACCGTATGGGAGACCGAGGACGGTGAGCGCGCATTTGACAATGCGGGTAGCCTTTGCCACGGCTGGAGCGCACTTCCGATATACTATTTTCACAAGCTGATAAAATAAAAAATAACGGCTCTATAGCCGTTATTTTTGTATTATTGAAAGCAGCATAGCCGCTCCCTCAAGGAGCAGTAGATGCGCGGGATAGAAAACGTAAAAGAAATATTTCATCTTCAAGCGTCCGCGCTTTCCCGAATACAGAAGCAGGAGCGGAATTGCACAGAGTGAGAAGACTCTGAAGCCGCCGTATATAACGCTGAGGATAACGAGACCTATAGCAAGTCCTGCAATGCTGAGCAGCAGACAGTCAAGCTTTTTCCACATTTCAGGCGCGTTTTCGCGCGGCGAGTGACAGAGGCTCGCAAGAACGGGTGTGATACATCCTATAAATCCGTAATCAACCGTGAAATTCTTTGCAAAGAAGAAGACCGCAACGATCAGAGCCACAAACGTTATTCCTCTTACAACTATCTCAGAAAAGCTTGCTTCCTTTGAGCACAACGCACTCTTAAACTCCTGAAGCGCGAAAATGAGTGCTATCGAGCAAGCAAATGTCACGAGAATACAGAAATATATCTTGCCGCTGTAGATATAGTAAACGAGAGTGTACGCCGCGCCCATAAGCGACACCGTGAGAAAATATCTCAGACGGTGCTTTGTGTATTTACATCCCTCGGCAATCATAAACGCAAATATCGGGAAAGCCAAGCGACCTATAATACGAAAGGCGATTATCTCGGGGAAAAATAAAATGCCGAAGTGATCAAAGAACATAGATATGGCGGCAATTATTTTCAGAGCATTGCCACTCAGCATACGAAATTTGCTCACGTTTACGCCCATTTTTATCCCTCCCTCGTCTTTATTAAGAATATTATACAACAACGTGCAGATTTTTGCAATAATAAAAAATAAAATAAGAAGAAAATATAAAAATTTACTTGCAAAAGTCAGAAATATGTGTTATAATAGTTAAGTTAATACTAAAACGCGTTGATGAAGTTGGCAATTTGCGTGTATCTGCCCCAGAGAAGACCGCCTTGGCTGCGAGTGGTCTGCAGAGAGTGATGCGCCTTTCGCTTCGGAGCGCTATCCGTGAAGAGCTTTTGCTTGCGTAGCGGTGTGCGGAGGTCTCCGTTATAGACTTTAAGTGCTTGTCAGGACTTTCCCGACAGGAATTTAGGTGGTACCGCGGTCATAACCGTCCTATGTCTTTTTGGACTTAGGGCGTTTTTTATTTTTGTAAATAAATATTTGATATAAAAACGAAAGGAAACAAAATGAAAGAAAAGCTTAATCAAATCAGAGAAGAAGCGCTCTCGGCTATCGCGGCTGATAACGCTGACGTTGAACAGATAAGAATCAAATATCTGGGCAAAAAGGGCGAGCTTACCTCTGTGCTTCGCGGAATGGGAGCACTCTCGAGCGAGGAAAGACCTATAGTAGGTCAGCTTGCAAACGAGGTCAGAGCAGAGGTCGAAGCGGCACTTGCAGAAAAGGTTCAGGCGCTTAAGGAGCAGGCTCTTGAGAAGCAGCTCAAGGATGAGAAGATAGACGTTACACTTCCCTCCTCTCCCTTGGCAATGGGACATTTGCATCCTCTTACCCAGATGCAGCGCAGAATAGAGGAGATATTTATCGGTATGGGCTTCTCTATTGCAGAAGGTCCTGAGGTAGAGTTTGATTACTACAACTTCCAGGCGCTCAATATCCCCGAAAATCACCCTGCAAGAGATACTCAGGATACATTTTATATCACCGAGAATATTCTTCTCCGCTCTCAGACCTCTCCCGTTCAGGTAAGAACAATGGAGAAGCAGAAGCCTCCGATAAGAATAATCTCTCCCGGACGCGTTTTCCGTGCGGATGCAGTTGACGCTACTCACTCTCCTCTCTTCCATCAGGTAGAGGGACTCGTGGTTGATAAGGGTATCACTATGGGCGACCTCAAGGGAATGCTGGAAACCTTTGCCAAGACCCTCTTCGGCGAGGATGCAAGACTTCGCTTCCGTCCTCACCACTTCCCGTTCACTGAGCCCTCAGCTGAGGTTGACGTTTCCTGCTTCGTATGTGGCGGTAAGGGCTGCCGCGTTTGTAAGAACGAGGGCTGGATAGAGATCCTCGGCGCAGGTATGGTTCACCCCTTCGTGCTTGAAAACTGCGGTATCGATCCTAACGTTTACAGCGGCTTTGCCTTCGGTATGGGCGTTGAGCGTATCGCTATGAAGCACTACGGTATTGACGATATGAGATTGCTTTATGAAAACGACGTTCGTTTCCTTGAGCAGTTCTGATTGAAGCGGAGGTAGAAAAATGAATTTATCTAAAAATTGGCTTGCTGATTTCGTTGACGTCTCTGACGTTAACGTTAAGGATTATTGTGACAGAATGACCGACACCGGCTCTAAGGTTGAGGGCTATGAGATTCTCGGCGAGGATATAGAAAACGTTGTCGTTGCGCGTATTCTCTCTATTGCTCCTCACGAGAACAGCGATCACCTTCAGATCTGTCAGGTCGATATAGGCTCTAAGGTAGAGCAGATAGTTACCGGCGCTCAGAATATCTTTGAGGGCGCTATCGTTCCTGCGGCTATTCCCGTGGCTAAGCTCCCCGGAAATATAGTTATCAAGCCCGGTAAGCTCCGCGGCGTTGAATCCAACGGTATGCTCTGCTCTATGGGTGAGCTTGGACTCACCGAGCACGATATGCCCGGCAAGGAGCCCAACGGCATTCTTATTCTTGACGAGAGCTTTGGCGACAAGCTCGGTATGGATATAAAAGAAGCTCTTATGCTTAACGACACCGTCGTTGAGTTTGAGATAACCTCAAACCGTCCCGACTGTCTTTCTGTTATCGGTCTTGCTCGCGAGAGCGCTGTCTCCTTTGACAAGCCCTTCGCAGTTAAGGCTCCCGTGGTAAAGTGCGCTAACGACGGAGACAAGATAAGCAATTATCTCTCTGTTTCTATATCCGCTCCCGATCTCTGCTCGAGATACGTTGCAGGAGTTGTAAAGAACGTTAAGATCGCTCCTTCGCCTCTCTGGCTCCGTATGCGCCTCCGCGCAAGCGGCGTTCGTCCTATCAATAATATCGTTGATATTACCAACTACGTAATGCTTGAGTACGGTCAGCCTATGCACGCGTTTGATTACTCCTGCCTTAACGGCTCTGCAATAGACGTTCGCAGAGCACGCGACGGTGAGTGCTTCAAGTCGCTTGACGATATTGATCACACTCTTGATTCTTCTATGCTCGTTATCGCTGACAAGGAGCGTGCAGTCGCTCTTGCGGGCGTTATGGGCGGTGCTAACAGCGAGATCAAGGACGATACCACGACGGTAGTATTTGAGTCTGCTTGCTTCCTTGGCACCTCTGTTCGTGTTACCGCCAAGAAGAACGGTATGAGAACAGAAAGCTCGGCAAGATTTGAAAAGGGTCTTGATCCCGAAAACTGCCTTGGCGGTCTTGAGAGAGCCTGCGAGCTCGTTGAGCTTCTCGGCGCAGGTGAGGTAGTAAACGAGATCATTGACGTATATCCCGGCAAGATCGAGCCCACTACCCTTGAGCTTGACGTTGACGTTATCAACAAGTTCCTTGGCATCAACGTATCCGAGGGCGAGATGAAGAGGATCCTCACGGCTCTTGAGTTTACCGTAGACGGCAACAAGATCACTGCCCCCACCTTCCGTGCTGACATTGGCTGCATGAACGACGTTGCTGAGGAAATAGCAAGAATTTACGGCTACAACAAGATAGAATCGAGTCGTATAAAGGGTGAGACCACTCAGGGCGGCTACACAAGAAAGCAGAAGTTTGAGATCGACGTTGAGAGCGCAATGTGCGGAATGGGTATCAATCAGATACAGACATTCTCGTTCATCAGCCCCAAGTTCTACGATAAGATCCGCCTTCCTGCCGACAGCGCGCTTCGCAACTCGGTAGTTATCTCCAATCCTCTCGGCGAGGACACGAGCGTAATGAGAACTACCGCTCTTCCCTCTGCTCTTGAGGTAATTGCGCGTAACTGCAACTTCAACAACGATAACGTTAAGATCTTTGAGATAGCGACCGTTTATATTCCCACGGGGGCGGACACTCTTCCCAACGAGAACAAGGTTATCTGTGCTGCTATGTACGGCAACTGCGATTTCTATACAGTCAAGGGCGTTTGCGAGAACATTCTCAAGCTTGCTGATATCAAGAATGCAGTTATCAGATCCGCTGATGACAATCCCTCTTACCACCCCGGCAGATACGCTACTATCAGTGTAGACGGCAAGGTTATCGGAGTTCTCGGTCAGATACATCCTCTTACCGCTAAGAATTACGGCGTGGATCTTCCCGTATATGCCTGTGAGCTTGATTTTGAGGCTATATTCGCTCTTATGAACGAAGCTAAGCTCTATACTCCTCTGCCCAAGTTCCCCGCTACGACCCGTGATTTCTCCTTTGTATGTGATGAGGCTCTTGAGTTTGGCACTATCAAGGAAGAGATGGCGAAGGCAGGCGGTAAGTTAGTTGACTCTATCGAGCTCTTCGATATTTACCGCGGACATCAGGTTGGCGAGAACAAGAAGTCGGTATCTATAAGAGTAACTCTTCGCGCAAGCGACAGAACCCTTACCGTTGAGGAAGCCGAGAAGGTATCTTCCAAGATCCTTGCAGGTATGGAAAAGAACCTCGGAATTACTCTCCGCGCTTGATGAGGTGAGTGATGGAAAAGCAAAAGCTTGACCGAATAAACGAGCTTGCCAAGAAGAAAAAGGAAGGAACTCTTACAGAGGAAGAAGCTATCGAGCGCAAGGCGCTTCACGATGAGTACATCCTTGAGTTTCGCCGTTCCTTTGGTGCAATTCTTGACAATACTGTAATTCAGTATCCCGACGGCTCAAGAAAATCTCTCAAAAAAGAAGAAAACGAGAATAATTAAACAAAAAATATTGGCGTGATGCTCTCTTTGAGTATCACGCCAATATAGATTTAAAACAGGGACTGCCTCAGAGTGAGGCAGTCCCTATAGCCGAAGAGAGCCGAACTCATACGGTTTTGTGTGACAAATATCCGCATCTGCGGCAGATAAAATGCTTGCAATATCTTATATTACTACGCATTTTCTCTTTGCATCTGCAAAATATTTGTTCACTCAAAACTGCAAAGCACCCTCCGGCGTTGAAATTTTTGATGGATTTAGTCAAAGTGAGTTGAAGCAAGATGCCGATCTTGCAAGACGAGATTTGGCGAAAGACG
>JAFVRA010000109.1 GCA_017504545.1 Clostridia bacterium | reverse complement strand
GGCGAACTGTGTTCGCCCGCGGGAGACCGCAGGTCTCCCCTACGGATACACATATAAATATCGGCAGAGAGTGCTTCCGCTACTTCTCATAAGGATGTTTTCGGAACATGGTAGGGGCGAACTGTGTTCGCCCGCGGGCGTTCGATGAACGCCCCTACAAACAAATTTTGGCAGAGATATTGCTTTCTCTGCCGATTTGTGTTATAATGGGATATCGTAGGGCGGGGGCTTGCTCCCGCCGTAACATAGGATCTAAGCCAACAAGGCAGCAGGAGTAAACCCCCGCCCTACAAGGGGTATGGGCTTTGCCCGAAGCCTTTTGTAATACAAAGGCGAAACCGGCAATAAAACAGAACGATAAATAAGAATTTGACGAAGAGTTGACATTCTGTAGGAGCTTTTACAAAGGAGAGTAAATGGTAAAATATATAGTTCGTCCAGCAATAGCTGGTGACCATGATTTGATATACACCCTCAAGGCTGAGTCCATTCGGCCTTATGTGGAAAAAATCTGGGGTTGGGACGAGAAATTTCAACAAAAAGATTTTGATAGTGACTTTGCCTCTGTTGAGTATTTTAGTGTAATTGAAATTGACGGCAAGTTTATTGGGTTTTTACAGTGCTACTTTGAATCCCCCTATCTTGATGTTGCCGAAATCCATCTGCTTTCAGAGTACCGTGGTAAGGGCATTGGCTCTGATATTCTGCTGAGCCTCCAAAACGACTGTTTGATTAAGAAGAGAACGATGCGCATTGGTTGCTTTAAGGAAAACCACCGTGCAAAATCCCTCTATCAAAAGTTAGGGTTCATACAGACGGAGGAAACTAATACGCACTATATACTTCAATACCCGTACTAAATTCCAATTTATCGAACAGAACAAACAATCCCCGACAGACATTGAAAATCTGTCGGGGTTAATCTTTGCTTATTGCATGACATCTTATCCGTAGGGGAGACCTGCGGTCTCCCGCGGGCGAACACAGTTTGCCCCTACCGTGGTTAGGTAAATATCCTTATGAGAATGTTGATTATCTTACGGCTTCTCCTCGAGCTTCCCTGCATCCTGCTCGGCGTAATAATTCCCGGTCTTCTCTGCCGCTGCCTTAACGCGCTCTACAAGGCCGTCTGCATAAATGTCGGAATATAGGAATTCGCTTATTTCTACATTCCCGTATCTGTACTCGGCGTTCTCATCCTTAGGATACTCAAGAACACAGTCAATGATATAAAATCCGACTCCCGCGCGATCAAAGCATTCGCGGATACCGAGAAGTATCTCCGCGAGGCGCTCCTCAGAAACGGTCTCATCAGCGATGTAGAGAGTAAGCACGCCTGCCTTCTTACCAAGCTCGTTTACGTTGTAATAGGCATCAAGCTTCAGATCATTCGTGATCAGAGCGTATTCGGGAACGTCGGGCATATCCTTATACTCGGCCGTAATAAACGAAAGATCTCCGTATCCAAGAACGACATCATAAGTGAAATCATCACTCTCGATCAGAGTATCGACTGTCTTGCGATAATCGTCTCTCAGTCTGTAAGCGGTGTTCCAACCATTCGTTACGTTGTTTTCGTAATAATCGTATCTCAGGTTTCCAAATCCGTTGATCAGGAGCGAAAAGCTTGAATCTATGCTGCTCGGCGAGGATACTTGAGCGTGATAATATCCGTCCTTGAAGCTGTAGCTCACGTCTTCAAGCTCATAGTCGGTGTTCGCGTAATTTTTCTCAAGATGCTTCTTTGCGGTGCTTGTTGCCAGCGCCTTGGAGAGCGGATTTCCGACGAGTGAGTTTGCGAACCAACAAACTCCGAGTATGAGTATTATTCCTGTACAGAGTGCTACTATTTTCAATATGCGTTTTTTCATTTTCTTTCCTCCTTCTTGAATGCGTAGTGTAAGAGGAAGGCGATCGCCACTCCGACGAGGGCAAAGCCAGAGTAGATAAGCGTCCAGAGAAGTGTTTCGGCAAAGCTTATTTCTATAAGCTGACAAGCGAACACGCCAAGGTCTATAGCAAGCAGGAGTATGGGAAGCTTATAGACAGCCTGCCACTTGAATACGTAATATCCGAACACACCCGCCACGGGCATTATCAGACTGTTATACATCAGATTTTCTCCACCCGTCCAGCCAAAGCCGAGAAATATAAGAAATACAAGCGCGGCGTAAGCGACCGAGTAGAACTGACGGTTTATTTTTTTAACGATTTTTTTGAAGGGCTTTGCGCTGTCCGCTCTCACGGCAGGCTTTTCTTCTATTGCCGTAAGCTCTGCGCCCTCCTTCAATCTTTCAAGCTCCGCCTTACATTCCTCGCAGGTCGCAAGGTGCTCGTTTATGTGCTCTGCCGTCTCCTCGCTTACCATATCCTCAACGTAGAGAGGCAACAGATCTCTGATCATACTGCATTCAGTCTTCACTCTTTTCTTCCTCCATTTCTTCTAAAATCTTTTTTCTTGCTCGGTGATAGGTAACGCAAGCCCAGTTTTCAGTCTTGCCGAAGATCTGAGCTATCTGCTTGAACGAAAGGTCGGCGTACACTCGCCACATAAAGACCTCCTTGTACGGCTCACCTACCGAATGCAGCGCCTTTTGTATCCTGCCTATCTCGTCGCGCCTGACATACGCGTCTGCCACGCTCGGAGCGAGATCGGGGATATCCTGTATTGTCTCCTCATCTATCTGCTCTGTTCTTTTGCTTCTCTTCAGATGTGAGTAATAGCAATTCTTTGCTATCTGGCAGAGCCATACGCGAAGGTCGCAATCGCCTCGGAAGCTGTCGATAGACTTCATCGCCTTGAAGAAGGTGTCGCTTGTGATCTCCTCGGCTATATGCTCGTTGCCCGAGAGCCTTAAGATATACAAATAAACGTCGTTGAAATACGTCTCGTACAGCTGCTCAAAATCCGTCATCCTATCACCTCCTTCACCTATAAGACTCTGAGAAAAAGAAAATCTTACAAAAAATTTTGATTTTTTAGAAATTTTTTAAAAAAAGCACCGCAGCCATCAAGCCGCGGTGCTTTTTATTCACTCCGAAAGGTCACTTTGCTCCTCGCCGTCTTCCTTTTGTTTTTTCTTTCTTCGATTACTTATCTTCTGTATAAGAAGGTAGGCGAGATATCCAAGTCCGCTGACGAGTGCCGCCACGGCGAAAATAATTATTCCCTTGACTACCTGTCCCTCACCGAACGCGTCTCCACCGAGCGTTGACATAAGTATCGACGGAACTCGCGCGAGCGTGGTAAGCAAAATATACATAGGTATGCTGACCTCAGTAAGACCTACGACGTAGGTGATGAGGTCCTTGGGAGTGCCTGGAATAAAGAACAAAAGCGCGATAAGAAAATTTCTGCGCTTGGTATTGTGAAGTATCGGTAGCGCATCTATCTTTTCTCTCGGGTAGAGAGACTCAACGAAGCGGCGACCGAATTTGCGAACCAGCAGAATGACGATAACGCTTCCCGTCATTATACCAACAAGGCAGAGCACAGTTCCCCAGAACGAGCCGAATATAACTCCCGCGGCTATCTCCACAGCCTCACCGGGTATTAGCGCGATGATGACCTGAGTGGCGCATATAGACATAAATATAAGCGTACCCGCAAGCCAATGCTCAGATACGAAGACTTGCAGCTTATCGAGATTTTCTGCTGAGAAATAATCCCTCAGCAGTATCGCTCCTATTACCGCAAGTATGCAGATAACGGCAGAGGCGACAGAAATAACAGTTGCGGCGGTGCGCTTTGAATAGTGCTTGGTTTCTTCAAAATGCTTGTCCGCAAGCAATCTTTTGGCTTTTTCTTTTCTTTTTCCCATCGCTCTACCTCCTTTCTGCCCGATATTCACAGATATTATATCACATTTTTTGTCATTTAAAGTTATCAGTTTGTAAATTTTTAAGAAAAAGCGTGCGAGTTTTTGTTAAAGCAAGCACTCTTATTTTAAACGTGAATACGACCCGTGAGATCACAGATGTCTGTTTGTAGGGACCGGCGTCCCGTTTACAAAGAATCATTGCGTTTTACACGGACGTTCAATGAACGCCCCTACAGTTTTTGTGCTTTGCATAATCTATAATCGGTAGGGGTGGATTCCATATCCGCCCTTTTCTCTTCGGGAGCATATAGAATGCTCCCCTACAATCAAAATATCAAAAGCCGCACAAACCCGTAGGGGACGACGTAGCGTAGCGACGCGAGCGTAATGAATGACAACACAGTGTGTTGTCAGAACGAGAGCGCGACCGAGCCGCAGCGAGACCCTCGGCGTCCCGAGAAATTTTAAAATACCAACCGCACCCCATTTGAGCAGGTCATCCTGAGCAGAGCGGCGAGATATTGGTAAGGTAGGGTGATGCGATTGAAAGCGCCGCGGCGTCGAACCTTTTTTCGACCGAGATAGGCGAAAAAAGGCGAGGGAGTGGCTCGCCCACGACCGAGGGATCTCGTTTGGCGTTTGATGTATTAGACCTCTCAGGCGGTTACACCGCCAGCTCTCCTACGAGGAGAGCCTTTGTGTTAGTGTAGATCCCGCTTAGCGTAATCTTACTTAAAGCCTCTCCTTTCAGGAGAGGTGGACTCGCAACGTTTGCATTGCAAACTTGCCGTTGAGCGAAGCGAAACAGGTATGCAGACGGAGAGGTCTTTTTGCCTTTGTATATATTCAACGCACAAACCACCTGAGAGGTTAAAAGTAACATTAAGTCACGAAGGGACAACCAAATCTTTTTGTAGATCCTGAAAATTGTCCTGACAATTTTCACTTTCGGATGAACTCGCTATATTACCGCTCCTTCATCCGAAAGTTCGACATCGCTTCGCTCGCTCAGGATGACTTGCTGAAATAAGTGTAGTCATAATTTATAAGCAACGGGAGGATAATATCCTCCCCTACAGGCATGAATTTAAATGAAGCAATTAAATTCATAGGGGCGATTCGTGAACCGCCCCTAATACGTAATTGTAAATAGCTTTATGAAAGCGTACTTGCTATAGCCGAAGAGAGCCGAACTCATACGGTTTTGTGTGACAAATATTCGCATCTGCGGCAGATAAAATGCTTGCAATATCTTATATTACTGCGCATTTTCTCTTTGCATCTGCAAAATATTTGTTC
>JAFVRA010000108.1 GCA_017504545.1 Clostridia bacterium | reverse complement strand
GTACATACCGCAACGGAGAGCCTCTTCCTTGATAGCGTCTGCAGCCTGCTTCTTTGTTCCTACGAAAAGAACGTTGCCGCCTTCTGCTGCGATATCACGGACGAAAGCGTAAGCTTCGTCAAACTTCTTAACGGTCTTCTGCAAGTCAATGATGTAGATACCGTTTCTCTCAGTGAAGATGTACTCCTGCATCTTGGGGTTCCATCTTCTTGTGTGGTGTCCGAAATGAACACCTGCTTCAAGCAACTGCTTAATAGAAATAACAGACATTTTTATGTCCTCCTTCGGTTTTTTCCACCACGTTGCCATCAACGACCAATCGACTGCACGCGCTTGCCGCCGACACCGGATCGTTCTCTATGGAACGTGTGTGTATTATTATTTTTACAGCCAGCCTTGCTGACCGCAAATTACAGTTGATTATATCATACTTGTAAATATTTTTCAAGCACAATATTATAAATTAACAAATTGTTTACAATTATTTTTGCTTTTTCAGCGTTTTCTTGCCCTTTTCGTCTGTGATTTTCTTTTTCTTTGGGAATGACATAGCATAATAGCAGATGATAAAGGCTATTGCAGGCAGGAAGGACGCGAGCAGATATATAACAGGATTGCTCACAAGTCCGAAAAGATTGCCTACGGGTGTCAGGAAGCATATCATCACGAGAATAAAGGTCGCGGAAAGCTCTATTATAAATATCTTATTGGTAAAAAGCTTTTTCATCTGCGATTTGCTGAGAATATCCTTGACGTAAACGCATACGAACAATGCAAATTGCAGCAGCAGTAGCGAGGTAAAGGTGTACTCTGCCCTATAGATATAGTTACCGAAAATATTAAACAGAGATATAAGATTCGGTATCAACAAGATCAGAACAGAACCGAGCAACGATGCCACAGTAATAGGAAAATGCTTTTTAAAGAGAGACTTGAGGCTTGTATCAAGAAGCTCTTTTTTGATATTCTTTTTCTGCGCGCCTACGCGTCGGTTATCTCTCATAAACATAAGCAACACAGCCATATCCACAAGAAACCCGAGCAAAAGCAGGTGTATAGCCGCACCTGACATCTGACCGAACAGCATCGGAAATCCTATCGCGACTATTCTTACAAGCGAAGCAAATACAAAATATCTGATATACTCAAAAAGGTTTCTGTAAGCAATTCTACACGAGCTTACCGCCACTGCCAGAGGCGCAAGACCTCCCTTTTTATCCTTGGGGCGCATAAGCAGTATATCAGCCTCAGACTTGACAGTCTGTTCGCAGGAGGCACTGCTCTGCTCTCCCGGAACCTCAAGCGAGCGTATCTCTTCGGCAAAATGTCCGAACACTCCCGTTCGCACGGGAGCGCAAGAAACGAATACGTCGGCCTCGCTTATAGCCTCAGCGGCAAAGTCGGTAAAGCCGCATATCATCAGTCCCTTTCCCTCGGATTTTACTCTTCTTGCAAGAACGGCAATATCCTCTGCCGTAAATCCGCAATATTCGTCATAGTTTCCGAAGGAATGATCGGCAGGAAGTCCTTTACGCGCAAAGTCTGACGCGTAAGCGCGGCTTCCGTGTCTGAGCATATCGGGGATCTCGGGAGCGTTTACTCTTCCCTTGCAGTTTGAAAAAGAAATTATGTTGACGCCGCTCCTGCGAACCGCAGAAATTGCGCTCGAAAGCTCGTTATCCGCACCCTCGCGAAGAACGAGCATACCAACGAAGCATCTCGCCCCCTCGGATCCGAGTGCAAACAGGAGCGTTTTTCTGCCCATAGAGGCGTACTGCCCGATGCTTCTTAAAAGATTCTCCCTACCTTCAGCACTAAGAGGCCTTGAAGTGCCTGCCACAGTAACGAAGCGGCACTCATCAAGAAGCCTTGCAGAAGAGGAAACGCTTATTTCTTTTCGTTCTCCCTTATCGAGATATATGACAGAATCTCTTGCGTTTTTGTCGATACCCGGCAGATAAGATTGCAGAGTGTACTTTATCTTCAGCGCCTTAGTATCAACAGCGCTCTTTTTCATAAACTCTGCAATGCCCGTATCTAACTCGCCGCTCGGTCTTATACCCATAGCAAGAGACGAGGTACGCGCGCTATCGTAGAGTGCTATAAGCTCACAAAGCGCACCTGCGCTCTGACCGACTCGCTCAAAGCTTCTCGTCTCGCCGTCAGCTGTGGCAAGCGTGTCAAAATGGAGTATTCCATCGGTCGCGATGCTTCCGTCAAGCAGGAAGAGATAATCCATATCCGCAAGGGCGTCAAACGCCTCGAGCGAGCGTATGATACAGGGGTTCTCCGAGACGGCTGACTTGCGGATATATCTGACGAAAAATCCGCAGAAGAGATTTGAGGCTCTTGAAAGCATTGCCGTAGCACCTATAGAGAGGGATACGAGCACAGCCTCTGAAAGCGAAACGTTACCGCCCGGAAAGCTTCCGAAAAGAAAGCTTGATATACAGAAAGGAAGTGTCAGGAGAAGCAGTAGCATTCCTATCTTAGAACATTCCTTTTTCAGATGCGAAAGTCCCTTGGGAAGCTCTCTTGAGGGGATCTCCGCAATGCCGCCCGTCATAGCGCCAAGATAGGTGTACTTGCCTATAGCAGTAACCACCGCTCTTCCGCTGCCGCTTGTGACGACTGAGCCTGCGTGTATCATATTCACCATATTTTCCACGTGTATCTCATCGGCTCTTACAGCGCCACCGGCGTATTTTTCAAGCAGCTTTTCGGTCTTCTTATCAATCTTCATTCGTACGGTAATCTTATCCGAATGAATGAGGCGAGCGTCGCATCCGAGCAAGTCGCCCTTTTCTATAAGTATCACGTCGCCCTCGACCACGTCTCTGTAATCGGCAATGTAAAGCTTACCGCCGCGTATTACTCGTGCGGTTGGAGCGAAGAAATCAGACATTGACTCAAGCGAGCGCCTGTCGCGATAGTAAAGAAAGAGCGACCAGAGAAGATTGATAACTATCACTATAAGTATCGCGCTTCCGACGACCGCATCTCCTTCAAAGAAAAGAGAAAAAATCGCGAGAAGCGTAAGAAGAACGAGAAAAATATCCGAGACAAGCTCCAAAATGAGCTTGTCGATCCTTCTCTTCTTTACGGTAAAGAAGGGCTCGTCCTTTTTATGCATACCCGCGCGGGAACGAGCCGCCTTGGGAGAAAGTCCCGAGGCGGCGTTGGTCTTAAGCTTTTTCTCGATCTCCTCGACCGATAGATCAAACCATTTTTCGTTCATTATCAAATACACTCAACAGTTAATTTATTTTCTTTTTTGGAATATCCAAGTGCCACTCCGCTTATACGGCGTGAGTAATCGGATATGATCTTTTCAGCAAGCATATCCTCTACGTTAGATCTTATAAAGCGGCGCATATTTCTCGCACCGAATTTGCGCGAGAAGGAATTTTTGGCAATATACTCTGCCGCCGCGGGAGAATACTTGAAGCTGATATTCTTCTCGGCGAGTGCACTCTTGAGCTCGTCGAGCATAATGCGCGCGATCTTTTCAAAGTCTGCCTCGTCAAGCGAGCGGAAGGTTATTATCTCGTCGACGCGGTTGATGAACTCGGGGCGAAGGAAGCCTGAAAGCGCCTTCATAGTCTTGCTCTCCGAAAGCGACGACTCCTCTGAGAAGAAGCCGACAGTCGCGCCCGAATTATCAGAGCCTGCGTTAGTCGTCATAACGATGACGGTATTCTCAAAGTTGACCGTCTTGCCTCTCGCGTCGGTTATCCTGCCGTCGTCAAGTATCTGAAGAAGGATATTGAGAACGTCGGGGTGAGCCTTCTCGATCTCATCAAAGAGAACGACCGAGTAAGGTCTGCGGCGTATCTTTTCGGTAAGCTGTCCTGCCTCGTCGTATCCAACGTATCCGGGAGGCGCTCCGATTATTCTCGAAACCGAATGCTTCTCCATAAACTCGGACATATCGAGTCTGATAAGCGTCTCGGGAGAATGGAAGAGATCTGCCGCGAGGGTCTTTACGAGCTCGGTCTTTCCGACACCCGTAGGTCCTGCAAAGATAAAGGAAACAGGCTTGCGCTTATAGGATATACCTGCGCGGTTGCGCTTGATAGCTCTCGACACAGCCATTACTGCCTCGTCCTGACCGACTATCTTTTTCTTAAGGCGATCCGCAAGCTTATCTATCTGCTCAAATTCATTCTCGCTGATATCAGTAGCGGGGATACCCGTCCATACCTCGATGACCTCGGCAATATCCGCCTCGGTAAGCACGACGCTATCACACGAGGGCTCAAGCTCACGAAGCTTCTCTGAGAGCTTTATCTCCTCTGACTTTATGCCTGCGATCTCCTCGTAGCGCTTCTGAGTTTCCTTTTCATCCGCAGGGGTATTTGCCTCAAGTGCTTCTCTCTTATCCTTGAGCATCATCAGCTTTTCGCGTATCTCCTGCGATTCGTTGAGAACCGAGCTCGAAAGAGAGAGATGCGAAGCCGCCTCGTCAAGCAGGTCTATCGCCTTATCGGGCAGGTATCTGTCGGTTATATATCTCTCGGAAAGAGTTACCGCTCTTGAAACCACCTCATCGGGTATTCTGATAGAGTGGAATTCCTCGTAATAGTGCTTGATGCCCTCAAGCATCTTTACGCTTTCTTCGATAGAAGGCTCAGCCACGGTAATAGGCTGGAAACGGCGCTCAAGCGCGGTATCCTTCTCGATATACTTGCGATATTCGTTGAGAGTGGTAGCACCTATAATTCTGACCTCGCCGCGAGAGAGCGCGGGCTTGAGGATATTTGCGGCGTTTACGCTTCCCTCGGAGTCACCGATGCCGACGATATTATGCACCTCGTCGATAACGAGAATAACGTTCCCTGCCTCCTTGACCTCGTTGATAAGTCCTATCATTCTTGATTCAAACTGTCCTCTGAACTGAGTGCCCGCAACGAGAGCCGTCATATCCACGAGATATATCTGCTTTCCGCGAAGCTTGAAGGGTACGCTTCCGTCTGCTATTTTCTGTGCGAGAGCCTCTGCAATAGCCGTTTTTCCGACGCCGGGCTCACCTATAAGGCAGGGGTTGTTCTTCTGACGGCGGCAGAGTATCTGTATAACTCGCTCAAGCTCGCGATCTCTGCCTATGATCCTGTCAAGCTTTCCGTCAGCCGCTCTTCTTGTAAGATTGCGACAATAGGTGTCAAGGAACTTGTATTTTTTAGGCTTCTCTTCGCCTGAATCCTTGGCTCTTTTCTTCTTTCCGACGTTCTGCTGTTCGGAAGGAAGTCCGGAATTGTTGAAAAGCTGCGGCATATCTATAGCGGGTGCGCCGCCCTCCTCGAGATCGTCGTTGTCCGAGGGGATCGCGCCCTGCTCTACCATAGCGCCAAACTCGTTCTCCATAGCCTCCATCTGCTCGGGTGAAAGACCGAGCTGGCTCATTACGTCGCCAAGCATATTATCTATCGGAACACCGAGATCCTTTGCACATTTCATGCAGAGTCCCTCGTTGATCTTATTTCCGTTTTCTAATTTGGTTACGAAAACCACCGCCACGCGCTTGTGGCATCTTGAACACATTACCATAAATATATTTAACCGATTCCTTTCGGGATTATTTTATTACCTTTCGAAGAGTTCCCTTGTCTATCTCTTCTTTCTTTAGCTTGGAATAATGCTTGATGTAAGCGGCAAACGAGCAAAGCGCAAAAAGAGCCGCAAATCCAAACATAAGTATGCTGATAAGAGGATGTATGCTGAGAAAATCACTGAAAACTATCGAGAAGAATATAGTCAGATAGAAGAGGCAGACCGCCGCCTTACCGTACCACTTACTGACCACGACAACGCTACGGCGTCTGATAACTATAAGACCGATAAGTAGAGTTCCAAGCTCCTTTGCAAGATAAATAAGCATAAACCAGAGCGGAACGTATTTCTTTATGCAAAGGCAGATGAGCGCCGTGCATTGCATAAGCTTATCTGCAAACGGATCGAGTATCTTTCCGAGGTTAGTTATCCAGTTAAATCTCCTTGCAAGGTATCCGTCAACTATATCGGTAGCGCCTGCAACCAAGAAGATTATCAGCGCTCCTATAGGAGAATCCATCACAAAAAATACGAAAACGAACACGAATACAAGGAAAATTCGTATTATTGACAAAATATTTGGGATATTTTTCAGCTTCATTTTAAAAAGTTCCGTCCTTATGCTTTATTATATACCTTATCTGTTATATACCTTATCTGTCCTTACCGAACACAAGGTATTCTGCCTTTGCATCTCCGCAGACCATAGCGGTATCGTTGCCGTATATAAGCATCTTTCCGCTCTCTGAGGGGAGAAATTCTCTTTCGTTTTTGTCCATATCTATTCTGATAACTCCCGAAGCAGTTCTCAAGAACAGGTATCCGTCGCATTGCTCTATTGCAGATACGTTTTCAGTGATCGTGTCCTCGTAAGCAAACTCTCCCTTTTCATCGTAAGCGATGACCTTTTTTTCGGCATCCGAGCTTACTACTACCGAAACTCCGTCTGCACTCGTCTTGAACGCTCGGATATTTGCATCGTAGAAGGTATGCTTTTCTCTTTCGTCGAGATCCTTATCGTAAATCCTTATTGCCAGATTTGTAAGGACCGCTATCCTGCCGTTGTCAAGATAAGCGCAACCGATCGGGAATTCACCGTCTATGTCAACGCTTTCAAGCTTACCCGCGCTATGCGAGCTCTTGATGTCGTAAAGATTGAGCGTTGTAATTCCCTTGCCGCTTCCTGCCTGATAGGTCAGAGTGCAGAATTTTTCACCGCTCTCTCCTATAGCCATATCAAAAATATATTTGCTCTCGCTGAGGTCTCCGCGAAGCTTTATATCCTTGCCGTAAAGATATATCACCGACTGACTGTCATCATTCTTGGTGGCTACCGCAAACGAGCCGTCAGAGCCGAAGCAAGCGTCGGTAATCGGGCTTTCAAGGCGTTCGTTATAGACCTTTGAAAAGGAGTTATATACTGAGAACGCCGATGAAGCGCTATCGTAAACAAGAACGTATCTGTCCGAGCAGACTATGTTCGGAGAATAGTATTCGGTATTGCTCTTTAGCGTTCTTCTTCCGCCTGCGGTAAACACAGACACCGCCGAGGGAGACGCGCTCACAAGACCGCCTCGGTAGAGAGCGAATTTCTGTCGGCTGTCGGAGTCATAGGAAAGCACCTGATAGCTCGGCACCTCGCTGTCTGCCGCGGTTGAAAAATCCTTGAGCAGATAGAAGAAATTATCATAGGTTATCTCTTTATAGTTTGTGACGAGAGAGATGACCATAAATATTATAAGAATGAGCCAGAGCAGTCGCTCTGCAACCTTATAAAAGGCTGATACGTTTGCGTAATAGGTATCTCCCGCTCCGTTGAAGTCCTCGTGCCGAAGCACCCTTTCCTTTTGAGGCTCGGGATTAAAAAAGTCGCCTATTTTTCCCAGATCGTTTACAAGTCTTTCTTTACTAAAGCGCTTTCCTGCATCCTTGCTTCCTTCTTCTGCCTGATCCGAGGCAGATGGAGCTTTCTTTTCTTTTTTGGGAATAGCGTCCTTGATCTTGTCAAGACTATCCTTGAAACTAAATTTCACTTTTCTGCCTCCTTTCGCAAACAGTTCAGAGCGTCAATAGACCACTCGGTTAAGATAAAGCCCCTCTGGTGGTGCAGTACATCCCGCCCTGCGTCTGTCGTGTGCTTCAATGATATGAGGAATATCCTCTACGGCTATCTTGCCGTAAGCCACCTCAACGAGAGTGCCTGTAAATATTCGCACCATATTGTAAAGAAATCCGTCGGCGCTCACTCTGAATGTAACAAGATCTCCCTCTCGTTCGATCTCTGCCGAGAATACCTCTCTGACGGTATCCTTGACGGTTGAATCGGCTGCCATAAAGGATGAGAAATCCTTTCTTCCTACGAGCATTGCCGCCGCTCTCTTCATGTTTTCAAATCCCTCTTCGTCGATCTGCTTCGGGCAATGCCACACTCTTCCCTCAAGGAAGGGATCGCGCACCTGACGGTTGAGGATCTTGTATTCGTATTCCTTGTATTTTACGTCGTAGCGCGGATGAAAGCTATCATCCACCTCCTCGGCGGCAAAGACGGCTATATCAGACGGGAGCCAATGCGACATTGCCTGCGGAATGCGCGAGATCGGTATGCTCGTTTCTATAAAGCTTTCCTTTTTCTTGCTTACCGTAACGCAGAATTCGTTAGCGTGAACGCCGCTGTCGGTACGGCTGCAGCCAACTATATCGCAATCGTATCCGAAGAGCTGCTTTGCCGCCTCATTAAGCCTTTGCTGAACAGATACGCCTTTAGCTGTACCTGGTATCCGCAATAGGCGCTTCCGAGAAATGAAAGGCGTAATAATATCTTCATAAAGCCTCCGTCACATAGTATATCCTATCTTCAGAATATTCAGCGCGACAAGTCCTGCACCAAACAGAAGAATAAGGAAAAGAGGTATTATATCGGCAAAGCGAAGCTTTCTCACGGTCATTCTCGTTCTTCCCTCTCCACCGTTATAGCATCTGCATTCCATAGCGGTAGCGAGGTCGCCTGCGCGGTTGAAAGCCGAAACAAAAAGCGGTATCAGCACGGGGATAAGCGCCTTTGCTCTCGCAACGAGACTTCCGCTCGTGAAGTCGGCGCCTCTTGCCTTCTGCGCGGTCATTATCCTGTCGGTCTCCTCGGTGAGCGTCGGAATAAAGCGCAGGGCTATGGTCATCATCATGGCAAAGCTATGCACGGGAACGTGCAGCTTCTTCAAGGGTGAGAGCAGATCCTCGATTGCGTTCGTAAGCGCTATCGGCGTGGTGGTATATGTCATAAGCATACTCGTGCCTATGATCAGCGCGGTTATTCTTATCATAATGAAGACCGCCGCGTAGATGCCCTCAACGTATATCTTTATAAATTTCCATTCAAACAACAGCTGCTCACCTGCTGTCCAGAAGATATTGAGCGCCGCCGTAAAGCCAAGGACGAACAGCACCGCCTTAAGTCCCTTGAGAACTATGCGGAGCGGTATTCTTCCGAGCATCACGAGTGCTATTGCCGAGATGAGCAGAAGCGCGTAGCTTAATACGTTCTTACACATAAACGAGCAAACTATATACAGTATAGTCAAGATTATCTTAACGCGCGGGTCAAGCCGATGTAGCGGCGACTCGGCAGGATAATACTGACCGAATGCAATACTTTTCATCTTTTGTAAAACCTGAAATCCTTATTTATCTTGGTAAAGCCTTAATATCTCCTCAAGTGCCTCTTCTACGGTAAATACAGAGGTATCAAGCTCGATTCCCTTTTCTTTGAGAGCGAGCATAAGTCTCGTTATCTGCGGCACGTCAAGTCCTACAGCCGAGAGCTCGTCTGCTCTTGTGAATATTTCGCGGCATTCGCCCTCAAGGAGTATTTTCGCGCCCGACATAACTATAAGTCTGTCGCAGTAGCGTGCCATATCCTCCATACTGTGACTTACGATAAGCACCGTGCTTCCGCTCTTTTTCTGATACTCAACTATATTGTTGAATATCGCGTCTCTTCCGCGAGGGTCGAGACCTGCGGCAGGCTCGTCAAGTATGAGAAGCTCGGGGCGCATAGCGATTATTCCGGCTATTGCCGCTCTTCGCTTCTGTCCGCCCGAGAGATCGAAGGGAGATTTGTCGAGAAGCTCGCGATCAAGTCCTACGAAATCAGCGGCCTCAAGAACTCTCTCACGTATCTCGTCGTCTGAAAGTCCCATATTCTTAGGGCCGTAGGCGATGTCCTTATATATAGTCTCCTCAAAGAGCTGATATTCGGGATACTGCATTACAAGACCTACGCGAAAGCGTATCTTGTTGATGTCCTTAGGCTTTGCCCAGATGTCAGCTCCGTCGAGCAGAACTCTGCCTTCGTACGGTCTTAGAAGTCCGTTGAACATCTGCACGAGCGTGGATTTTCCCGAGCCCGTATGTCCTATAAGTCCCGTTACCGTACCGCTTTGTATATTCAGATCAATACCGTCAAGCGCCTTGATCTCATAAGGCGTTTTCCTGGCGTGAAAATAGCTCAAATTTTCAACCGTTATCTTATCTGACATTTTCTCTTCCTTTACTGCTTTTTAAGAGAGCGCTCTATAAGCGCAACACAATCCTCAAGAGACACACATTCGCCCTCCAGCGATATTCCCTCCGCTCTCAGCTTATGGATAAGCTCGGTGCATTGAGGTATGGCAAGTCCGCACTCGCGAAGCCTTTCTTCCTCCTCAAACACCTCAGAGGGCGTTCCGTCGAGAATGAGGCGTCCGTCGTCAAGAACGATAACTCTGTCGGCTCTTGCCGCCTCGTCCATATAGTGTGTGATCATAATCACGGTAATGCCCTTATCGCGATTTAAGCGCTCTATCGCCTCCATAACGTCCTTTCTGCCGAGAGGATCGAGCATTGCCGTTGATTCATCAAAAATAATACATTCGGGCATCATAGCCATAACGCCCGCTATTGCTACCCTCTGCTTCTGTCCGCCCGAGAGTCTGTGCGGCTCGTGCTTTGCGTACTCGGTCATTCCGACGTATCCGAGCACCTCGTCAACTCTTTTTCTTATATCAGGCGAGCTGACACCTAAGTTTTCGGGGCCGAAGGCAACGTCGTCCTCAACGATAGTAGCGACGAGCTGATTGTCGGGATTCTGAAATACCATTCCGACAGTCTTGCGAAGCGCGAGTATATCCTCGTCGCTCATATTCTGATCAGTTACGTCCTTACCGCCGACAAATATCTTTCCCTCGGTGGGCGTGAGGATTATGTTAAGAAGCTTTGCAAGCGTTGACTTTCCCGAGCCGTTATGACCAAGGATAGCAACGAACTCGCCTTTATTTATCTCAAACGAAAGATCCTTAAGCGCCTTACGGGTATTTCCGTCATCCGCATCGTAAAGGTAAGAAAGATTTTCTACTTTTATAAAGGTTTCTGCCATAGTATTCCTTCCGTAATTATCAGCCCTGCTGCCATCTTGCACTCGCGCCGCAAGGGATCGCAAGTCCCGTGCTTGTAGCGCGCAGACCGAGCTCGCGGGATTCAAGTCTGCCGCCGTATCTCGATACTACCTTAAGTCCGAGAATATACTGCATAGCGGCGGGAGAAAGTCCCGTAGTGTAGGAATTGACGAGGAAGAAGAGCGGCTCGTCCGAAAGGAGAGATGCCGCGAGCGTGATGAGCTCGTCAACGCTGTCCTCGATCTTCCACACCTCGCCCGAAGGGCCTCTGCCGTAGGATGGGGGATCCATAATAACCGCGTCATACTTGTTTCCGCGGCGGATCTCGCGCTCAACGAACTTCTTGCAATCGTCAACTATGTATCTTATTGGCGCGTCTGAAAGTCCCGAGAGCGCCGCGTTCTCCTTAGCTTGAGCTACCATTCCCTTTGCCGCGTC
>JAFVRA010000107.1 GCA_017504545.1 Clostridia bacterium | reverse complement strand
GTGGATTTTGAGGTCGGAGAATATAAATCTTGTAAAGGAATGTTTACAATGTATCCCGATTTACATAATTCGGACGGATTTTTCATTTCTAAAATTGTAAGGAATAAATGACTTTAATGGAAACTTTGACTAAAGTAGATCTTTATTCAATGCTCCCCGACGAGCTTATATCATACTTTGCCTCTATCGGCGAGCCGAAATACAGAGCCGCTCAGGTTTTTTCAAGGCTTCACCGCGGTGAAAAAATTGAAGAAATAACGAGCCTTTCAAAGCAGCTTCGCGAGAGACTTCGCACCGAGTGTCTTGATACGCTTCCCGTGGTTTGCGAGAAGCTCGTATCGAAAATAGACGGTACGATAAAATATCTTTTTCGCCTGCACGACGGCTCCTGTATTGAGAGCGTGCTTATGCGATATAAGCATGGTAACTCTCTCTGTATTTCAAGCCAGGTAGGTTGCCTTATGGGATGTAAATTCTGCGCTTCGACCATTGGCGGTAAGGTGCGCGACCTTCTCCCCTCGGAGCTTCTCGGTCAGATAATAGCTACCGAAAGGGACACGGGCGAGAGAGTGTCAAACATAGTGATGATGGGCATAGGCGAGCCGCTTGATAACTTTGACAACGTCATAAAGTTTTTACAGCTTGTAAACCATAAGGACGGACTCAATATAGGATATCGTCATATATCGCTTTCGACCTGCGGAGTCGTAACCGGTATACAGCGACTTAAAAATTACGATCTGCCGATAACACTCTCAATATCGCTTCATGCATCGAATGACGCGAAACGCTCGGAGATAATGCCGATAAATAAAAAATGGAATATATCGTCACTTCTCGCCGCTTGTGTGGATTATTACAAGGTGACGGGCAGACGTATTTCCTTTGAGTATACCCTGATCTCGGGTAAAAATGATTCGTCCGCCGATGCAAGAGCGCTTGGAGAGCTACTGAAGGGTGCCTTCCGCGGTACGGGAGCGCCGCTTCACGTCAATCTGATCCGAGTGAACGAGGTAAAGGAGACCGGCTTCAAGCGCGGAAGCGCCGAGGAAGTCAACGCCTTTGCGAAGGTGCTTTCGGATATGGGTGTAGTTGCGACCGTGCGCAGAAGACTTGGCGCGGACGTCAACGCCGCCTGCGGTCAGCTAAGACGGTCAAACATGAACAAGAACGAAGAAAAAGAGGGCAAAAATTGATTTATACTAAGGTAGGAAAGGTCGTCAAGGGACTTGGCGGTCTTTATGAAACGCGTGTTTCGGAGGGTGCTGAGGTAAAGCGCATCGTATGCCGCGCCAAGGGGAATCTCAAAAGAGATGAGGAGAAGGTTCTCATCGGCGATAACGTTGAGATAACTATCGACGACTCTGCCGAGGGGTCGGTGGTTATATCCTCGGTGCTCGAGCGCAAGAACTCGCTAATAAGACCCCCGCTTGCAAATCTTGACTACCTATTTATAGTAATGGCAACAAAAAAGCCTGCCCCGGTGCTTGAAACGGTTGACAAGCTTATTGCGATTGCCGAGCACAACAACATATCCCCCGTAGTAGTCATTACCAAAACCGATCTTGACGGTGACGTCGGAGAAAAATACGCCGAGATCTACAAAACTGCGGATATACCCGTATTCGTGACTTCCAGCGAGAGCGGAGAGGGTACGGGAGAGCTTCATAAATACATAAAGCAGAAGGTAAGCCACGGTAAGACTGCTGCCTTTGCAGGTGCGTCGGGCGTTGGAAAATCAACGCTGATGAACAGTCTTTTCCCATCGCTTTCTCTTGCCACGAGCGAGATCTCAAGGAAGATCGAGCGAGGCAGGCATACCACTCGCCACGTTGAAATATTCGATATAGATGAAAGCGGAGATACAGGCTATCTTGCTGACACGCCCGGCTTTTCGCTTATAGATTTTGCGAGGTTTGATTTCTTCTCGCTCGGCGATCTTATTCCCGCCTTCCGTGATATAAGAGAGTATACCGGCAGGTGTCGGTATGCCGATTGCGCGCACGTTGGAGAGGGAGTGGGCGAGTGCGCCGTAGCGCGCGCCGCCGAGGAAGGAAAAATCGCAAAGAGCCGTCTTGAATCCTACCGTTCTATATATAAAACGCTTTCCGAAAAAAACGAATATAAATAAGATATCCGAGGGGTTATATATGCCCCTCGGTAAAAATTTCAACTTTTTTTAAAAAAACACTTGACAAAAGGAAAAACTTTTGATATAATACCATAGGTATCCTAAGACAGCAGGTTTCCGTAAAAGTCTTGACTTTCCTGCCGAGGTGAGAATAACTTAAAAAAACACTTTTTTTGTTGTCCTTTTCCTCGGGCGGTAGTATGCCTTTTTCGGAAAAGGATGTTTTTATTTTTTATGGAGGTGAAGAAAAATGCCCAGTAACAAGATTCTTGAAGAAAAGAAACAAGTTGTTGAGACTCTTGCAGAGAAGATCAAGTCTTCGGCTGCAGGCGTGCTTGTAAAGTACGAAGGCATTAAGGTTTCCGAGGACACCGAGCTCCGCGCGGCTCTTCGTAAGGCTGGTGTTGATTACACCGTTATGAAGAATACCTTAACCGGTAGAGCGTGTGAGATCGCAGGACTTGCAGATATGAAGCAGTACCTCAGCGGTATGACTGCTATCGCAACTTGTAAGGATGATCCCCTCGCAGCAGCTAAGATTATGAAGCAGTTCCAGGATAAGATCAATTGCTTCGAGATCAAGGCGGGCTATGTTGATGGCGGTATCCTTGATAAGGCCGGTGTTGAAGAGCTTGCAGCTACTCCCTCAAAGGAAGTACTCGTTGCAAAGATGATGGGAAGTCTTATGTCGTCGCTCTATGGCTTTGCTTATGTTCTTCAGGCTAAAATTGACAAGGAAAACGAAGGCGGTGAGACCGCTGAAGCTCCCGCAGAGGCTTAATTTCTGCAAAACTTTAATTTAAAAAATATTGATTAACTATTTGGAGGATTTTTAAAATGAATGAAAAGTCTACTCAGATTCTTGAGCTTGTAAAGAATCTTACTATTCTTGAGCTCGCAGACCTCGTTAAGGCACTTGAGGAGGAATTCGGCGTATCTGCAGCTCCCGTAGCAGCAGCAGCACCCGCAGCAGGCGCAGCAGCACCCGCAGCAGAGGAGAAGACCGAGTTCGACGTTATTCTTAAGGCAGCAGGCGCTAACAAGCTTGCAGTTATCAAGGTTGCTCGTGAGATCACCGGCCTTGGTCTTAAGGATGCTAAGGACCTTGTTGAGGCAGCTCCCAAGGCAATCAAGGAAGCAGTTTCCAAGGATGAGGCTGACAAGATCGCTGAACAGCTTAAGGCTGCAGGCGCAGAGGTTGAAGTTAAGTAATTTCATCTCCCTAAGAAAAAGTGGTGGACACCTGCATTCCACCACTTTTTTATTCGCCAAATCCATTCGGAGTTGGCGAATTGCTTTATTATAACAGTATACAAATAAGTCCTGATGCGCCCTCGTTCACAACCTTCGTCAGCGTGTCGCCAAGCTTTGCTCCCGACTCGACCGACATATTGGCGAGCTTTTGCGATATGGCGTCACTTGCAAGATCAAATATGGATCTGCCGAACATATTGTAATCAAATACGGATCCGGGATCCTCGTTATACTGCGACGTCAGGTAGGCGACGACGTCCTCTGCCTGCTCCTTGGTGCCGATAACCGGATTAAGCTCTATATTTATTTGGCTCTTAACGATATGATAAAGCTCAGCGGACATACAAAGCTTCAGGGCGTAACCGCCCGCCTGCTTTTCGTATGCAGGCTCTGAAATAACGAGATCCTCTTTTGTCGGCCTGACTGCTCCGTAGCCTACCTTTCTTGCCGACGTCTCGGCATCCTCGATCTTTTCGTAGCGCTTCTTGATTTTTGCAAGCGATGAGAGGTTTGAAAACAGCGAGAAATCGTCGGAAACGTCGAGTCCCGTCTCTCTTGAGATGGCCGAGAAGAATTCACTCCTTGAAAGCGGTATCTCAAGATGGCACGCACCGACCCCGGCGTCGATGGATAGGAGCTTCAGATCGGGCAGCTGCGCCGCGCGACGCTCAACGTCACCTATCTTCGATACTACGTCGGAGAATGTGTCTATTATATCTCTTACCTTTTGTCTTACCTCGTCATCCGCTCCGAGAGCCATCGTCCACGTAGGAATATCAAAGGTCAATTCTCTTACGGGGAATTCTCCGAGTATAAGCCCCAGCACAGCATTGACGTCCTCAAGATTCAGCTTTTCGCAGGAGAGCAGGGCAACGGGTGCCGAGTATTTCTTTTCGAGCGTCTCAGCAAGGCTTACAGCCTCGGGACTTTCGGGATTCTTTGAGTTAAGTACGATTGCAAACGGGCGCCCCGCCTCCTTTATCTTTGCAACCGCGCGCTCCTCCGCCTCTACGTAGCCCTCGCGGGGGATATCTGTAATGCTTCCGTCTGTTGTAACCATTACGGCGATAGTCGCGTGCTCGGAAATAACCTTATCCGTTCCTATCTCTGCCGCGGTAGGCAGATCTACACCCTCCTCGCTCCACGGCGTTTTGACTATTCTGACTTCTCCGTTCTCCTCGGCTCCGAGCGCCCCGTCTACCATATATCCAACACAGTCCAAAGCGCGCAGATTTACCGAAATGCCGTCGGCGAGGGATACTCTTACCGCCTCGTCGGGAATAAACTTCGGTTCTGTTGTCATAACCGTTCTCCCCGACGCCGCTTGGGGAAGCGAGTCGAGCGTTCTTTTTCTGTCGTATTCATCTTCGATTTTGTCAAGCAGAGCTACTGATAAAAGCTTGTTTATAAAGGTGGATTTTCCGCTTCTTACCGGTCCGACGACACCAATGTAAATATCGCCGCCCGTCCTTTTTGCAATATCCTGATATATCGAGTTATTCATCTCCCGTCCTCCGAAAAAATGTTTTTCATTTGACAATATGCGAAAGTCGGTAAGATTATTACATAAAGTAAAAAGCGAGGGGCAGTGGCCCCTCGCTATAAATTTTCTGTTTAAGTTATTCTGCTGCCTTAGCTCTTCTGGCATCCTTTTGCTCGCGAAGATAATTTTCAGCAGCGGTTTTCGCATCAGCGAGTGCCTGGTCAAAGGCTGCCTTGTAGCCGTCGAGTATCTGCTTCTTCGTTTCCTTCATATTCTCGATGGTAGCCTTTTCGTCCTCGGTAAGCGATGCGTCGATACGAGTCTTGACCTCATCTCTGCCTTCGGCAAGGAGAGTTGCGGCTCTGTCAAGCGTTTCCTCGGTCACGACCTCGGCTTCAAGCAGTGCTATAGCCTCGTCGTACTTTGCAAATGTTGCCTTGTAAGCATCGGTGTTTACAAGGATTCCGCCGCCGAGCGCGTCGAGAGCCCCCTTAAGTGACTTGATGGAGGACGCAACGCCCTTCGCGAGCTCTATGAGCCCTGCGGATTCGAACGCTTCCTCTGCATTACCAAGCACGTCGTCGATGAGATCGCGCTTTTCCTCGTGCGTAGCCTCGTCTTCTATATTCTTCATATAAATATCAACGTAGGAATAAATGCTTCCGAGCGTGATCTTTCCGTTCTCGTCTGTGATCTCAGAGCGGTCGGTGTCGGTGAGCTCCAGCAGTACCATGATGTCGTCTATCATATCCTCGTCAAGCTCGAAGTCACGGTAATCCTCGGCCTTCTCGTAGACTCCGGACATCGCGCTGAACGCACGCGCGCCGCTCGCATACATCGAGTAAGCCGCGCCGAGATAATAGTCGGTCATGTGGCTGAACGCGTTCGCCGCGTAGAACTCTACGTAAACAGCATCAATAGCCGCGCCTGCAAGCTCGTCGTAGGTCTTCTTTGCCTCCTCGGCAGCCTTGTTATACGCCTTGGTGAAGTACTCCTCGCATCTCTTTTGCTTTTCGTCGATCTTTGAGAGAAGCTCGTCACGGTCAAGCTTTACAGCCGCCTCAAGCTGTATACTTCCGTCCTCGGAAGCCTCACACGCAAGCTTGTAATCAACAACTGTTATGTTGGCAAGCTCGGGATGAGCGGCAACGAAAGCCTCGTAGTCGCGCACGAGCGTGTACGCGCCCTCGGTGTCGAGTGTTATATTGAAGGAGAGCTCGCCGCTCGCCTCGTCAATTTTGGCGTTTATCTTGCTTAAAAGACGGGTTGAGTCAGCCTCGTCCTTGCCTGAGATAATAGCCTCAACTGCGGTGTTGTCCGCGCTTAAGAAGTCAAGCTCAACGGCAAGAGCTACGATCTTATCAACCGCTACGTTTACGTCAACTCCGACGAGTGAGTCCTCTCCGTAGAGGAGCACATTCGCGTCGTCGTTTTCCGCCATCACGGAAACCACCTTGTCGTCCTTATCGAGAGTCATTGAGATCTCGGGGTTGATGTCAAGGTTTACGTAGCTCACGGCAGTCCCGGTAGTGGTATTGCCGTTATTATTGTTACCGGTGCCGCCCTGGGTGTTGCAGGACGTGATGGTGAACAGAGCGCCCACAAGGAGCATCGTAGCAGTAAGTAGTGCAATAAATCTTTTTTTCATGGTAAAAACCTTTCCTTCCATTTTTGTTTTCTGATGAATAAACGTATGAAATGCATGTTTTGTTGCAGAAAAATTCAAATTATCAAAATTATTTTGAATTTTTAGATTTCAATTCCTCATATCTCGTTTTGAGCGAGGCAACGTATTTTTGATTGAATTGCTCAAGATTTAAAGGAGGAGTAAGGATATCCTCGATGTCAGAGGTGTCCTCTCCGTATTGATTTAGCTTTTTTAGTATCTCGTCTGCGCCCGAGAGTGAGGAAAGAACAAGATCAAGTATCATCTCGTATATGCCAAGCGATTCAAAGTCCTCATATATATTGACTATTGCATCGAGCATTGTCAGATTAATTATCTCAATGCCGTACAGATCCTTGAAGCTACCGAGCATCTCCCGCATTTCCGCGACTGCCGTAGCTGTGTTGGCATCTGTAATTTCTATT
>JAFVRA010000106.1 GCA_017504545.1 Clostridia bacterium | reverse complement strand
GACGTGTCCTCACCCGTAAGCCTCGCGCAGTTTTACAGTAGCTGTGGCGCTGACGAGCTCGTATTTTACGATATAACGGCATCAGCCGAGGGCAGAGCATTATTTACCGACATCCTCACCGAAGCGGCTTCAAAGGTCTTTATTCCGCTCGCAGTCGGCGGTGGAATAAACACGGTCGAGGATTTTGACCGTGTGCTTAAATGCGGCGCTGATAAGGTAAGCGTCAATTCTGGCGCTATCAGAAATCCCGATCTCGTGCTTGAGGCGGCAAAGAAGTATGGCGACCAGTGCGTAGTCCTCTCGGTTGACGTAAAGCGTGTAGGCGGAGAATTCCGCGTCTTTGCCAAGGGCGGCAGAGAGGATACGGGTATGGAGGCTATCTCCTGGATAAAGCGATGCGTTTCAAACGGCGCGGGCGAGATAGTCGTAAATAGTATAGATACCGACGGAGTCAAGCGCGGATTTGATCTTGAGATGCTTGAAGCTGTCTGCAACGTAGTAAACGTGCCTGTCATCGCATCGGGCGGAGCAGGCAAGGAAGAGGATTTTATCACTCTCTTCAAGTCGTTGCCTAAGGTTGACGCAGGACTTGCGGCATCTATCTTCCACTTCGGAGAGGTGGATATATCGCACCTCAAGCAAACGCTCAGAGCGGCGGATATAAACGTGCGTATTTAAAAGGAGTAAACAATGGCAGAATTTATAAAAATAGACGAACTGAAATTTGACGAGAAGGGACTTATCCCCGCAGTGGTAGTAGATGCAGTCAGCAAAAAGGTACTGACCGTCGCATATATGAACAGAGAGAGCCTTGAGATAAGCATGAACGAAGGCACTACTTGCTTCTGGTCGCGCTCACGTCAGGAGCTTTGGAGAAAGGGAGCAACTTCGGGAAATAAACAGCATATCGTAAGCATCACCGCAGATTGCGACAAGGATGCGCTCACGGTAGTCGTAAACAAGGACGGCCCCGCTTGCCATCTCGGTACTGATTCCTGCTTCAATTATCCCGTTTACGAGGGCGAGGCTGCCGAGTTTTCACTTGAAGCTCTCATGAAGGTCATCGAGGGCAGAAAGCTTGAAAAGAAGGAAGGCTCTTACACCACCTATCTTTTTGAAAAGGGAATTGATAAGATCCTCAAAAAAGTGGGTGAGGAATGTACCGAGGTAATCATCGCAGGCAAGGCTGACGATAAAGCAGAGACGATATACGAAATATCCGACCTCGTTTATCACGTTATGGTGCTTATGATCGAGATGGGCATCTCGCTTGACGACATCAGAAACGAGCTCGCCTCCCGCCACGTCATCGACCATAAGGTAAAGCAGGAGAAGATGACGAAATAAAACAAAAAAACGATGTGAGCGTATGCGATATCATCGTAAAATTGAAATGAGCCACCACGAAAACCGTGGTGGCTCTGCCTGTTGAACAAACTTATCGAAGAAATACCAATACAAAAAGTTATGCAAAATCAAAGGCTCTCCTTTTAGGAGAGCTGGACGCGTATGCGGACTGAGAGGTTGTTAGCGTAAAGCTTTCTTTTCCCTCTCCGTCGGCATTCGCCGCCACCTCTCCCTAAGGGCGAGGCTTTACGTTAGTTTGCTTCATAAGTGGCGACAATTTTGAAATTTAGCTTATGCCGAAATAATGTGAAGTATATTAATTGACTTTTTCTACGTGCTGAGCCACCACGAAAACCGTGGTGGCTTTTGATATTCGGAAAATATGAGGATCACAAGTCTTGCTTAGTAACAATCAATGCTTTTACGCGCTCGCAAAGCTTTATAAACTCGGGATGATCGCGGAGCGGTTCAAATTCTTTTCTTTGCAAAGCGGATAATTGTTCACTTGGGTTCAAGCAGGAACCCGTCATAATGCCGTTCATCTTTGTAGTAATAAAAATCATTCGTTCTTCTAAAGCATCGGGATCGTTGTTTTCTCTGTGCCAATGTTCTGCTGCCGTCCACTCCATTCCGTCAAGAAAACGGCAGGAAGTGGGCAAAGTGACCTTTTCTGTGATTTTCATAGTTTCTTCCAATAGCTTAACAGCAGAAGCTATTCGTGCGAGCGCTTCATTGAGTTTGCCACAAGACGTAAACTTCATCGCCGCTTTCAGTGCAAGTTCAATTCTGTCAACTACCCATATATCCGGACGGTCATCAGTAGCAGCACTGCGAATGATGCACAGTATACTTTCCATAAAATCATTTGCATCTTCATTATTACAGTCACTTTCATCCAACTTTAGCAAATAACGCGGACAAAGTAATTTGTAAAATGCGTGATACAGTTGATATCTTCTTTCCGGTTCGAACCGTTCTGAATCATAGCGACGCAAATATCTTTCATACATTAAGGCGCGTTCTGAACAATCAAATGCTGTCGAGTATTTCTTCAAAAAATCCTCTAAATGCTCCTCATCTTCAACGTTAGCCATCGTTTTAATTGTGTGAGTGAACATGGGATTTCTCTCAAGATACGCTTCTGCTAACAAGCGCAGCTCGGGAAGTATTTTAGGATCGCGGAAAGCCAAATCGTTTCCTTCGCACCACGGACGCCACGCAGAGTCGCTGTCAAGATAATTTCTTCGTATATCGCGAAGAAGATCTACGATCTTGTCGGCATTATAATCGGTTTTTATACACTCGCGGCGAAGCTCGTCAAAGGCTGCAACTGCACGCTTTTCTTTTTCTATCTGCGGCATTCCGAGAAGCTCGTCAACAGTAACGGAAAGCACCTCGGCAATAGCGGGGATCAGTTCGAGATCGGGATAGGTCGTGCCGTTCTCCCAACGGCTGATCGATTGATAGCTCACGCCTAAACGGTCGGCAAGTGCCTCCTGCGTCAAGTCGTTTTTCTTTCGGAAATTGCGGATGTTTTCTCCAATTGCAAGTTTCATTTTTTCCTCCGTATAAAATTACTCGCTCTGCAAAGCAATCTGTTTGTCGACGTCTATATTATACAGCAAATAAATTATAAAATCAATAACGCATTTTGAGAGAAAAATTATCGGTTTGTGTTATGCTGGAAGTACACATAAAGCCTCGCCCTCCGGGAGAGGTGGCGGCGAA
The DNA here is from genome assembly GCA_017504545.1 of Clostridia bacterium. Taxonomy (GTDB): domain Bacteria; phylum Bacillota; class Clostridia; order Oscillospirales; family CAG-272; genus HGM12713. The sequence continues at coordinate 6,922 of JAFVRA010000106.1, read as the reverse complement.
TGCCGACGGAGAGGGAAAAGAAAGCTTTAGGCAAATAACCTCTCAGTACGCATACGCGGCCAGCTCTCCTGAGAGGAGAGCCTTTTTTGTGCGAGTTTTTTGTATTAATATCTATTAGATGAGTAAAAAATAGACGGAGCACCACCAAAGAGGATTGGTGGTGCTCGATGTTTCTTTGCCTACGATGCAGAGAAAATAGATTTTTTAGAGTGAGATCGGTAAAAACGCGGCGGCAACTGCGAAGATTATTGCGGGTAGCAGGTTTGCCACGCGTATTTTTCTGCCCCAGACGAGATTAAGTCCGACGCAAAAGATAAGTATAGAGCCTATCATAGAAAGATTTCCGAGAGCGGCAGTCGTCAGAAGCGGCGCGATAAATCTCGCAAGAAGCGTTACGCCGCCCTGAAGAAGAGCCACGGGAATAGCAGAGAAGATACAGCCCTTGCCGAGACTTCCCGTCATTACCATAATGATTATAAAATCAAGAATGGATTTTGTCAGAAGAATAGAAAAATCTCCGCTCACGCCGTCCTCGATAGCGCCGACTATTGCCATAGCGCCGATGCATACCGTAAAGGATGCCGAAAGAAATCCGTTTACGAAATTATTGTCGCCCGAGCTGCCCGTCTTTCTCTTTAAAAATTCACCGAAGCGCTCAAACCAGCCCTCGATGTTGATTATCTCGCCAACAAGTGCGCCAAGCGTGAGAGAGATCACTATGAGCAACGAGCGACCTGACACGAGACTTCCGTCGTCCGCGAGAGACATAATGCCCTCAAGCGCACCTGCGATACCGATAAAGAGCACCGCAATTCCGCACGCCTTGCCGAGAGAATCCTGATGTCTCTCCTTGATAAGCTTTCCAAAAAGGAGACCGAGAATACCGCCGACCACTATTGCGGCGGTGTTGATTATTGTTCCAAGACCGTACATGATATCTCCTTATCAGTTGCTTCCTTCAAAAATATCTATCTGCTCAGAAGGCTTCTGGGGCGAGGCGTGAGTCTGATAGGGAAGACCGAGATGCTCGTAAGCAAGACGTGTAACGCATCTTCCGCGAGGTGTGCGCGAGAGGAAGCCTATCTGAAGCAGATAAGGCTCGTAAACGTCCTCAAGTGTGATAGCCTCCTCGCCAACCGTAGCCGCAAGCGTTTCAAGACCGACGGGGCCGCCGCCGTAGAACTTGATAATAGTCTCCATCATCTTTCTGTCGGTGTTGTCAAGACCGAGCTGGTCTATCTCAAGGCGTTGAAGAGCGAAATTAGCTATCTTAGAGTCTATCGTCGCCTGTCCGCTGACCTGAGCGAAGTCTCTTACGCGCTTGAGCAGGCGGTTAGCCACACGAGGCGTGCCGCGAGAGCGCTATGCGATCTCGTAAGCGCCGTCGGGAGTAATGTCAAAGCCTAAGATTCCCGCGCTTCTGATAACGATGGTGGTGAGCTCCTCGGGAGTGTAAAGCTCAAGCTTGAGGAGTACGCCGAATCTGTCGCGCAGAGGAGTGGTGAGCTGTCCTGCTCTTGTGGTTGCTCCTATAAGAGTAAAGGGCGGGAGATCGATACGAATGCTTCTTGCGGAAGGGCCCTTGCCGATGATTATATCGAGCGCGTGATCCTCCATTGCAGGATAAAGTATCTCCTCGACCGAGCGCGAGAGGCGGTGTATCTCGTCAATAAAGAGAACGTCGCCCTCAGAGAGATTAGTAAGAAGCGCCGCGAGGTCGCCCTGCTTTTCAATAGCAGGACCAGAAGTAACTCTGATATTAACGCCCATCTCGTTTGCGATAATGTTTGAAAGTGTGGTCTTACCAAGACCGGGAGGACCGTAGAGAAGCACGTGATCAAGGCTCTCGCTTCGCATCTTTGCCGCCTCGATATAGATCTTGAGATTTTCCTTTACCTTTTCCTGACCGATATAATCGTCAAGTGATTTAGGGCGCAGGGAAGTATCGGTATCTCCGTCCTCGCGCGTGTAGGAGGTGGTGATTATTCGGTTTTCAAAATCAAAATCTTCGTTCTCGAACATCTGATGCCTCCGTTATCTCATAAGCTTCTTGAGTGCCTGACGGATGATCTCGTCAAGCTCAAGGCTCTGTGTATCAATAGTGCGAAGAACGCTTGAAGCCTCGTTTCTTGAGTATCCAAGCACCGCAAGAGCGTCCTCGGCGTCCTTCCTCTTGCTTGACGAGCCGCCGAGATCGGTAGCCTCATCAAGAGAGAGCGCCTCGTCCCCTTCAAATACAGTCTGCTGCTTGAGCTTGTCCTTAAGCTCAAGAACTATGCGCGCGGCTGTCTTAGGCCCAATGCCGTTTGCCTTTGCGATAGCCTTCTTATCTTCGGTACAGATAGCTATAGCAAGCTTCTGCGGGGTGAGCTGGGTGAGTATAGAGAGCGCCGCCTTAGGACCAACGCCCGAAACTGTGATGAGCAGCTTGAAGGAGGAAAGCTCCTCCTCGCTTGCAAACCCGAAAAGCTCAACGCCGTCCTCTCTGACAGCCATATAGGAATAAAGCTTTACCTCGGGCGGCTCGCTGACAGTCAGACGGTGGGGCATAGCCGCGTGAGTGCTTCCCGAAATGGTAAGCTTGTATCCCACGCCGCCCGCATCTACCACCGCAAAGGTAGGATCAAGATGCGCGAGCTTGCCGCTTATATAAAAAAACATAGGTCGTCCTCCGTGAATTTTAGGAATTTTCAGTGCTATCCATTGCCTCTGCCGTATCTTCCTTTGCGCTATCCTTAATAACGGGAGCGCTCTCGGCATCAAAGTCCTCAAGAACCCAAATATCCTTGGCAACTGTCAAGGGCTTTCTCTTGAAGAGAGTTTTCTTGAGAATAAAGTCGATTACGATGATGAGAATGAAGGCTATGATGGCGAAGATCGAGAGAAGTGCGCCGAGCTTGTAAACTGCGGGCATATATTTCATCTCGATCGAGTGATCTCCGCTTTCTGCTACGTCAAACGCCATAAGAGCGTCGAGAGTCTCGTATATCTCAACGCGCTCGCCGTCAATATATACCTGCCAGCCCTCGTCGTAGGGAATGGTGGTGAGCACGGTCTGGTTGCTTATTGCGGTCGTCATAGTACCGAAGATGTTGTCGTCCTCTGAAGCCTCATCTATCACCAGCTGAGGCTGCTCGAGCATTCTGCTCATCGCCTCGCCGTAGACGTCGTTGTCAAGATACCAGAGGCACGCGCTCTTTGTGTTGATGGTGAGATGATCTCCCTCGGAGATGTAGAAGGTGAACTTTATGGTAGCGCCTTTCTCAAAATATCCCGCGTTTACGATATGGTTGGTATCCTTCTCAAGAAAAGAGAACTTGGCTCCAGAGTTGATCTTGAGGTCTACGTTGTCGGGAACAGAGGAGGTAATGGGAGTATAGAAGTAATAATTGCCCGTATAAGGCGCGGTGTAGGACATAGAGAACGTGCCGGTCGACTCTGCGGGAGCGGTGTACTTGAGCGACGTCATCATCTCAAGCTCCTTGCAACTGCCGCTGTGAGTGCTGAGATTATTTACGGGCTTGAATACGTCGATATCGTCCTCCTCGCCGAGCATAGCCGCAAGAAGAGTGTTGAAGCGAGCAAAGAAGTTAGACGCCTCTGACATATCGTAATCAAGCAGATCGCTTGAAACGCCGTATGCGAGCGAGAGTGCGTAAGGGTTGCGATAGACCTTGTAGTTCTCGTCCTCTATCTCATCTACGGGCTCGTAAAGATTATCAAGCTTTACAGAGGTAGACTTGTCGATAACGTATTTAACGCCGAGCAGGGAATCCGAGAGAGGAGTGCCACCGTTGTACTGAGTGAGGTGCGCCCTTCCCGAATATCCGAAGTAATTGATGAGCTGAATGGCATCTGCGTTGAGTGTAGAGGTTGAGTTGGAAAGACCTCTGATGCCGAGAGCGAAGTTGTCGTTCTTCTGGCGGTGGTGAAGCTTTTCCATTCGGTAGAAGCCGCCGTCGTATTCCTTGACGTCTTCAACCACGGGGCGTATGCCGTCAATATAGTTCTGATAGCTGCTGTATTTTGTGAAAAGCACGTCGTCGTTGATCTTTATAAAGCATACCACGCCGTTTGCAAATACCTCAATGCAGACCACCGCGGCAAGAATTGCGGATATGCAGCGCCTTGTTTTTTCGCTCTTGAGGCGTATCCTCAGGCAAAGAAGCACGAGGAGCGCTATGATGAATACTATCGAGAACCAGATGCATCCAAATGTCAGAAGCTTGTTATCGGAGTTGATAAAGCTTTCAAGCTCCATCTTCTCAGCAACCGCCACGAATAGCACGAGGAATGCGGAGATGCCGAGTATGAGCTTCTCGCTGACCTCTCCGAGATTTCCAAACGCCTTGTATGCAAGTATGAGCAGGAAGAAGCAGAACATAAAGCTGTATCTTCCGTTGAGCCAGTTGGGAGTTGAAAATCCGTGCCATACGAGGTCAAGCGGATTGAAAATAAGCGAGAAAAGGAAGAATGCGACCATAGCGAGCGCCGCCACCTTTTCACGAGGGGTTATCTTCTTTGAAACAAAGTAGATGGGAAGCATTATTAGTGTAAGTATTCCGCAGTATAGGAAGGGAATACCTACGGGCTCAAAGGTGTCGTAGGAGCCGGGCAGGAACTTGACGAGCATATCGATGATCTCGAAGTTAGCCTTAGGCGACCAGTTGGGACTTGAGAAATCGGATTTTCCGAATCCGAGAGAGTAGTATGCCGCTACGAGCATAAATGCAGCGATTGCCGCCGAAAGAATAGAAAAGAGCGCAAATCTTGCTCCGGTTCTGATAAAGTGAAGCTTCTCACCGCGATGGTTGATATCCTCGGGCTTCTTCGAAAAATAGTAGTAGAAGAAATAAAGCACCGCGTAGATGCATACCATATATCCGATATAGTAGTTGCTTATAAGGATGATCGAGAGAGACAAAACGTAGAGCTTGTATTTTCTGTTGAGCATCAGCTCTTCAAGCGCGTAGGTAAATATCGGCAACCATACGAGCGCGTCGATCCACATCGTGTTGCTTTGCTGGCATACGGCGTATGCCGAGAGGGCGTAAAGCACCGAGAAAATGATGACAGAAAGCTTGTTTGGCTTTCTGGTGTGCTTGTGAAGATAAAAACCGAAGGTGAAGCCGCTAAGTCCCGTTTTGAGAAGGATTATAGTGAGTATAGCCTCTTGGATCCTGTCCTGAGGGAAGAGGACGACTAAATAAGAGAGCGGGCTTGCGAGATAGTAGGCGTACATTCCCATAAACTCGCCGCCAAGAGAGCGCGAGAAGGAATAAAGAAAGCTGTCTGCATCTCCGTAAACGAGGTTTCTGAGTCCCTCGAAAAAGTACACGTACTGCGCGTTAAGGTCAAGAACCAGCGGCGTGCCGTCTCCGAAGGGATGAAGTGCGCGCGTAAGATACACGCCGAACATCAGTATAACGGGAACGAGGAAGCAGAATGCAAGGTATGAGGAGGGGCATGCATAAAGCTTTTGCTGAAGATTTTTTAAAAACCGCTTGGGATGAAATCCACCCTTGCGCTCCTCGTGAATAAGCGAGGGATTTGCAGTATTATTCACCTTTTTTCTCCTCCTCTGAGCTTATTACTTTTTTCGTTGCCTTTTCAAGCTTTAATCTGTCTATGTCCATGTCTCTTGAGCATCCGAGACAAACTATTCTCATAACTCCTCCGACTCTGAGCACCTTGAACTGCTTTGAGCCGCAGGGATGCTCTTTTTTGAGCTCCAAAATATCATTTACGCGGTATCTGATTACGTTCATATAAATTCCTGCTTTTCGTGAAATACTCGTTAATATTATTTTATCATATTATCAATAATTTGTAAATATATATTATAAATTTTACAATTTAGCAAATTTTATTTGACTTATTGGGGGAAATGTGCTATAATGTACTTTGGATAATTTTGTACAGGAGGGAGAAAATGGTCATTTTAGGTATCGACCCCGGACTTGCTATCGTGGGCTGGGGAGTAATTGAATACAACGGCTCAAAGATCACCACGCTTGGCTACGGATCTATAGATACGCCCGCGCACACTCCCACCGAAGACAGACTTTTGCTCATATACAAGGGGCTCGCACAGCTTATAGACACCTACCACCCCGACGAGATGGCGGTTGAGGAGCTTTTCTTCAACACCAACATAACTACGGGTATCAAAGTCGCCGAGGCGAGAGGCGTTATACTTATGTGCGCCAAGAGCAAGGGAGTTAAAATATCCGAATACACGCCGCTTCAGGTCAAGCAGGCGGTGGTTGGCTACGGCAGGGCTGAAAAGAAGCAGGTGATCACTATGGTGACCATGCTTCTCGGACTCCAGAAGCCGCCAAAGCCCGACGATACGGCAGACGCCCTCGCAATAGCGGTATGTCACGCGCATTCGGGCGCATCAAAGCTCGCGAAATACTATAATCTAAAATAGTACTTCGCGTCGCACTTACTTTTGATTTTACGGGAGAAGATATATGTGGATAGCAGACGGTTGGAAGGATTACGAATTACTTGACGCATCTGACGGAGAGCGACTTGAACGCTGGGGAAAATATATCCTCAGACGCCCCGATCCGCAGATCATCTGGAAGAACGCGGCGTCGCACAAGGCTTGGAAGAATGCCGACGCGATATATAAGCGCTCGTCGGGCGGTGGCGGCGGTTGGAGTAAGAATACTCTCCCTGCAACCTGGAATATAAGCTACGGTAATCTCAAATTTTGCCTCAAGCCCATGGGCTTTAAGCACACCGGACTCTTTCCCGAGCAGGCGGCTAACTGGGATTGGTTCTCAGATCTTATAAGAAAAGCAGGCAGACCGATAAAGGTGCTCAATCTCTTTGCTTATACGGGTGGCGCTACTATTGCGGCGGCTGCTGCAGGCGCATCTGTCGTTCACGTTGACGCGGCAAAGGGAATGGT
>JAFVRA010000105.1 GCA_017504545.1 Clostridia bacterium | reverse complement strand
AGGAGAGCTGGCGGTGTAACCGCCTGAGAGGTCAAAGGCATCCGAACACAAACGAGATCCCTCGGTCGTGGGCGAGCCACTCCCTCGCCTTTTTTCGCCTGACACGGTCGAAAAAAGGTTCGACGCCGCGGCGATTGTTTCCGTATCACCCTACCTTACCAATATCTCGCCGCTCTGCTCAGGATGACCGGCTCAAATGGGGTGAGATGTTATCTTTCTTGTTGGTAGGGGTCGGCGCCCACGACGACCCGCGGACGACCAATGGTCGCCCCTACAGGTCTAATTGTTACCTTTATATTTGCTTGTATGGGAGCATTCCATATGCTCCCGAAAAGAACGGGCGGATATGGAATCCGCCCCTACGGATTTAATGGTTGTCCTAAAATTCGTTTGTAGGGGAGGATATTATCCTCCCGTTTTTATGAAAATCATTTTTTATTGATATCCTCAGGGATCTCAATTTCTCCCTCATTGTTCTCAAAAGCCTTTATTTCTTGTCTTATTAAATAAAGTATCTCTCCATTTGCGGAGCGACCGTAATATTTTGATATATAGTGAAGCTTATAATGAAGTTCGGGGTCAATTTCTATTCCAAGATGCTTGTTATTTTTGTTTCTCATAAAAAATCTCCAAAAAATCTTAATATAAGTATATTTTAAGATTATTTTATGATATAATGTTGTAAGTATACTTATTTTAAGTATACAAAATATTTATTTGGAGGCTTTTATGAAAATTGCGGTGGTTGGATCAAGAAATATTGCCGTAAACAATATCGGCAAATACATTCCGCATTGCGATGAGATCATTTCGGGTGGTGCTGTGGGCATAGACACTTGCGCCGCAAAATATGCACAAGAGAAAGACATAAAGCTCACCGTGATCGTCCCTCAATACGAGCGATACGGTCGTGCCGCGCCAATCGTAAGAAACAAAGAAATAGTTGATCTTGCAGACAAAATTATTGCCTTTTGGGATGGAAATTCAAGAGGAACCTTATCGGTAATAAAATACGCCGAAAAAGTAAGGAAACCGTGTGATGTCATTCTCTGCGAGAAAGAGCTAAATCCTTGAAATAACAAAAAGACAGAGAACTTAAAATTCTCTGTCTTTTTCTTTAATTAAAGCTCGATCTCGTCGCCGTCGTGGGCGATGTCTATCGGGAAGGGGTACTTGCCCGCAAGCGCTTCGATCTCGGCAAACTTATGGAGCGGGAAAACGTGGGTGATGATCATTCTGTCGGCAATGCAGGTCTCAAGATAGGGGGTCAGGTGATCAATGCCGAAATGCGCCATCTCGCTTATCACGAGGTCAAGGTGCTCCTCTGCAACGATGCTCGGGAAATCCTTTCTCTCAAGATGATTTGACATATCTCCCGTGATAAGTACTCTCTTGCCCTCTGCCTCAAGCAAGATCGAATACGCGGGGCGAGTTGGAAGATGCTTGGTAGGAAGATATGTGACCTTAAGCTCGGGGGTATCGTAGACCACGCCCGCAGTTGCACGCGTAAAGCGCAGGCGAGAGGTATCGGGTGGGCTGTGTATAACGCTGAGGAAATTGAAGATAGCACCCGTCAGAGCGTGCTCGGTTACGAATATATCAACAGAAACGTCCTTATAATACCAGCTTGCAAGATCGCAGAAGGATACGAGACCGTCAACGTGGTCGCCGTGAGCGTGAGTTGTAAATATAGCCGAAACGTCACTCGGCTTTTTCTGATTTCTCAGAAGAAGATCGATAAGCGGCGCGCCTGCGTCTATAATGAAGGTCTTGCCACCCGTTTCTACCATAAGCGAAGAGCAATAACGGTCAGCGGCAGGTACACCGTGGCTCGTTCCCAAAAATTTAAGTTTCATAGCTTTCTCCTTTACCAAATTTATCAAATATCTACGTCTTTCATATATTCCTCACCGTGCTCGGCAATAAACTGCTTTCTCGCGGCGAGGTTTTCTCCCAAGAGAACGTCAAACATCCACTCGGTCGCCGCCGCATCCGTGGGCGTTACCGAAATAAGACGTCTCGTTTCGGGGTTCATCGTGGTCTGCCACATCATCTCGGGCTCGTTTTCACCAAGTCCCTTAGAGCGCTGAAGCGTGTATTTCTGATTGCCGAGCTTCTTGATTATCTCTGCCTTCTCGAACTCGTTATACGCGAAGTATATCTTGTCCTTACAGCTTATCTCAAAGAGCGGCGACTCGGCGATGAAGACCTTGTGCTCGCGCAGAAGCGTGGGGAGCAGACGGTAGAAGAGAGTCAGAAGCAGAGTTCTTATCTGGAATCCGTCCTCGTCCGCATCGGTACAGATGATTATTTTCGACCAACGAAGCATATTTATATCAAACGCGGTGATGTCTCCCTTGATCTTGCCGTCTATCTCGACTCCGCAGCCGATAACGCGAAGAAGATCGGTAATTATCTCGCTCTTGAATATCTTGTCGTAGCTGCTCTTCATACAGTTGAGCGTCTTACCTCTGACGGGGATGATCGCCTGGTACTCGGCGTTTCTTCCGAGCTTACAGGACGTGAGCGCGGAATCTCCCTCAACTATATAAAGCTCGCGCACGGCGGGGTCCTTAGAGCGACAGTTAACGAACTTTTCAACTCTGTTAGCGATGTCGAGCGTACCCGTCAGCTTCTTCTTGATCGAAAGTCTCGTGTTCTCGGCGTTCTCGCGGCTTCTCTTGTTGACGAGCACCTGATTTGCGAATATCTCGGCAGAGGTGGGGTTCTCAACGAAATATATCTCAAGATTTTTCTTTAAGAAGTCGGTCATCGCCTCGTAGATGAACTCGTTGGTTATAGCCTTTTTGGTCTGGTTTGCATAGGATGTAAGAGTGGAGATACTGTTGCTGACGTAAACCAGGCAGTCGGCAACGTCAACGAAGGTGATCTTCGACTCGTTCTTGTTGTATTTGCCCGCGTTCTTGAGGTATTTGTCAAGCGCGTAGACGAAAGCGACTCTGACCGCCTTATCGGGCGAGCCGCCGTGCTCGAGGTAGCTCGAGCAGTGATAATACTCAAGCATATTTACGGTATTTGAAACGCAGAACGAGAAATCAGCCTTGAGCTTATACTCGTCCTTGTCGGCTCTGTCGCGTCCCTGAGTTTCAAGGTGCCAGAGCACAGGCTGAGTCATAGACGCGTCACCTACAACCTCGGCTACGTAGTCGGATATACCGTTCTCGTAGTAAAATCTGTACTCGGTGAACTTGCCGTCGTTCTCCTGGAACTTAAGCACGAACGAGATACCTGCGGTTACCACAGACTGTCTCTTCATAGTGTCTATAAAGAACTCGCGGGGTATTCTTATGTCGGTAAAGACCTCAAGGTCGGGACGCCAGCGCACGACAGTACCCGTTCTTCTCTCGTTCTTCTCAAGCGGACGGGTGATAAGCTCGCTTACGGGCTCGCCCTTCTTGAAGCTTATCTTTGACTCGGTAGTTCCGTCGTATGAATAAACGTCCATATACTCAGCGCTGTACTGAGTTGCACACGCGCCAAGTCCGTTAAGACCGAGCGAGAACTCATAAGCCGAGTTTCCGTCGTTGTTATCGTATTTTCCGCCTGCGTAAAGCTCGCAGTATATCAGATCCCAGTTCCATCTCTGCTCTGCCTCGTTATATCCGAGCGGCACTCCGCGTCCCTTATCGTCAACGCAGATAGAGTGATCGTTATAGGCGGTAACGAGTATCTCGTTTCCGTGTCCCTCTCTCGCCTCGTCGACGGCATTCGAGAGTATCTCGAAGAAGGAATGCTCGCATCCCTCAAGGCCGTCCGAGCCGAAGATAACGGCAGGACGCTTTCTTACTCTGTCCGCGCCCTTGAGCGCTTTTATACTTTGATCGTTATAATTTGCCTTTACGGTTTCTTTTTTTGCCATAATGACCTCATAAATATTTTTATACATATACATTATAACAAATTTTTGCCGTTTTGAAAAGGGCTTTTTTCCACTTTTTTAAAAAATTACTCGCGAGCCCTTGAATTTAACTGACATAAGGGATATAATTATAATAAGAACAGTATTTCAGAGAAAATTTCTCTCTAAGGAGACTATATGTCATACACCGACCTTCTCAAAAATAAAATACGCGGCAAGAGATGCGCTCTGCTCGGGCTTGGCGTGTCGAACACCCCACTCTTAGAGCTTATTCTCTCGTTTGATTGCGCGAGCGAGATCACCGTTTACGATAAAAAGGACATAGACGAGCTTTCAGAAGAGGCTCGCGAATTTGAAAAGCGCGGCGTGCGCTTTATTACGGGCAAGACCTGCTTTGACAACATCCGCGCGGATATTATCTTCCGCTCGCCAGGCATCCGTCCCGATACCGCCTCGATACCGAGAGAGATCGAGAGCGGCACGATACTTACCTCAGAGATCGAGGAGCTGCTGAATCTCTCTCCCGCAAGAAGCTTTGCGATCACGGGAAGCGACGGAAAGACCACTACAACCACGCTTTGCGGCAAGTTCCTTTCCTCGTCCTCGCGCGTTTTCGTGGGTGGAAACATAGGCACTCCCCTGCTCGACCGCCTCGACGAGATGCAGGAGAGTGACTCGCTCGTGCTTGAGCTTTCAAGCTTTCAGCTTATGCGCGTCTCGCGCTCTCCCTTCGCGGTTGCGATAACAAATCTCTCGCAAAATCACCTCGATTGGCACAGAAGTTTTGAGGAATATATTTCTGCCAAGAAGAACGCCATCGGCAAGGACACGAAGCGCGTTGTCCTCAACGCCGACTGCGCCATTACGCGCGCTATTGCCGAGGAGATAGCCACAGAGCGCCCCGATATTGAGCTTTTCGTATTCTCTTCAAAAAAGAACAGCTACGCCGAGGCTATCGGCACACTCACGGGTGCGAAGGCGGCGTTCATCAAGGACGGATACATAGTGCTCTCCGACGGCAAGCACGAGGAGAATATCCTCACCTGCTCGGAGGTACGCCTGCCGGGTACTCACAATCTTGAAAATTATATGACGGCTATCTGCCTCTGCTACGGCTTTGCAAAGAGCGAGATATTCGCGAGCGTAGCGCGCGAGTTTGGCGGAGTTGAGCACCGACTTGAGTTTATCCGTCAGCTTGACGGCGTGGACTACTACAACAGCTCTATAGACTCCTCGCCCAGCCGCACCGCCGCCGCACTATCTGCACTTCAGGGCAGAGACATCACCGTAATATGCGGCGGATACGACAAAAATCTTGACTACGCGCCTCTTGCCGAGAGCATCGCGCGCTCTACCGTCAGCACGGTAGTCCTCACGGGCGCTACGGCAGATAAGATACACGCCGCTCTGCTCTCCTGCGAGGGTACGGCGCACGGTCAGATAAATATCCTGCGCGCTTCTGATTTTGAAAACGCGCTTCTCCTGGCAAGAGAGAGCGCCCGCCGCGGCGGTTGCGTTCTGCTATCGCCCGCATCGGCAAGCTTTGACCGCTTTAAGAACTTCGCAGAGCGCGGTCGCTATTTCAAGAAGCTCGTTTGCGAGCTTGACTAACAGAGGAAAATATGTATTCAAGAGTCTATATTGAAATAACCAACACCTGCAATATGAATTGCTCGTTCTGCCACGGCACGCGCCGCGAGCCTCGGCAGATGAGCCTTGGCGAGTTCGCAAGAGTGGTGTCAAATCTCAAGGGGATAACCGAGTATCTCTATCTTCACGTGCTCGGCGAGCCGCTCTCGCACCCGATGCTCCCCACCTTTATCGAATACGCTAAAGCGTGCGGCTTCAAGGTTGCTATCACCACCAACGGCACTCTGCTTCGTTCAAAAGGAGAGTCGCTCCTCTTGACTAGACCATACAAGGTCAATATCTCGCTCCACAGCTTTGAGGGCGAGAGCGACGGGGCGCGAGAGCAGTATATAAGCTCCTGCCTTGATTTTGCAGAGCGCGCGAGCGAGCAAGGAATTCTCACCGTGCTGCGCCTTTGGAATCTCTCGGACGGAGCTGCCGCAGACCTCTCTGCCGATATTCTAAACTCCACCGCCCTCTCTACCCTGCGCTCGCGCTTCGGCGAGCCCGAGAGCATCAGCGCGCGCGGCGGAAGGATACGCGACAAGCTTCATTTTGAATTCGGAGAGCGCTTTGAGTGGCCCGATATGAACGCAAAGGATCTTGGCGACGCGGTGTTCTGCCACGGTCTTGGTGACCACTTCGCGATACTCGTTGACGGCACCGTAGTCCCCTGCTGTCTTGACGCCGACGGCGCAGTTCCGCTCGGAAATATCTTCTGCGAGGACATAAGAGCGATACTCCGCTCGCCCCGCGCACTTGCTATCAAGGACGGATTTGCGGCAAAGAAGGCAAGCGAGGAGCTTTGCAGGCGCTGTGCCTACGCGCGCAGATTCAGGATATAGTCCGCGTGTAGAATTTACCATATTTGCGCGATCGCTTGACAAATACGTATAAAGATGATATAATAAGATACGTCTCACCCCATATCTTTTCCCATGGAGGAGTAAAATGAAAAGGAAAGTATTCGCTCTTATATCTATCGCTCTGCTTCTTTGTATGCTCATAGGAGCGGTAGGATGCAACTCGGCAGACACGGACGTACCTGCTACCGACGCACCTACGACAGACGCGCCTATCGTAAAGCCCACCGAGGCTCCCACCGACAAGCCGACCGATAAGCCTACCGAGAAGCCCACAGAAAAGCCCACAGACGCGCCCGTCGAGCTTGAGGAAACCTTCTACTATTTTCCCGAGTTTTCTCACCTCTTTAAAAAGCACGGCAGAGTGCTTGAAACGGAGGAGGGATTGCTTTGCGATCCTTCGGCATCCGGACTTGAATTCAGCGGAGTTATGACGGGAGAGGTCATTCTCGAGCTTAAGGTCGATAGAAATACTTATTACACGGTCTTTATCGACGGTGAGAGAGTAGATAAGAGATTTCTCGTTACTCCCGACGATTCGTCCATCACCATCGCCGACTTCGGCGACGAGCAGGGTGAGCACAGCATTCGCGTTCTCAAGCAGACCGAGCCTAAGAGATCGCTCTCGACCATCACGGGCGTAACTCTTACGGGATATCTTGAGGCAGCCCCTGCCGACAAGCTCTTCTATATTGAGTTCATCGGCGACAGCATCACGAGCGGAACGGGCATATTCGGCTCGTCCTCGACGACATCCAATACCGACAAGACATACGAGTATCAGGACGCTACCAGCAACTACGCTTTCCAGGCCGCAGAGGCGCTTGACGCCGACTTTTCTCTTGTAAGCTGCAGCAGCATCGGCATCTGCACGGGCTGGAACAGCTATATCGAAAATCAGTACTACCCCTGCGCTTCTTACTTCAGAGACACCGAGGCAAAGTACGACTTCCCCCGCACGCCCGACCTCGTGGTCATCAACCTCGGCACGAACGATCAGACCAAGGGCTGCAACACCAAGGACTTCAAGGCTCGAGTAAAGGAGCTTGTAAATCTCGTTTACGACTCCTACGATCCGAGCGTTAAAATAGTCTGGATATACGATATGATGAACTACGGCAAGCAGGACCTCGTTCTTGAAACTCTTACCGAGATGGGCGGAGAGGCGGCAGGCCTCTACACCCTCAAGGTCACAAGAAACAACGATGGCGGCACGAGCCACCCTAATCACAAGGCTCACACCACCGTTGCAAACGAGCTTGTCACCTTCATAAACGAAAACGACCTTCTTTACTGATAAAACACTTTTAAGGAGAGAGAAAAATGAAGAAGCTTATACACGTTATCTGCGCTATCCTTTCGCTCTGCATGCTGTTCTCCATTATCGGCTGTAACTCTACCGATAACCAGAGCACCGACGCGCCCGCAACAGACGCGCCTACCGATAAGCCTACCGAGAAGCCCACCGAGGCTCCTACCGAGAAGCCTACCGAAAAGCCCACGGAAAAGCCCACGGAAAAGCCCACGGATGCTCCGAGCAGACCTATAGTTTCCGCATCCTACTCTCTTGCTGACGACTGGCGTCAGTTCAAGATCTGCGGCCGCGTTTATTACGCCAAGGACGGCATCATCTGCGACCACAGCGCTTCGGGTATTGAGTTTTCGGGCGTAATGAAGGGCGACGTTGATATCGAGCTCGAATGCGACAGAGACACCTACTTTACGGTATTCGTAGACGGTGAGCGCGTTAAGGAGAGACTCTTTGCCGACAAGAACACAGAGTACATTACCATAGCTGATCTTGGCGACGAGCCCGCAGAGCATCACATCCGCTTTCTCACCCAGACCGAATCCTCTCAGTCGCTCTCTATCCTCAAGGGCGTTACTATAGTAGGCTATCTTGACGAGTATTCGCCCGACGACAAGGACTATTACATTGAATTTGTCGGCGACAGCCTTACCGCCGCTTACGGCAACATCGGCAAGCCCGGAGCATCTGACCCCGGCTCTGCTCTCTGGCAGGACGGAACTCAGTCTTACGCAGTTCTCGCGTGTGAAGAGCTCGGCGCAGACTACTCCATCGCGGCGTGCAGCGGCGTTGGTATAGACAAGGGCTGGACCTCATTCTCTATTATGGATTACTACAAGAACGAGTCTTATCACAGACACATGAACGTGACTCACTACGATCCCAGAACCCCCGATATTATCGTCATCAACCTCGGCACTAACGACCAGGATTGCGGCAGTAGCGAGAACGGCTTTAAGACCAAGATGATAGCTCTCATCGATTATCTCCGCGAATCCTACGGCGAGAACGTACCGATAATCTGGGCGTACAATTTCGGCGGATACGGATGCGACTCCTGGGCGTTTGACGTTATCGAGCAGCTTGGCGGCGAGGAAAACGATATCTACACCTTCAAGATGACCTATAACAACGAGGGCGCAAACGGACATCCCGATCTTGAAGCGCACTACGCAGCCGCAGACGAGCTGGTAAGCTTCATCAAGGATAAGAAGCTTCTCTACTGATAAACACTTGACCACAAAAACATTTTAATTTTATCATTATACTTATTTTCCAAAGGAGGAACAAAACAATGAAAAAGCTTTTAGCAATTATTCTCGCACTTATACTCTGCCTTTCAGTAGCAGCAGTATTCACCTCTTGTAACAGCTCTGATGACAAGGGCGCAGATACAACCGACAATAACGGTGCAGACGCGACCGAGCCCGAGGCAACCGAGCCTCCCTCCCCTGTCAATAAAGAGGTTGCCACACAGGCATTCAACAAAATAGACCTTGCTACCTTCCTCAGCACTACCGAGAGCTCTCTTGAGGAGCTTCAGAAGGTTTCCGCAAGAGCAGAGGCAAACCTCACCACTCCCGATGGCAGCGGCTCTATCATCGCGGCTGTAAAGAACGGAAACTTCTACGTTTCTCTCAAGGAAGAGGGCTATGATGCTGAAGAAATGTTCGGTAAGATCGGCGACGAGAAGATCTCTGTCTACGCGCTTATCGACGGCGTTTGGGAGACCGTCAACGAGGTCGCAATATCTCCCGAGGACATCTACGCTGATGCAGGCGTAAATCCCGAGGATCTTATCTCCAAGATCAAGATCCCCGCACTCAAGGAAGAGCACCTCACCGAAAAGGGTGATATGCTTCTCGTTTCTAACGACTACATCTATGAGCTTGTCGCTGAGAATATTGCTGTGATCGCAGGTGAAAAAATTCCCGCAGAGAGCCTTGAAGAAGTAAAGGCTGAGCTCAAGGCAGGTCTTGAGTCCGCAGGTCTGGAGATCCTTGTCGCTACAGGCGCCGAGGAGATCACAAAGATCGCAGTATCGGTAAAGCCTGCCGATGAATCCTTCGACTTCAAGTCGGCTAAAATTGAGGTTGCTCTTACCGACGACGCGAAGAATCTCAAGTCTGTTAAGGCTGAGTGGACCGCAAACGTTGGCGAGCCCGAAATGAACGAGATAAGAACCTCTAAGATAGAGCTTAGCACCGTTATCGTAGAGAACGAGCTCGTCGGCGCTAAGGCAACGGCTGAGATCTACGGCTACGATTACGACTATTCGTTCATCGACACTCCCATTATGACTCCCTCTTCAAGGGTTGACTTTGAAACAGATATCAACGGCTCTATCTCCGACGGAGATGATTTCATCGACGACGGCTTCACATTCGACGATACCTTTGCGCCTTTGACTGATATTTGCCTTATCACAAAGACCACCATTGCGTTTGATCTTGATATGAGCAAGCTCGAAGAGGAGAGCGGCAAGATGCTCACTCTCGACGTTGACCATACCGTTGAGGCGGCTTACGAGATCACTTCTACTATTAACCCCGAGACCTTTGAGTTAGAGGAAAAGATAACTAAGCTTGCAAGCGTTTCCGAGTTTGCTTATAAGAACTTCACGCTTGACGCTTCTGTTACTATGAACGGTGCTGAGAGAGCAGACTTTGCTCTTAACGCGAAGATGGGCGAAGATAAGGTAACCGCTTCCGGCTACCTCGCTATCGGCGACATCGAGTTCCCCGCTATCCCCGACGCTCTCAAGAGCAAGCTCAACTGAGCGTAGATCAAAAAATACAAGGCAGACCTGCAAAGCAGGTCTGCCTTATTTTTCTCCTTTGACAAAACGGGAGGATATTATCCTCCCGCCTTGCCTAACGCAATGTTACAGGGAAGCCTTCCCCAGCGGGGAAGGTGGCAGACACGGAGCGAAGCGGAGCTGGCTGACGGATGAGGAGAAAAAGTTAGTTTAATATCAAGGCTCTCCTCATCCACCGCAAGCGGTCCCCCTTCCCCGCTGGGGAAGGCTTGATTACGGTTCTCACCTTGTTATTTGGCGTT
>JAFVRA010000007.1 GCA_017504545.1 Clostridia bacterium | reverse complement strand
TTTTGAACCACGCGACTATCGCGTGGTTTTCGTTATACAAAAAGAAAGGTCAGAGCAGATCATATCTGCTCTGACCTTTTTTTATTAAAGAATTCCTGCAAAAGCGCCCTGCACTCATCCTCGCACACGCCGCCCTCTATAGCAAACGAGTGGTTAAATGGGTAAGAGTTAAAGTTTATCACGCTTCCGCAACAGCCCGCGAGCATATCCTTTGCACCGTACACCACGCGGTCTATCCTTGAGTTGACGAGCGCTCCCGCACACATCGGGCAGGGCTCGAGAGTTACGTAAAGAGTACAGCCGTGAAGCCGCCAGCTACCTCTTTTCTTACACGCCTCCTCGATCGCAAGCACCTCGGCGTGCGCTATCGCGCTTTTGTTGCTCTCGCGCAGATTATGCGCCGCGGCAAGTATCTCGCCGCTCTCGCTATCCACCACGAGCGCACCCACGGGGATCTCTCCCTTCTCTGCCGCCAATTTTGCCTGCTCCAAGGCTTCCTTCATATAGTAAGCATCATTTACAAGCATAGCCGCCTACTTTCTGTAATAGACGTAATACGCCACTACCGTACGCTCTCTGCCGCCGCTCTCAATATCGGGGCCCGTCAGCACCACGCCGTCCTTTGAAAGAAGCTCCCATATCTGAAGATCATCGACCTTGCAACGAAAGAGCACCTTCGCAGATGCGTAAACTATAAACTCGTCGTTGCGGATATTAAGACCGCCGTTGCGACCGATGACCTCGTCAACGTTATCCTTCTTCTCAGTTACGTATTTTATGTGCTGGCCCTCTACCGAGCGCGCCATTTCCCAACGGAACTTCTTACTGTTGGGATCAAGCTTTTTTCTGCCGAAAAGTCCCATTTTTCTCTCCGTCCTATATTTTTCTGAGTATCACGGCACTCACCGCGCCAACATTGCCGCCGTAAGACTTGCCGCTCAAAAGATCTATCCATTTGCCCTTAAGCTTATATTCCGCCGTCTCGTCCGCGGCGTTTGCGATAACGCATATCTCGCCGCGCCCGCTATTTCTTCTATAGCAGAGCAGACCGCCCTCGGCGCGCTCAACAAAGAACTCACCGCTTGCCAAGACGTCGGAATTCTCACGTCTTATCGCTCCAAGGCGCTTGTAATGCTCCACAAGGCTCGCTTCTTCTCTGCCCCAAGGATACGGCAGGCGGCAGAAGGGGTCGCGATATCCCTCAATTCCCGCCTCGTCTCCGTAGTAGACCGACGGAACGCCGTAGACCGTGTACTGAATCGATGCGGCAAGCATAAGTCGCTTGATCGCCTCCGCACGTTCTTTTGCGCTCAGGCGCTTTGCCGCAAGCTCACTTCCCGTCCCCTCGGTTGTCTTAGTGCTTTGTTTTCCAAGCACCGTCAGCACTCTTTCTGTATCGTGAGTGCCGATTATGTTCATCAGACAGTCCGAGACGTGCTTCGGGTAGGTTGAGTATATCGACTTCAACACGTCGGAGAAGGGCTCAGCATCCTTTTGAGTGATATACCCAAGCACTCCGTCACGGAATGGATAGTTCATAACGCTGTCAAGCTGTCTGCCGCGCAGGTAGCGTCTGCGCTTTCCGTAGGCTATCTTCTCGGCGGCGTTTTCCCACACCTCGCCGATGATGACCGCCTCGCCGCCGCTCGCCGACTTCACGCTACCTGCGAACTCGTCAAGAAAGCTATCTGACAGCTCGTCCGCAACGTCAAGACGCCAGCCTGCAACGCCCTGCTTTATATAGTAAGCACCGACTCCGTCCTCTGCTGTGAAGAAGCGTCGGCAGCTCTCGTTTTCGTGGTTAAGGCGAGGAAGTATCTTTATTCCCCACCAACATTCGTATTTATCTCCCTTGCTATCAAAGCTGTACCAGCCACGGTAGAGGGAGCTCTTATCGGAATACGCGCCCTTGCCTCCGTATTCGCCGTATCTGTCAAAATAAAGACTGTTGTCACCCGTGTGGTTGAACACACCGTCGAGAATTATCTTTATATCAGCCTCCGCCGCCTTAGAAAGAAGGTGCATAAAGGCTTCTCTGCCGCCGAACATCGAGTCTATCTCGTAGTAATCGGCGGTGTCGTATTTATGGTTTGAGTATGCCTTGAAAATAGGGTTGAGGTAGATAACTCCCACACCCATAGACTTGAGGTAATCAAGCTTTTCAGCCACACCCCAAAGGTTTCCGCCAAAGAACATATTGTTCTTGACCTCGCCTCCCGCGATCTCGGCATACTGCGGCACGCCGCCCTCCCAATCGGGATTGATGATCACGTCGTCGCGCTTGCCTACCTCGCCCTTGCCAATAGCAAATCTGTCAACGAAGATCTGATACATAGTCCTTCCTTCAAACCAAGACGGAGTCTTGGCGTCAGCTCGGTAGACGAGGAGCATAAAGCGCCCCTCGGAGTGAGAGGACGTCACAAAATCAACGTTGTTACGCGTTGAGGTAAAGAGCGTGTCGAGTCCGCGAAGGAAAAGCAGCTCGTAAAAGAAAATACCGTCCTCATCCTCTCCGCAAAGCTCTGCGGTATCAACAGTAAGGCTGTAGGTATCTGCCACACCATCGGTTGAAGTAAAGGAAAGCGGCATATCGCAGTCAGGCTCTCCGTCCTTGTTTATGCGGAGGACCACCGCCGAAGCGCCGAGCTTTCTCGGCACTTCGGCAATAAGTTCAAAGGTCTCTCCAAAAGCGAAGCTTCCTCTTCCCGACACGTCTCTGTTTTCTATTCTTTTGCGAATGACGGGCAGGCACTCTGCCCAATCGGAAATTTTCGTCAACATCGCTCTAAATTTTCCTCTGTTTTTTATTTTACTTGTCTGTAAGTCTCTTGATTCCCCAGATGTTCTCGGCGTACTCGTTGATAGAACGGTCTGCGCCAAAGAAGCCTGCACCCGCGATGTTCATAAGCGACATACGGTTCCACTTTTCCTTGTTTGCGTAGTCTCTTACCGCTCTGTCGTGTGTCATACGGTAGGACTCAAAGTCTGCAAGGCACATAAAGGGATCGGCAATTCCGGGACCTTTGGTAAGATAATTTGCAATATCCGCGAAGGACTCGCCCGCAAAGCCAACCGTGAGCGCGTTGATTATGCGCTGTATCTTCTGATTGCAGGTGTAGAACTCAGCGCTGTTGTAGCCTCTCTGCCAGAGATCGTCCACCTCGGCGCTCGTGAGTCCGAAGATATACATATTATCCTTGCCTACCTCTGCAAGCATCTCGACGTTTGCGCCGTCAAGCGTACCGATGGTCATAGCGCCGTTCATCATAAGCTTCATACAGCCCGTGCCGCTCGCTTCCTTACCTGCCATGGATATCTGCTCGCTTATCTCAGCCGCAGGAACGAGAGCCTCTGCCATACTTACGTTGTAGTCCTCAAGGAATGCTACTGCAAGCTTGCTCTTGGCAATAGGATCGTTCTCTATCTCTTTGCCGAGACAGTAGATGAGATTGATTATTCTCTTAGCGTGGTAGTAACCGGGAGCCGCCTTAGCACCGAACATAAAGCTTATCGGCTGGAAGTCGGCGTTCGGGTTATCCTTGATGTCAAGGTAGAGTCCGATTATATTGAGCACGTTAAGGAGCTGTCTCTTGTACTCGTGCAGGCGCTTTATCTGAACGTCGTACATCGAATGTGTGTCTATAAGCTTGCCTGTCTTGCGGTAAAGCAGGTTGGAAAACTCTATCTTGTTCTGATGCTTTATTGCTCTGACGCGGTCAAGCACTTCCTTATTGTCAGCAAATTCAGCGAATTTATTGAGCTGAATAGGATCGTGGCGGTAGCCCGTGCCGATAGTCTCGTCAAGAAGTCCTGCGAGCTTGGGGTTTGAGTAGCAGAGCCAACGGCGGTGTGCGATACCGTTGGTCACGTTGCCGAATCTCTCGGGGTACATGGCGTAGAAATCCTTGAATATCGACTTTACGAGAATATCCGAGTGGAGCTTGGAAACTCCGTTGATATAATGAGAGCCGATAACGCAGAGGTTCGCCATACGCACCTGTCCGTAGCCGATAATGCTCATCGCGGAAATTCTGTTCCAGTTGCCCGGGAAAGCGTTCCACGCGTCCTTACAGAAGCGCTCGTTTATCTCCTTGATGATAGAATATATTCTCGGGAGACGGAGCTTGAAGAGATCCTCGTTCCACTTCTCAAGCGCCTCGGGCATTACGGTGTGGTTGGTGTAGGAGCATATCTTTACTACCATATCCCACGCTCTCTCCCAAGAGATGAAGTAATCGTCGATGAGTATTCTCATAAGCTCGGGAATGCAGAGTGCGGGGTGAGTATCGTTGATGTGGATAGCTATCTTATCCGCAAGGTTGTCTATCTTGCCGTAGACTGCCATGTGATCGTGGATGATGCTCTGGCAGGATGCGGACACAAGGAAGTACTGCTGAGAAAGTCTGAGCAGCTTTCCTTCAAGGTGGTTATCCGAGGGGTAAAGCACCTTAGAGATAGTCTCGGCATTCGTGCTTTCCTCCACCGCTCTTGCGTACTGTCCCTGAGTAAAGAGGCTCATATTGAAGTTCCTTAATCTCTCGCCTTCCAGAGACGGAGACGGCTTACAGCCTTACTGTCAGCGCCCGATACCATCATATCATAAGGAACAGCCTCTATCTCCTCACAGTCCTCGTAGATGACCTCCATATGTCCCTCGCGCCATTCCTCGCGCACGCGGCCGCCCATCTTGATGTGGTAGGTTCGGTCTGTTCTCGGAACTAACCATACCTCTCCGCCCGGGAGCCACACGTCAGGAAGCTCTACCTGAATACCGTCGACTATCATCTGCTTGAAGAAGCCGTATTCGTAACAGATAGAAAATCCCGTTGCGGGATAATCGAGAGATGCGAGCGAGTCCATAAAGCAAGCGGCAAGACGGCCGAGACCGCCGTTTCCGAGACCTGCATCAGGCTCACATTCAAACATATCGTTAAGGTCTATACCGTACTCTCCGAGAGCCTCTCTGTACTCCTCCATAAGTCCGAGGTTACCAAGGCTTGTCTTTAAGGAGCGACCGAGAAGGAATTCCATACACATATAGTAAACTCTCTTAGACTCTGTCTTGTTTACCTCGTGCTTGAAATCGTTTCTCTTAGAGGTGAGCATATCTCTTACGGTCATAGCGACCGCCTTATACATCTGATCCTTAGATGCTTCCGCAGGTGTGCATCCGAAATATCTCGAAAGCTTGGCTCTATATTGTCCTTCACCTGCATTGTAGTAAGTGCTGTGTTTTCCATTGGTTTTCGATTTTCCTTTCAAACAAAAATTCGGGGCACCCAAAGGTTATAACAGCCTTCGGGTGTCCGAATCTATTATCGCTTTAGATTTGATCTCAGTTATTCTTCCAAAGTCTGTTGTACATTTCCAAATAACTGTTTGCAGAATTCTTCCACGAGAAGTCTATTCTCATGATCTTACCTACGAACTTTTTGCGAAGCTCGGCATTGTTCCAGAGGTCGATAGCCGCGCCCGTACGCTCCTCAAGCTCGTATTCGTTATATCCCGCAAAGGTGAATCCGTTACCCTTGATCTTGTCTCCGTCGAGCCAAAAGCCCTTTATGGAGTCGTAGAGTCCGCCCGTCTCGCGAACCACGGGTATTGCACCGTAGCGCGACGCGATCATCTGAGAGAGTCCGCAGGGCTCGCTCTTGGAGGGCATCATGAATATATCACTTGCGGCGTATATGCGCTTGGACAGATCTCTGTCGTATGTGATAAGCGCTCTGACCTTATCGGGGAATGTCTCCTCAAGACCTCTGAAGAATATCTCATACTCGCTCTCGCCCTTGCCGAGCACGACGAACTGAACGTCTTTCTCGCCAACGAGGCGGTAGATCATCCTTGTAACGAGGTCAAGTCCCTTATGAGAAGCAAGGCGCGAGATGAGAGATATCATCGGTACGTCCTCTCTCTCAGGCAGTCCAAGTTCTCTCTGGAGCGCGGTCTTATTCTCGTATTTCTTTCCCTGCGAGCGCCACGTGTAATTCTTCACAATGACGTTATCGTTAGCGGGATCGTAGTATTTGTAGTCTATACCGTTGAGAATTCCGAGAAGCTTGTCGCTTGAGTCGCGGAGGATCCTGTCAAGGCCGTGCGCATATTCGGGAGAGCATATCTCCTCGGCGTATCTCTGGCTTACCGTCGTAACAAGGTCGGCAGAGGCGATAGCGCCCTTCATCAGATTGATGCAGCCGTCGTATTCAACGATGTGTCTTGATCTGTGATCAAGCTCAAACACGTCGCCGAGTATAGCAAAATCGTACTTGCCCTGATACTCGATATTGTGGATAGTGAACACCGTCTTGATGTTCTCGTAGCCCTCAACCGATCTGAACTTCTCGTTGATATAAACGAGTGTGAGCGCGGCAGACCAATCGTGCGCGTGAACTACGTCGGGATAGTAGCCGACGAGTCTCGGAAGCTCTGCGGCAACCTTTGAGAAGAAGGCAAATCTCTCGCCCTCGTCGCCGTAGCCGTAAAGCGTGTCGCGGTCAAAATAATATTTGTTGTCAACGAAGTAGTAGGTCGCTCCGTCCTTGACAAGTGAATATATACCGCAGTACTGACGTCTCCAGGAGAGTGCTACCTCGCCCTCGTAAACGAGCGTCATCTGAGAGCGCCAGCTCTCAGATACCGAGCGGTAAAGCGGCATAACCACTCTGACGTCGGTCTCGCCGCCGCTTGCCTCTATTATAGCTGAGGGGAGCGAGCCGAGCACGTCGCCAAGTCCGCCCGTTGCCGCAAAGGGCATTACCTCTGCACCGACAAAAAGTAATTTTTTCATTTTTCCTATATCCTTTCCTTTGATTTAGAACAACGCTTGTCTTATCAGACCATCGCGCCCTTGGATATGAAGAAAGGCATACTCTCGTGTCCGGAGAGAATTCTGTTGTTGCGAATAACGACGTTCTTGTCGGTTATAACGCAGTTGAGCGATGCGTTATGTCCTATAAAGGTATCCTGAAGAAGAATAGAATTCTTTATAACTGTTCCTTTGCCTACGTGTACTCCTCTGAAGATGATAGAATTCTCTACCGTTCCCTCGATAACGCATCCGTCAGCGACGTAAGAATTGGTTATCTTGGAGTCCTCGGAATACACCGTAGGAGCCGAGTTACGAAGCTTTGTATAGATGGGGCTATCCTTAGTGAAAAGTCCGTGGCGTACCTCGGGGTCAAGAAGCTTCATAGAGCAATCGAAATAGCTCTCAAGCGAGGTGACCTGCAGGTAGATGCCGTCATAGTGATAGCAGTTTATACGCGCGCGGTTAATACGGCGTGCGATGATATCCTTATAGAAATGGTTGTAGCCGTGTGCGCTCGCGTCATTTACTGCGTTCAGAAGGAAAAGTCTGTTTGCAACGAGGATATTCGTGCTTATCTCGGCGTCGCCCTCGTGCTTAAGGTATGCCGATACCTCGGTAGCCATTCCGTTCTCGTCGCACTTTACCTCAGTAGCTCCCTCGGGAGATACCTCCTTTGCGGACTTTACGGTCCTCGTGACTATAGTTACGTCGGCGTTCTTCTTGATATGATCGTCGATGACCTTAGTCAAGTCTATATTGCAGATGCCGTCACAATCAGAGAGAACGATATATTCCTCAGTGCACTTGGAGATGAAATTGGTAACTCCCATCAGCGCCTCAAGTCTCGTGGAATAAAGCTTTGCGGCACTCGCGTTACTGTATGCCGCGATGAAGGGCGGGAGTATTCTTATACCGCCCGAGCGGCGTGCAAGATCCCAGTCCTTACCCGTGCCTATATGATCCATAAGCGACTGATAGTTGTTATGTGTGATTATGCCTATCTTGGTGATACCCGAATTTACCATATTGGAAAGCGGGAAATCCACGAGGCGGTAACGGCAGCCGTAAGGCACCGATGCCATAGTACGAACACTCGTGAGCTCGGGAATAGCGGAATTGTGAATGTTAGAAAATATCAAGCCTGCTACTGACATATCTTACGCCTCCTTTACAAGATCTGAACTGTCGTATATCATAGCGCCATCCTCAACGGTGGTGCCGTCGGGAATGCTTATACCTGTACCGACCACGGCAATTCCCTTTGCTTTCTCACGGGACTTACCGACTGTGCAGCCGTTTCCGACCTTTACGTCGGAGTCGAGAATAGCGTAGGAAACACACGCTCCCTCGCCTATGACACAGTCAGCCATAATAACCGAATCAATAACCTCGGCACCGGGCATTACGACTACGCCCGAGCCGAGAACAGAGTTTCTGACCGTTCCGTAGATGTCACAGCCCTCTGTTATGCTACTGTTGACTATGCTTGCGTCAGCGCCAACGTACTGAGGCGAATGTGCGGTATGTCTCGAGTATATTCTCCACGCCTCATCGTTGAGATTGAGCGCGGGCTCCTCGCCGAGAAGGTCCATATTTGCCTCCCAGAGAGAATCGATAGTTCCGACGTCCTTCCAATAATCGTTGAAGGAGTAGGCGTACATCTTCTCGCCGTTTGCGAGCATTGCGGGGATTATGTTCTTACCAAAGTCGTTAGAGCTGTTGGGATCTGCCGCATCTGCGATAAGATACTTAAAGAGACACTCCTTAGAGAAGATGTAAATACCCATAGACGCTTTGGTGCTGTCGGGATTCTTGGGCTTTTCCGCGAACTTGAAAATTCTGTCGTTCTCGTCAACACTCATGATTCCGAAGCGGCTTGCCTCCTCGATCGGAACGTCGATGACTGCTATGGTGCAGTCGGCGTTCATTTTCTTATGAGCCTTGAGCATCTTGTTGTAGTCCATCTTGTATATGTGGTCGCCCGAGAGGATGATAACGTAGTCGGGAGAATACATATCGATAAACTGCAGATTCTGATATATAGCGTTAGCCGTACCCTTATACCAGTCAGCGCCCTTCTTGCCCTGATAAGGAGGCAATATTTTAACTCCGCCTACCGCACGGTCAAGGTCCCAAGGAAGACCGTTGCCGATGTAATCGTTGAGCACGAGAGGCTGATACTGTGTGAGAACGCCTACCGTATCAACGCCTGAGTTGATACAGTTGGAGAGCGGAAAATCAATAATTCTGTACTTTCCGCCAAATGAGACCGCAGGCTTCGCGGTCTTTTCGGTCAACGCGTAAAGGCGGCTACCCTGTCCGCCTGCAAGGAGCATAGCAACACATTCTTTTTTCTTGAACATATAATCCTCCATTCTTTTCGGAAAATCCGTAATTAATATTGTCGCTGTATCAAGTGGTATTTGCGCTGTTTGGGTCTTTTCTTAGTATTTTAAAATTTAATTCTTGATCTTTTTTGAATGGCTTGTCTTTCTTACGGGCGCTTTTCTCTTGCAGCGAAGCACCGTGATGGCAAGAGGCGGAACTCTGATCTCTACAGAGTCTCTACAGGAGCTTATTCCTCTTCCCGTAGTTTTAAGATCGCCCACGTTTATCACTCCGCTTCCGCCGAAGCGAGCGTCGTCCGAGTTGAATATCTCCTCGTATGTCCCGCTTACGTCCGTGCCGAGCAGGAATTTCTCGTAAACCACAGGTGTGAAGTTTATAAGCACGAGAAGCTCCTTGCCGTCCTTGGCAATACGGCGGTAGGATATGATGCTACGCTCATTGTCGTCGGGATCTATCCACTTAAATCCGTCCCACGAGCCATCTATCTGCCAAAGGGCAGGCTGTGAGAGGTAGAAGTGGTTAAGCTCGGCTACATAGCGTTGGAACTTAGCGTGAGATTCATACTCAAGCAAGAACCATTCTATCTCGCCCTCATAGTCCCACTCACGAAACTGTCCTATCTCTCCGCCCATAAAATTGAGCTTTTTGCCGGGGTGCATCATCATATAGCCCATAAAGGCGCGCGCTCCCGCAAATTTCTGCCAATAGTCACCTGACATCTTGTCAAGGAATGATCTCTTTCCGTGAACCACCTCGTCGTGAGATATCGAAAGGATATATTTCTCGCTGAAAGAGTAGGTCAGAGAGAAGTTCAGATTATTGTGATGATACTTTCTGTAGATGGGATCAAGCTCAGCGTACGCGAGCGTGTCGTTCATCCATCCCATATTCCACTTGAGGTCAAATCCAAGCCCCTCGTTATCAAAGGTGGTGATATTTGCCCAAGCGGTCGATTCCTCGGCTATCATCAGAACGTCGGGAAATTCTCCCTTGACGTGTGAGTTCAGCTTTCTGAAGAATGCTATCGCCTCGAGGCAACGGTTGTCTCCGTAAATGTTTGGAACCCACTCGCCCGGAAGCTTATCGTAATCAAGGTATATCATTGACGCCACCGCGTCAACTCTGATAGCGTCGATATGGAATTCACGCAGCCAATAAGACGCGCTTGATACAAGGAAGCTCTGCACCTCGTTTCTGCCGACGTCAAAGCGTCTCGTTCCCCAGCCTGCGTGCTCCATACGGTCAGCTCCCTGATACTCGTAGAGCGGCTTGCCGTCAAACTCATAAAGTCCGAAGCGGTCCTTTGGGAAATGAGCAGGCACCCAGTCGAGTATCACGCCTATGCCCGCCTCGTGCATCGAGTCTATAAAGCCCTTGAGCTCGTCGGCGGTGCCGTATCTCGTCGTGGGGGCGAAATAGGACGACACCTGATAGCCCCACGAGCCCTCAAAGGGATACTCGGTCAGAGGCATCATCTCGATATGCGTATATCCCATCTGCTTTACGTACGGAGCAAGCTCTCTTGCAAGCTCTGTGTAATTAAATGGCGTACCGTCCTCGTGTCTCCTCCACGAGCCCATGTGAAGCTCGTATATATTCATCGGCAGGCTGTAGAATTTGCCCGCGTTTTTCTTGCGGTATGCAAGCCAGCCGCTATCTCTCCATTCGTATTCCGAACATGCAGGTACTACAGACGCCGTTTCGGGTGGAAGTCCCGCCACGGTAGCGTACGGATCTGCCTTGAAATGCACCTGTCCGCAGCCGTAGATCTTATATTTATACTTGTTCCCTGCACTTATTCTATCATTGCCGAGCGTTATCTCCCAGATACCGCCCTCACTTATTCTATCAAGCGGAGCATCCTCACTCCAATCGTTGAAGTCTCCCGCAAGGAATACTTTATCGGCGTTAGGCGCCCAGACTCTGAAGACGTATCCGCCGTCGGTCTTATGCGCGCCGAGGTATTCATAGGCTCTGTAGTTAGTTCCCTGATGGAACAGATACTCGGCCATATCGTTCATCTTTTTCATTAGAGGTTCCTTTCTCTTAGAAGCTTTATTCGTACTCTCCGTAGAATATTATCTCATCGGGAAAGCACATTCCGAGCTTTTCACGCGCAACGCGTATCTTGAACTCGTCGTCAAGAGGCGCGTCAACCATATACTCAAGGCGCTGTATATCGTCCTTAAGCTTGGAAACGTACTCCTCGCGCTCAGCCTTTTCCTCCATAGCGTCGTTATACTGCATCAGGCTCCAAAGGAAATAAACAAGCGCGAATATAAGAAGGAATATAAGAAATGCACCGACGATAGTCTGCACTTTGCTTTTTGCATCTGCAAAATACTTATTTTTTTCCATCCGTGCTTACTCCCTTCTTATATCTCCAGCGTGTGCTATTATCGGCAGCTTCGGGCGAATCCTGCCCACCCTCCGATAAAAACACTTTTTCTCTTATATTATACAACTTTTTTATTTTATTTTCAAGAGTAAATATATACAAAGACGATATTTTTTTTACAAATTTATATATATGATTGCAAATTT
>JAFVRA010000104.1 GCA_017504545.1 Clostridia bacterium | reverse complement strand
TTGTAGGGGCGACCAGTGGTCGCCCGCGGGCGTTCAATGAACGCCCCTACATTACAAAAGGACAGAGATTTTTCGTCTCTGTCCTTTTTCACACGCCTTGCCCGTTTAGGTTAGTGTGTTACACCTTTTAGGTGTACTGTCAGGCGATAATATAGCCTTCCTCCGGGAGGAAGGGGGACCGCTTGCGGTGGAAGGAGCCCGCGCAACTTTGAATTTGTACTAATTCTATCGTAACGCGCTCTCCCTCACCCGACTTCGTCGGGAGCTCCCTCCCGGAGGGAGCCTCTCACTAACACACCATTCGCTAATCTTGATATCTTTTATTTTTTATCGGCATAGCCTTTACAGAACCCCGCTACTATCGCGTAGTTTTCTTTTAGAAAATAGCGGCAATTTTGGCAAGGAATTTGCTTAACCTATTGTAAATATCAAAAAAATGTGTTAAAATAAATATGTATATTTTTTGAAGGGAGACGAGAGATGCTATCAACTGCTTACAGCGCCGGACTTTTCGGCATTGACGGTTATATAGTTACGGTTGAATGCAACGCGCGTTCAAGAATACCCGAATTTCAGCTTGTCGGACTGCCCGACCTTGCCGTAAGAGAGGCAAAGGAGAGAGTCCGCACGGCGTGTGAGAACAGTGGGTATCATTTTCCGTCTATTGAGCTGATGCTCAATCTCGCCCCCGCAGACCGTAAAAAAGAGGGCTCTGCCTTTGACACCGCGATACTGATGTCGATAATGCGCTGCGGCGGTATCCTTCGTCAAGAGGTGGACTTCTCGGACAAGTGCTTCGTCGGCGAGCTTTCGCTCTCGGGCGAGCTCCGCTCGGTAAAGGGCGTGCTTTGTATGTGCGTTGCCGCAAGAGACGCGGGATTTCGCGAGTTCTACGCCCCTGCTGAGAACGCGGGCGAGGCGGCGGCTGTTGAGGGAATAAAGGTATATTCGGTCAAGAGCGTGCGCGACCTCGTGCTTCATCTTAACGGTGAGAAGCTCCTTTCGCCTACTGAATGTGATAGATCTGCCTTTGAGAACGCTATGAGGACGGCGGCGCTTGATTTTGCTGACGTCAAGGGGCAGACGATGGCCAAGAGAGCGGTTGAGATAGCCGCCGCGGGCGGTCATAATATACTTCTCATCGGCCCTCCCGGAACGGGAAAGTCGATGCTTGCAAAGCGTATTCCGGGCATTATGCCGCCGCTGACCTTTGAGGAGGCGGTTGAATGCACAAAGGTACACTCGGTCGCAGGCGTGCTCAAGGACGGAGTTTCGCTGATCTCACAGCGCCCCTTCCGCTCGCCTCACCACACCATGAGTTCGGTCAGCCTTGTCGGAGGAGGCATAAATCCTCTGCCGGGCGAGGTCTCACTCGCGCACAACGGCGTGCTTTTCCTTGACGAGCTTCCCGAATTTCCAAAGCAGGTGACCGATGCGCTCCGTCAGCCGCTTGAGGACAGACGCGTGACTATAACGAGAGCGAACGGCAGAGTTACCTACCCCTGCTCGTTTATGCTCGTCGGCGCGATGAACCCTTGCAGGTGTGGATATTTCGGGCATCCGACCAAGCCCTGCACCTGTCATCCCGGCGACGTCAAGAGATACATATCCAAGATAAGCGGACCGATGCTTGACAGAATAGACATACAGATAGAGCTTCCCTCGCTTTCCTACGACGAGCTTTCCGAGAACAGCGCGCCTGCTGAGAGCTCGGCAGTAATACGCGAGAGAGTGGCAAAGGCTCGCCGCTACGCCCTTGATCGAATGGGAGAGCAGAGCGAGAGGAAAATATGGTGCAACGCTCAGCTTGACGCGGCGGATATCCGCAAATATTGCGTTATGGAGCCTGCCGCAAGCGCGATACTCAAGGCGGCTTACGAGCGAATGGGAATGTCGGCGCGAGGATACGACAGAGTTATGCGAGTGGCTCGCACGATAGCCGATATGGACGCGTCGGAAACGATAAAAGCAAATCATATAGCAGAGGCGATACAGTACAGAAGCCTCGACAAAAAGTATTGGGGATAATTATGAACGAAGAAAGAAAGCAATACGCAAGCGCAGAGCGCTTGCAAGAGGATATAGTGGCACTTTGCTCGGTGCCCTCTCTCTCGGGCTTTGAATACAGAGGCGCGGAGAGAGTAAGAGAGATATACGGCAAGGATTTTGACGAGATCATGACCGACGCCGTAGGAAGCCACGTGCTTATCAAGAGATGTGGCAGAGAGGGCGCACCGAAGATCTTAGTGGACGCGCATTTTGACGAGGTCGGACTTATAGTTACCGATATTCTTGAGGGCGGATTCCTCAGAATGCTCAACCTCGGCGGCATAGATCCTGCTATAATGCAGGCGGCTGACGTTGTCGTTTACGGCAAGGAGACTCTTCGCGGAGTGGTAATATCCACGCCGCCCCATCTCCGCTCGGGTAACGACGGCAAGCTCACACCCATCGACGCTCTGCTTATAGACGTCGGTCTTGGATATACCAAGGAAGAGCTTTCCGAGCTTGTTCCCGTGGGAACTCCCGTCGGATTTTCACCCGTTTATTCGGTAATGAATAGAAAATTTATGGCAGGCAAGGCGTTTGACGACAAGGCTTGCGGAGCGATAGCCGCAAGAGCTATCATAGACACTCCTCGCGAGGAGCTTGCGGGCGACGTTTATCTTACACTCTCGGCAAGAGAGGAGACCGCCCGTCCGAGCGGCGCTCATTGTGCGACCTTCAAAATAGAGCCTGATTACGCCTTCGTAATAGACGTTGAGCTTGGCAAAGCGCCCGACGTTGCGGGTGGCAGATGCCCGAAGCTCGGTGACGGTATGTCGGTCGCGTTTTCTGCGGCAACCGACAGAGAGCTGACGAGAATGACCGCAGAGCTCTTGGAGGAGAAGGGAGTTGCGTTCGTTCGCCACGCGTCTCCGTCCTCGACGGGAACTAACTCCACGACGGTAAATCTCGTTCTCGGCGGAGTACCCACCGTAGATATAGGTCTGCCGCTTCGCAATATGCACACCTACAACGAGGTTTTGAACCTCGACGATTGCAACGCACTCTGCGGCGCGGTCAGAGAATTCATCTGCTCGAAAAAAATCGCAGAAAGATTTGCGGAGGTGCAGAGATGAGTGATATAATGAACATAAACGGCAGAGAGCTGATAGAGCTTCTCTCGCTCGCCTTCGGCCCCTCTGGATGCGAGGACGAGGTAAGAGAGCTGATAATGCCGCGAGCAAGCGCGGTTGCTGACAGAGCGTACGTTGACAGAATGGGCAACCTTATCGCAGTTATGCGCTTTGGTAAGGGCGAGGCGAAAAAGAAAATAATGATCTCGTCGCACATGGACGAGGTCGGATTTATGATCTCCGAGATAAAAGAGGACGGAATGCTCGGCTACGGCTGCATCGGCGGAATAGATCCGTCGGTAGTGGCAGGCAGAAAGATACTCGTCGGCGACGAGAAGGGTCAGATAAGCGGAATAATCTGCTCCAAGGCGATACACCAGAAGAGCCCCGACGAGAGAGAAAAGGCAGTTAAGCACGATAAGCTTTGTATGGACATAGGTGCTGCGAGCAGAGAAGAGGCAGAGAAGCTCGTTAAGGTGGGCGACTACGCTACCTTTGATTCTGAGTTCTACGCCTTTGGAAAGGGCGGCAGAACGCTCAAGTGCAAGGCACTTGACGACAGAATGGGATGCGCCGCTATGCTTGAGATAATGGACAGCTTCAAAGCAGATCCCCCCAAGAGCGACATTGAGGTCTATTTCTGCTTTACCGTTCGCGAGGAGATAGGATTTTCGGGCGCGGGCACTGCGGCGGCAAATATTGCCCCCGATCTCTCTATAGTGCTTGAAACTACGGCTATCGGCGATCTTCCCACGACCGAGGCGTGCCGCAGGGTTGCGGACGTCGGCAAGGGTGGCGTGGTGTCTATAGTTGACAGATCCACCGTCTATGACAGAGAGCTTGTGGACAGAGCTATGGAGATAGCCAAGGCGCGCGAGATACCCGCACAGCTTAAGCGATACGTGTCGGGTGGAAACGATGCAGGACATATCCACAAGGCGCTTGAGGGTGTAAAGGCGCTCGCAATATCGGTGCCTACGCGCTACCTTCATTCACCTGCTTGCGTTGCGAGCCTTGACGATTACGAATCGGTAAGAGATCTCGCGGAAGCGGTAATGAGAGATATATATAAAGCGTAATTGCTTGAATTCTAAAAATTTAGTTGAGAATAACTCAGATCGGAAATAATTATGAATTTGTACACAACACTTAAAGAGCTTTGCCTCATCCCCGGCATTTCGGGAAGAGAGAAAAATATCAGAGCGGCTATCGCGGAAAAGATAGCGCCTTTCGCAGACGAAGTAAGAACCGACACACTCGGCAACCTTATTGCACTCAAGAAGGGTAGGACGGGCGAGAAGAAAATAATGCTCTGCGCCCACATGGACGAGATAGGCTATCTCGCTAACTTCATTGAAGAAAACGGACTTATCCGCGTAGGCGCGATAGGTGGCGTTGGCTTTGCAAACAGCGCGTATTCAAAGGTAGTGTCCGAGAACGGCGTCGTGGGCTTTTTAGCGCCCGACGCGAGCGTAGCTCCTGCTGACATCGTTGCGGATAAGATGTATATCGACATCGGCGCATCGACTAAGAAGGAGGCAGAGCGCAAGGTCAGAATTGGCGACAGCTTCGTAGGCGAGCCTTCTCTTTGCAAGCTTTACGGCAAGAGAGTTGCGGGCAGACCTATCGACGACAGAGTCGGCTGTCTCGTGCTTCTCGCAGTTGCCGAGAGCCTTAAGGATACCGAGCTTGACGCCGATATTTACTTCGTATTCTCGGTTCAGGAGGAGGTAGGATGCCGCGGAAGCATTACCGCGACCTACGCTATCGCTCCCACCGAGGCTATCTGCGTTGACGTGACCTCTACGGGTGACCGCCCCGGCTCGAAGCCCATGGCTTGCGCACTCGGCAAGGGCGCGGCTATCAAGATCAAGGACAGATCTGTCATCTGCCACGAGGAGATAGTAAACGCGCTTGAGAGCATCGCAAAGGAGAATAAGATACCCGTTCAGAAGGAAATACTTGCATTTGGCGGCACGGATACCTCGTCTATGCAGTTGACTGGAGCAGGCTGCAAGGCAGGCGCGATCTCTATCCCCACGAGAAACGTACACACCTCGGTTGAGTGCTGTGATATGGGCGACGTAGAGGCGGCAGTTAAGCTGATAGAGAAGTATCTCGTTGCAAGAGGATAAGAAAATGCAGTTTTCAAGTAAGATATTAGAGCTTGCAAGAGAGGCGGAGGTAGCACTCGCGCCGATATTTGCAAGAGTGGATGAGATATCCTTTGAAAACACGAAGAAAATAATGGACGCTTTTCGTGAGCACAGAGTCAGCGAGCCGCTTTTTGCCGCTACCAGCGGATACGGCTACGACGATCGCGGACGCGAGGTGCTTGACAGAGTCTGGGCAGACGTTATGGGTGCGGAGGCGGCATTCGTGCGCCACAGCATCGCAAACGGCACTCACGCCCTGACTATCGGTCTCTTCGGTCTGCTTCGCCCGGGTGACATACTCTTTTCTATCGCAGGCAAGCCTTACGATACGCTTGACGAGGTCATCGGAAACGTAGGCAAGGCAGGCGACGGCTCACTCCGTGATTTCGGGGTAGAGTACAGACAGGCTGACCTTTTCGCTGACGGAAGCTTTGACCGAGAGAGGATAGCCGAGGTGCTAAGGAGCGAGGGCGAGCGAGTAAAGGTCATCTTTATTCAGCGTTCCAAGGGCTATCTCAACCGCAAGACGCTCAGCGTTGACGATATCGGCGAGATAATCTCTTTCGTGCGCCCCCTTTGCCCCGACGCTTACGTCGTTGTTGACAACTGCTACGGCGAGTTTACCGAAACTCGCGAGCCTACGGCAGTAGGAGCGGACATGATCATCGGCTCGCTTATTAAGAATCCCGGCGGCGGAATGGCTGAGAGCGGCGGATATATCGCAGGAAGCGCGAGAGCAGTCGAGCTTGCGTCCTACCGTCTGACCTCTGTCGGATGCGGACTTGAGGTCGGCGCTACGCTCGGTCAGAACAAGAATATGTATAAAGGACTTTTCTACGCGCCCCACACCACCGCAGAGGCTATAAAGACCGCACATCTCGCGGCTTATATCTTCGGCAAGCGCGGACTCGGCTTTGACGTTGAGCCCGAATGGGATGCGCCGAGATACGACATAATCCAATCTGTCATCACTCATTCTCCCGAGGGACTTTGCGCTATCTGCAGAGGAATTCAGGCAGGCTCGCCTATAGATTCCTTCGTAACTCCCGAGCCTTGGGAGATGCCCGGATACACCGACAAGGTCATAATGGCGGCAGGCGCGTTTACACAGGGCTCGTCTATAGAGCTTTCCTGCGACGGACCTCTCCGCGAGCCTTATACCGCTTATCTTCAGGGCGGACTCACCTACGAGAGCGGCAAGATCGGCGTGCTTAGTGCGGCTGAGGAAGCGCTCAGGATAAAGGGCGAATAATTTAATATTTTTAATACGAAAAAGAGAAAAAGAACTACATAATCCCGACGAGGAGGAAAATATGCTGTTTTCGTCGCTTGAGTTTCTTTTTCTCTTTTTGCCACTCAGCTTATGTCTTTATTTCGTTTTGCCGAGGCGGTGGCGCAATCTCTCTCTGCTCGTAAGCGGACTTGTCTTTTACGCCTTTGGAGAGATAGAGGCGCTCCCCGTGATGCTTCTCAGTATAGCTCTCAACTACGCCTTTGCGCTTATTTTGCAGAAGCTCCGCGGAAAGAGAAGCGCGGCCACCTGCGTCCTTGCCGTTGCGGTGGCGTACAATATCGGTCAGCTCGTCTATTTTAAGCTTCAGCCTCTGTCCGAGCTGCCGATAGGCATATCCTTTTACACCTTTCAGGCGCTCTCATACGTTATCGATGTCTATCGCGAGAGTGTCGCGGCAAACCGTAGCCTTATAGATTTCGGCGCGTATATCTCGCTCTATCCTCAGCTCGTAGCAGGCCCGATAGTGCGCTACTCTGACGTAGCCGCAGAGCTTCGCGAGCGGAGACACGGTATTGATCTTGCGGCAGACGGGCTTCGCAGGTTTTGCGCGGGACTTTCAAAAAAGGTGCTTCTTGCGAACACGGCAGGTGCGATGTGGGAGCTTTTCGCTCTGAGAGAGGGATTTTTTGACGCCTACCTCGGCGTGTTCTTCTTCGCAATGCAGATATATTTCGATTTTTCGGGGTATTCTGATATGGCGATAGGACTTGGCAAAGTCTTTGGC
Organism: Clostridia bacterium; assembly: GCA_017504545.1. Classification (GTDB taxonomy): domain Bacteria; phylum Bacillota; class Clostridia; order Oscillospirales; family CAG-272; genus HGM12713. The sequence goes on along the minus strand of JAFVRA010000104.1, from coordinate 3,305 downwards.
TTTTCCTTTCCTGAAAATTTCAATTACCCCTATACCTCAACGAGCATTACTGATTTCTGGCGGCGGTGGCACATCACGCTTTCCTCCTTCTTTCGCGAGTACGTTTATATCTCGCTCGGCGGCAATCGCCGTGGAAAGCTGATAACCTACAGAAATTTGCTGATCACCTGGGCGCTGACGGGACTCTGGCACGGATTTTCACTCAACTTCTTGCTCTGGGGACTCTATTTTGCGCTTATTCTTATCATCGAGAAGGCGTTTTTGGGCAAGCTGATAGCTTCTGCGCCAAGGCTTTTGCAAAGGAGCTACTCGCTTCTGCTTATCGCTATCGGCTGGGTGATATTTGCATCCGACGGCTCGCTTATCGGTATATCCGAGGGCGGCGCGTATATTCTCCGACTCTTCGGCATCGGTTGCAGCGAGCTCTGCGCGTCTCTGACTCTTTACGAGCTATGGCGCAACGCCGCGTTTATCCTTATTCTCATTCTCGGCGCAACGCCTCTGCCGAGAAGGATATATTTATTCATCAAGAAAAAAACACCGAGAGCCTTCGCCACACTTGACGTGGCTCTGCCGCTTGCGGCGTTTCTGCTTTCGGTTGCTTATATAGTCAACTCGGGATATAATCCCTTCTTATATTTCAGATTTTGATAGGAGACATCTATGACGGATTTTATTTTAAAGATCTTAGTAAAGGGCTACGACAAAGGAGAAAAGCCGACACCTGCCACGAGGCGCGCTTGCGGAAGCGCGGTATCGGCGGTTGGAATAGTTGCAAATCTTCTGCTCGCGGCGATCAAGCTTTTTGCGGGAGTCATCAGCGGCGCTATCTCTATAACCGCCGATGCGCTCAATAATCTCTCGGATGCGGGATCGCAGGTGGTGTCGCTGATAAGCTTCAAGATTTCGGGCAAGCCTGCCGACCGCGACCACCCATTCGGACACGCGAGAATAGAGTACGTGGCGTCGATGATAGTCTCATTCCTCGTGCTTCTCGTCGGATTTGAGCTGTTGACCGACTCGATCTCAAAAATTTTCTCCCCCGAGCCGACGACCTACAGCCCTATCGTAATTATCATACTTCTCGTTTCGGTGCTCGTGAAGCTCTGGCTCTTCTTTTTCGGCAGAGGAGCGGCGAGGAGAATAAGCTCCGAGGTAGTGCGCGCGGCGGCGACCGACAGTCTCTCGGACGCTATCGCGACTCTCGCTGTGCTCGTCTCTGCGATAATCAGCCACTTCAGCGGCTTTGATACCGACGCTTATATGGGCGTTATCGTGGCGGTGATAATACTGATCGCAGGCATTAGAATACTCAACGAGACCAAGAATTCTATTCTCGGCTCAGCGCCCGAGCCCGAGCTCGTTGAGAGCGTGGTGAAGATAGTCAGCGAATACCCCGAGGTGCTCGGTATTCACGATATGGTCATTCACAACTACGGCCCCGGAAACACGATAGCCTCATTTCACGCCGAGGTGGACGGTGCTGAGAACGTCTTTTACATTCACGATGCGATAGATAACCTTGAAAAGAGGCTCTATTCTGAGCTTTCTGTCAGAACTACCATACACATGGACTCTATAGTTACCGACGACGAGCGCGTAAACGAGCTTCGCTCGCGTGTGCTCACGCTTGTCAAGAGTATAGACGAGCGCCTTGGAATACATGATTTCCGCTTCGTTGAGGGACATACTCATTCAAATCTTATCTTTGACGTTACCGTTCCGTTTGAAATGAAGACGGGGAACGAGGAGATAAAGCGCGAGGTCAGCTCAAGGATCAGCGAACTTGACCCCAACTTCTTCGCGGTAATAACGGTTGATAGGGAATAAAAAAACGCCCACGGATTTGGCTTCGGGTTCTAAAGGACAGTAATAAATTAATAGCCTCGGTATGGGAACACTATGCCGAGGCTTAATCTGTTTCTGTCGTTCAAAATAATTAACTGTTAGTTAAATCCTTGTTTCTTATGCTTCGCTTGTAAATGCTCGGATTTATGATATAATATAATCAGAAACGGGCCCGTTTACTTTACTTACAAGGAGAATTATAATGGAACTGAACATTGGAATGAATATTAAACGTTTGCGCCTTGCTAAAGGATTGACGCAGGAGCAACTTGCGGAGCTTTTGACTATCTCTACGGCGGCAGTAAGTAAATGGGAAGCGAAAAACACCTATCCCGATATTACGATGTTGTTTCCGCTTGCGGAGATATTCGGCGTTACCGTTGACGAACTTTTAGGATATGATGAAGCAAAAGCCAAGGCAGATGTGGATAAAATACTCGCAGAATATCAGCGGCTGTATGTAGAAGGCAGATTTGCTGAAGGCAAGGAGTTGATTGTCAATGCACGAAAGAAATATCCCCACGATTATCGCATTATGAATAAGTATATGTGGGATGTAGCGGGCGGAAGTGCAGGAAATGATTCTAAAACTTTGCTGAAAAACAAGGACGAATTGACACAGTTATGCGATTGTATTTTGGAAGGATGCACTCAAGATGATCTTCGCGCGGAAGCAATCAATATGAAAGCAAAGCTTCTTCATGCCGCAGGCGACACCGAAGCAGCTCTTGAAATTCTTTCAAAGCTTACCGCATGGCATGCGCCAATCATGAAGGAACAGCTTTTTGGCAAGGATACCGCAGAATACCGCTATTGGAACAAAAAGAATTGCTACGGTTTGATGGATGTGATGTCTATCAAACTCGCACGGATTATTCGCTTTGATCCCACGCTTTCTGTTACAGAAAAGATTGAACGTCTTGAACCTATGGCAGAAACATTTGCAGAAATGAGCAAGCAGAAAGACCTTGAATGTTTTTGTATTGGGGAGGAATCCATCTATGCAATTTTAGCAGGTATGCTTACGGTAGATAACGCTCCTATCGATGATGTGATCCGCATTAGTGAAAAGCAATTTGCTTCAATGGGAAGAATAATGAAGCTTGCCGAAACCGATGATGTTCTCAAAGAGCAAATTCAATCCACATATAAATCTAATGATATGGTTGCATGGCAATTGAATCGTCTTTTGAACTCGCCTCATCCTCAGTTTGCAAAGCTTAGAGAAAATAAGAAATACTTTGAAATGCTCAATAAGTGGGCAAGATAATGTAAGCCTCCGATAGGGAAAATCCTTGTCGGAGGCTTATACTTTATGAAATTATGCCACCACATTTGGAGGTGCGTAAGTGGGCACTTGCAGATGTACTATATAAGCCGTCCCCCGGGAGGAAGGGGGACCGCTTGCGGTGGATGGAGCCCGCGAGACAAGAGACGTTGCCCTCATTTTTTAAATA
>JAFVRA010000103.1 GCA_017504545.1 Clostridia bacterium | reverse complement strand
TTTTGCGCGGTAAGCAGGGACGTTTCCGTCAGAACCTTCTCGGTAAGCGTGTTGACTACTCAGGACGTTCTGTTATCGTTGTTGGTCCTTCTCTTAAGATCTATCAGTGCGGTCTTCCTAAGGAAATGGCACTTGAGCTCTTCAAGCCCTTCGTTGTAAAGAGACTTGAGGAGATACAGAGAATAGGCGTTAAGGACGCGCTCAAGAAGATCGAAAAGGCACACGAGAATCCTTGTGTCTGGGACGCTCTTGAGAACGTTATCAAGGAGCACCCCGTGCTTCTCAACCGTGCGCCTACACTTCACAGACTTTCTATTCAGGCATTCGAGCCCGTACTCGTTGAGGGTAGAGCTATCAAGCTTCATCCTCTGGTATGTACCGCGTTCAACGCCGACTTCGACGGCGACCAGATGCCTGTTCACGTACCGCTTTCGGCAGAGGCTCAGGCAGAGGCGAGATTCCTCATGCTCTCGGCTAACAACCTCCTCAAGCCCATGGACGGTCGTGCAGTTGCAGTTCCTTCTCAGGATATGATCCTCGGTTCGTACTATCTTACCATGGATAAGGCAGGCGAGCCCGGAGAGGGAAGAGCATTCCGTGATTTCAACGAGGCTATGATGGCTTATGCCAACGGCGCTCTCGGACTTCACGCTCCCATTAAGATCCGCGTTACCAAGGAAATAAACGGCGAGAAGAAGACAAAGCTTATCAACGCAACGCTTGGAAGACTTATCTTCAACGCTCCCATTCCTCAGGACCTTGGATTTATCAAGCGCGACACCGAGGACTCGCTCTTTGAGCTTGAGATCCAGACTGTCGTAAAGAAGAAGGAGCTTGGTAAGCTTATTGACTACTGTATCAAGAAGCACGGCTCCGCGATCTGCGCTGAGATGCTTGACAGCATCAAGGAGATGGGTTATAAGTATTCTACAAGAGCTTCCTTCTCTATCTCGGTATACGATATGACTATCCCCGAGGAGAAGAAGGGATATATCGCAGCGGCTCAGAAGAAGGTTGACGCTATCAACGAGACCTACGACGAGGGACTTCTTACCGACGAGGAGCGTTACAACAACGTTATCAAGGTATGGGAGAAGACCACTAACGAGGTTACCGACGCTCTCCAGAAGGGCTTTGACACCTACAACCCGATCAAGATCATGTCTGACTCGGGAGCCCGTGGTTCTATAGCTCAGATGAGACAGCTCGCAGGTATGCGTGGACTTATGTTCGCTACCAACGGTAAAACAATCGAGCTTCCTATTAAGTCTAACTTCCGTGAAGGTCTTAATATTCTTGAGTACTTCATGGGTGCAAAGGGTTCCCGTAAGTCGCTTTCCGATACGGCTCTCCGTACCGCAGACTCGGGTTACCTTACCCGCCGTCTCGTTGACGTTTCCCAGGAGGTCATCGTCTACGAGGATAAGTGTGATACCACCAAGGGCGCTTGGGTAGAGCAGATAGTTGACGAGAACAATAATACCGTTCTTGAGAATCTTCAGGACAGAATTATGGGACGTTACACCATCGGCGAGATCATCAATCCCAAGACAGGCGAGGTCATAGTCGGCGACGACGAGATGATCTCCGAGGAGCAGGCTAACGAGATCGTTGCCGCAGGTATCAATAAGGTTTATATCAGAACTGCTATCCAGTGCCACGCTAAGAGAGGTATCTGTGCACATTGCTACGGTGCTGACTTGGCTTCGGGCAATCCCGTTAAGGTCGGTGAGGCTGTTGGTATCATCGCGGCTCAGTCTATCGGTGAGCCGGGTACACAGCTTACGATGCGTACCTTCCACTCGGGTGGTGTCGCAGGATCGGATATTACACAGGGTCTTCCCAGAGTTGAAGAGCTCTTTGAGGCGAGAACACCTAAGAAGACCTGCGTGCTCGCAGAGGCAGACGGAACCGTTGAGAGAATCGAGGCGGGCGACGTTGCTAACACCTACACTATCTACCTCAAGAACGAAGAGAGCGGCGAGACGATCCGTCACGCAATACCCTTCGGTAAGAGAGTTACTGTCAGCGTAGGCGATACTGTTGCTAAGGGCGATGCTCTTACCGACGGTAGCAAGGCTCCTGCTGATATTATGAGAATATTCGACGATCCTAACGATCCCGCAAGCCGTGATTACCTTGACAAGATCTACGAATATATCATCAAGGAAACTCAGAAGGTCTACCGTTCTCAGTCCTGTAACGTAAACGATAAGCATATCGAGATCATCGCACGTCAGATGACAAGAAAGATCCGCATCTCCTTCAAGGGAGATACAGACCTTCTCGTTGATTCTCTCGTAGATATGACCGAGTTCGAGGCAGAGAACAACAGAATCCAGGCGAGAATAGACGCAGGCGAGGAGCTTGCACTTGCTGAGGGTAAGCCGATACTTCTCGGTATCACCAAGGCATCTCTCCAGACTGAGTCCTTCCTCTCCGCCGCATCCTTCCAGGAGACCACGAAGGTTCTTACCGACGCCGCTATCAAGGGTAAGGTAGACCACCTCGTAGGACTTAAGGAAAACGTTATCATCGGTAAGCTCATTCCCGCAGGTACGGGTATGCAGTGCTACCACAACGTTGACGTTGAGAAGGCTGAGGCTGATGAGGAGACAGTAGAGGAGATCGTTCCCGAGGCTACCGTTGAGGTGGCTGCAGAAGCGGTTGCTGAATAATTTAAACAACAAAAAACGGCGTCTGCGTTTGCAGACGCCGTTTTTCGTTTTTGTTAGTGAGATTCGTGATATTTTCTTAAGAATTCAAAGCAACGCGCGTTCTCTTCGGCTCCCGTGGGGTTAAGTCCTTCACTCTCGACTATTATTGGAACGTCAAGCTCAAGCGCCTTTGCAAGCACCGCCTCAACGGGTGCCTCACCCTCGCCGAGCGCTCTTCCGTCGGTGTTTTTCATGCCGTCTCTTAGGTGAACGCTCGTCAGCCTTCCGATAGAGTGGTAGTGTTCCATCTGCTCGATCGGATCCTTGCCGGCGATGAATATCCAATAGGTGTCAAGCTGGAATTTTACCGAGGTCTTCTCCTCAAATTCCTTGTGCGCGAGCACGCCGTAGCTCGTGGTCATAAATTCACGCGCGTGATTATGTACCGAAAGCGTGATGCCCTCGTCTCTTAGTATCGGCTCGGCGGCAATTATGACGCCCATCGCGTAGTCAAGCTCCTCGCGAGTACCCATTCTGAAGCCGGGAACGATGAGGTCCTTTATTCCCAAAGCCTTGTGAGCTGCGATAGTCTCTTTTATATTCTCGGGGGAAAGCAGGCTAAGTCCCGTGTGCGTGCTTATTGCCGTGAGTCCGTATTCGTCAAGCCACGCGCGGATATCCGCAGGGGAATTGTCAAAAAATCCTGCGAACTCTATCTGCTTATAGCCAATATCAGCCGCGGTCTTGAGCGCAAGTCGCATATCCTTATCCGTAATATCGCGCAGACCGTACATCTGTAAGCCGTAATCTCTCATAATATCGCCTTTCCTGAAAATAAGCTTTCCGATCTCTCGGTTAAGGTCATTATAGCATAAATTCGGCAGAGATGCAATATCTCTGCCGAATTTTATTACGGGTTATGCCTCATATATCTCCGTACCTTGCCGAGCCGTTGAGAGCGGCTTCGATGCGGAGCAGGCGGTTGTATTTTGCCACGCGCTCGCTCCTACAAGGCGCGCCGGTCTTGATAAAGGGCGCGTTGGTCGCCACCGCAATATCTGCAATGGTGGTGTCCTCGGTCTCGCCCGAGCGGTGAGAAATGATGAATTTATAGCCGTGCTGCTTGGCGGTGCGAATGACCTCCAGGGTCTCTGACAGCGTGCCTATCTGATTTGGCTTTATCAGTATGGCGTTTGCGATGCCGCGGCGAATGCCGCTCTCAAGTCTGTCGGTGCTCGTGACGAAAAGATCGTCGCCTACGAGCATTATTCTGCTGCCAAGGCGGTGCGTCAGCTTCTCCCAACCGTCGTTATCTCGCTGGTCGAGCGCGTCCTCGATCGAGATAATCATAGGAAATCTGTCGCAAAGAGCGCTCCAATATTCGATAAGCCCGTCCGAGTCGTAGTCGAGCTTGCGCTTTGGCGTGCGGTAGTGTCCGTCGCTGTCGTACCACTCGGATGCGGCGGCGTCGAGCGCGATCTTGACGGTGTCGGTGGAATATCCTGCCGACTCTATCGCCTCGCAGATAAGCGAGATCGCATCCTCGTCGCTCTCAAGGCTCGGCGCGTAGCCGCCCTCGTCTCCGACGGTTGTGGTAAGACCTTTCTTGCGAAGAAGTCTGCCGAGCTCGTGGTATATCTCGCTGCCTGCTCTCAGCCCCTCCGAAAAGCTCGGAAGACCGACGGGTACTATCATAAACTCCTGAATTTCCATATTGTTCGAGGCGTGCGCACCGCCATTGAGAATATTCATCATAGGAACGGGAAGACGGCAGGCGTCTATGCCGCCGAGGTAGCGATAGAGCGGGATATGAAGCCAGTTTGCCGCCGAGCGTGCGACTGCTAAAGAGACCGCGAGTATCGCGTTTGCTCCGAGCTTTGATTTGTTTTCGGTACCGTCGAGCCGCACGAGCAGTCTGTCAAGCTCGTACTGCTCTGTGGCGCACACTCCCGAAATGGCGGGGGAGATAGTGCGGCACACAGCCGTGACCGCATCGCATACGCCAAGACCGCCGTAGCGCGTTGCATCCTTGTCGCGCTTTTCGTGAGCTTCATATATTCCGGTTGATGCGCCGGAGGGAACACTTGCCATTCCTACCGTTCCGTCTGCGAGAAAGACAGAGGCTTCAACGGTGGGGTTTCCGCGGGAGTCGAGTATTTGTCGCGCACAGCATTTGATTATCTGAGGTTTATTCATAAAATCCTCCTTGCAATGTGTATTTTGGAAATTTTATATGTAAATAGTATTGCACGGCTTCAATGAAAATATGCCGGCAGGCTCACGTTTATTATATCACAGCATCTGTTAAAGTTCAATATAAATAATTGAAAGGAAAGAGAAAAAATAAATGTTAACAAAATGTAACCTTTATAAAAAAACTATTGCAAAATTGACGAAAATGGGGTAAAATATAAAATGGCGAGGGATTGGATGTTTTTGGCAAAAGTGCTGAGAACGACTGTCATTCTTGCCGTGTCATCATTGTTTTTTTAAAAATTCAAAATATATAGAAAGAGGTACCAAAATGACTCAAAACAAGTTCGTTCTTAATTGGATCGACGAGATGGCGGCTATGACCTGCCCCGATAAGATCGTCTGGATCGATGGAACAGAGGAACAGGCTGAGGCTCTTCGCGCAGAGGCTTGCTCCACAGGTGAGATGTTCAAGCTTAACGAGGAGCTTCTTCCTAACTGCTATCTTCACAGAACCGCAGTTAACGACGTTGCTCGTGTAGAGGGAAGAACCTTTATCTGCACCTCCAAGAAGGAAGATGCAGGTAACATCAACAACTGGATGGCTCCCGCAGAGTGCTATGACAAGCTCTCTAAGCTCTACAAGGGCTCGATGAAGGGAAGAACCATGTACGTTATCCCTTACTCTATGAGTATCGTAGGCTCTCCCTTCGCTAAGTACGGTATCGAGCTTACCGACTCTATCTACGTTGTACTCAACATGCTTATCATGACTCGCGTTGGTACCAACGTTCTTGAGGCTCTCGGCGAGAGCGGCGACTTCATCAAGGGTCTCCACGCAAGAGCTGATATTGACGAAGAGAACCGTTATATCTGCCATTTCCCCGAGGACAACACCATCTGGTCTGTTAACTCCGGCTACGGTGGAAACGTTCTTCTCGGTAAGAAGTGCTTCGCTCTTCGTATTGCATCCTACCTCGGACGTAAGGAAGGCTGGATGGCTGAGCACATGCTCATTCTCGGCGTTGAGTATCCCGACGGTGAGACAAAGTATATCTGCGCTGCATTCCCCTCCGCTTGCGGAAAGACCAACCTCGCAATGCTTATCCCGCCCGAGCTTTACAGAAACGGCGGATATAAGGTATGGTGCGTAGGCGACGATATCGCTTGGCTCCGTGTTGGTGAGGACGGCAGACTTTGGGCTGTTAACCCCGAGAACGGCTTCTTCGGCGTTGCTCCCGGTAC
>JAFVRA010000102.1 GCA_017504545.1 Clostridia bacterium | reverse complement strand
CGTTGGCGACATCACCGTAAGCGACTACACCAAGGACACCGATATGTCCGCTCCTCAGGCTCTCTCCGACACCGTAATGGAGCTCAATATCGATCAGGCTAAGTTCTTCAACTTCCAGATCGACGACGTTGACAAGGCTCAGTGCACTCCTAAGCTTATGGAGGCAGCTATGAAGAGCGCGGCAAGCGCTATGGCTAACGAGGCTGATAAGTACGTTTACAGCCTTTACAAGAATGCGACGAGAAACATCCCCCACTCCGATCTTAACGACGGCAAGTTCCTTGACACCATCATCGAGGCGCGTCAGGTGCTCTACGAGAACAACGTTACCGACAACGACAGCGTTATCCTCGAGGTCAGCCCTGCGGTAGCATCCATAATTCTCAAGGAAAATCTCGCTCTTACCAACAACAACGAGAATTTTGAAAACGGTTACCTCGGCTCTGTTGCAGGCTGCAAGATCTACGTTTCCAACAACATCGCTAAGGTAGTTGACGATCTCGGCAATATCGCACACAAGTGCCTTATGAGAACCAAGAGAGCTATCGCGTTTGCAGAGCAGCTCTCCGAGATCGACGCATACCGCCCCGAGAAGCGCTTTGCCGATGCCGTAAAGGGACTCCATCTCTACGGTGCTAAGCTCGTTTACCCCTCCGAGATGGTACTCATCGACTGCTGCTTCCCTCACTGATATTGCTGAGGTAAAGGGCTATGAGCTACACTAACAGAGAGATATACGAAAACGCTCTCAGACTCATTGGTGAAACGGGAGAGGACGATCTCTGCAGCGATTACGAGGAGCGTGCGCCTTACGTCATAGCATCCTTCTGTACTCAGGTAAGCGACGTCGACAAACGCATCCGTATGCTTGAGGGACTTGACGCGGTGGGAGATTTCAACAAGCTCTATCTCGATCTTGACGGTAATTTCCCTCTTTGTGATAAGCTTCTTGGCTGTGCCTCGCTCTATCTTGCGGCTATGCTCCTCTCGGATAACGACTACGAGCTTGCAGATTCCTTCTACGATAAGTACTGCGATGCGATAGCGACGCTCTCAGCGTCGGTCGGAATTGCCTCTGCTGCTGGCGACGGCAACGACGGCAGCACAGACGCCGTAAGCGCTATCTGCGAATCGATAGTCGAGAGATACTTTTTCGACTGACCTTTCAGGAGTCAGCCTACCTGCTCCCCCGAGGATTTTCTCGGGGGAGCTTTGATTTAATTGCGTTTCCTTATTGTAATTTCAAAAATCTTGTGATATAATAAATTTAGATATAAATTTCTCTTTTCGGAGGAGCTATGGAGTGGTTGTGGATACCTGCGGGTATAATTATTTTCGTGCTGATAAATCTTTTTATCGGTGGATTTATAGTATTTATAAAGGCGTGTAAGCGAAAGCCGGATTACCCGAGCGATTTTGACTTGCAATTTGCGGAGTACAAGCTCCAAGGCGAGCTTGGAAATCGTATGAGAGAAGACTTTGAATGGATAAACTCTCATCACACCGACGAACTCTGTATCAGAAGCGAGGACGGACTGAGGCTTCACGCCTCTCTTATAGAAGCACCGAGCGATATGACTCCCAAGGGCGTTATCATACTTGTTCACGGATTCCGCTCAAACTTCCGCAGAGATTTCTGCCTGCATATTCCACTTCTTCATAAGCTGGGATATCATATCATAGCTATTGACCAGAGAGCCCACGAGAGAAGCGAAGGAAAATACGTTTGCTACGGCACTCGCGAATCCTCTGACGTAATGCGCTGGAGAGAAAAGGCGGCTGAGCTTTACGGCAAGGATATGCCCGTGGTATTCTTCGGACTTTCAATGGGCGGCGCTACCGTTCTTATGGCGAGCGGACGAGTTCCCAAGGAAGACACCGGTGTGCGCTGTATAATCGCCGATTGCCCCCTCTCCTCACCCGAGAGAATAATCACCCACGTTATGAAAAACTGTAACCACAATCCCATTCCCGCTCCCTTTATGCTCTTTTCAAACTTCTGGAGCAGATGGCTTGCAGGCTTTAGCATATCCTCAAAGGGTACCGAAGAAATATTTGCGACCTCGCATCTGCACGCGCTTCTCTTCCATGGAGACGCTGACGATTTCGTACCGCCCTGGAATTCTCAGTGCGTGATAGACGCCGCCCCCGAGCGCGCAAAGCTTATTATGGTCAAGGGTGCAAGGCACGCCGAGGCTATATACTACGACGAGAAGGGATATATGGAAGCCGTCGTTAAGTTCCTTAACGAGCATGTATAAGGAGATATTTATGAAAAAAATACTGTTACTTATTCTTACAGTCTCGCTTTTGCTCCCCTGCCTTGCCGCGTGTCAGAGAGATCTGACCGCTGTACCGAAGGAGACGCTTCAGACCGAGGACAAAAATACTGAAAAGCCAACCGAAAAGGAGACAGAAGAAATGAAAAAGCCCGAAGACTTTGACGATCACGGCAATATAACCTTTGACGGTTGGTCGGATTACGTAATAGTTATAGGCAAGACCTGCGATCTTGCCGAAAAGACCGCCGCATCCGAGCTTCGCAATTATATCAAGAAGATGTCGGGCGCGTTTTTGGAGATAGTTACCGACGATACTCCCAAAGCCGAAAAGGAGCTTATAGTAGGTCGCACTAACCGAGATTTCAAGGGCAAATACGACAAGAACGAGCTTGGCGAGGACGGATTTATAATCAAGACCGAGGGAAAGAAGCTCTTTCTTATCGGCGGCGCGCCGAGAGGCACGCTCTACGCGGTATATACCTATCTTGAAAATTATCTCGGATGCAGATTTTACACCGCTGATTTTGAAAAGATACCCACCTACAGCGCTCTTCCCTTTACTGAGATAGCCGAGGACAAGCAGATACCCGTGTTTGAGGTCAGAAACTCAGGTTGGGCTGACCTTTACGATCATACTATATCGGCAAAGCTCAAGCTCAACTGCAGCCACGGCAGAGGAAATATAAGCGCCATATACGGCGGAAGCGAATTCTTTGCGGGAAGCAACTGCCACACTCTTTACACGCTTGCTGAGCTTACCGATTCAAACGTCAACAAGGAGCCCTGTCTTACCGACGAGGCGGTATTCGAGACCGTGCTCAAGAACGTCCGCGCTCTGCTTGACGCCAATCCCGGCGCTAAGTACGTCTCTGTCTCCCAAAACGACGGAAACGTAAACGACGCCTGCTATTGTGAAAGCTGTACGGCACTCAGAGAGGAGCTTGGCGGTTGGTCGGATCATTACGTCAACTTTGTCAACAAGGTAGCCAATGCCATCAAGGACGACTACCCTGACGTTATGGTACATACCTTTGCATATAAGTTTACGAAAGATCCCCCGAAAACAGTAAGACCTGCCGAGAACGTTATGGTGCAGCTCTGCACTATCGAAGGCTGCTTCAGACATCCGCTTGAGGAATGTACCTCTCACGGTGCGGACTTTGCAAAGCTTGTAAAGGCTTGGGCAGAGGTCTGCGATTACCTTGCTATCTGGGATTATACGACCGACTTTTATTACTACTCTGCCTCCTTCCCGAACCTTGAGGCTTTGCGCGCAAATATGCGCCTCTTTGCCGAGAATAACGTAAAGAAGGTCTACGAGCAGGGCAACTGGCAGACCACGAGCGGAGAGTTTCCCGAGCTTCGTGCCTACCTGCTTGCAAGGCTGCTTTGGGATCCCTATATGTCCGAGGAGACCTACAACGCCTATATGGACGAGTTCCTTTACGATTACTACGGTAAGGGCGCTTCAAAAATACGCGAGTATATCGACTATATGCACGAGGTGACCAAGGACTCTCACCTTGGCATATACGATCCTCCCGACAAGATCTATCCTAACAGTAAGGTAACCGTTCGTCAGAGCGGTCTTCCCACGGGCTTTAGCAAGGACGTGCTGAAGGATTACAGAAGCGTGGATTGGTCGCAATACTACGAATGGTATTCAAGGCTTGATCCCAACGAAATTCTTACCAAGGGCAAGGAGCTCTTTGAGGATGCGGCGCGCCTTACCACCGATTCCGTTCAGCGCTCGCATATCAAGAAATCCGCTATTCAGATACGCTTTATGGAATCCTACTACAGACACGCCCGTCTTGAGCTTATACGCGAGAATATCTCGACTCTCGTTCCTCTGCTCGTCGATGAGTATATGGAGATAGAAAACGACTCCTCCGTACTCAAAACGACTATGATAAACTACATCATGAGTCCGCTCGAGGAGCAATACGAGGTATTCAACAAAGCGCTCTTCAACGAGATGTTTGAATTTGACATCAACTACGTTGGCGAGGCGCGCAGACTTTCTATAATAAACAAAAAGCACTACAACTACTCAAATACCCCTGACAGTTGGGGGCCTAACACCTGGGGAACCTGAATAAAGCAAAACGCTCCGACCGCACTTAGCGGTCGGAGCTCTTTTTACATTTCTATCATCACAAAGCTGTCGCTCGCAGGATCTCCCGCTACAGCGCTCGGCTCAACGGCGTATCTCTTTGCAACGCTCCATAGAGTATCCTCTCTCGTCGGGTAGCAGACTGCGAAAACTCCCCTTCTCTTTTCTTGCTTCTCGCCGAACTCTACCTTCTCAAGCATAATTGCCTCATCGCTTCCGAAAAGGCTCATAGAAAGCAGGATCTCACAATCAACCCCAACACTTCCCGAGTCGCTTCTTGCTCTGCAGGAGATTACCTCTGCAAGTGCATCAAACGAGCTTACCTCCTGCTTCTCATCGGGAGTATCACACTCGTATTTGAAGGGCACTCTCTGCTCGGCGTAGGCGTACTCGCCGTCCTTGGAGAAGATGTAGCAATATCTGATGCTTCCGCGAAGAAGGTATTTTCCCTCGCAAAGCTCAGCTTTATCGACTACTGCCGCCGCGCTGACGTCAATAAGCTCAGCACCCTCGGGAATACCGAGCTCCTCTAAGGTCGTGCGCTCATCCAAGGAAAGAGTAGCGTTTTTGTTGCAAAGCATCTTGGGAATTGCACAATCTCTCGTAAAGCAACGGCATTTCTGCTCGGTGGAATATACATCCGCGGTATAGCTTACCTCCCTGTTGCAAGCAACGCAAGCCTCAAGCACGAGATTTGCCTCTATCTTTGCCTTTCCCTCATCTACGTTGACCGAGAGATCGGTGATATATCCCTTGGCGCGGCAGGCAGAATCCTCACCGATAACGATACCGTCAAGCTCCGTCTCTGCTTCAAAAGGCAGCTTTCTTATAACTCGCTCAAAATCTCCACCGTTATTTACGAGCAATCTCACTATCGCTTCTCCGCATATTCTCAAGGAGTCTCCGTCCGCGCGCGCCTCACTTACCGCCACTACAGCCTCTGCGGAGGATATCATCGCCTCCGCCGAGGGAAGCAGATATTCGTCCTCAAGCGTAACTATATCAGAGCTTTCAGAGAGCATTTCAAGATTGCCGGTACTGATCTTTTGCCGCTGGAGCGTATCCTCGCTCTCAAGTCCCACTATCTTTTCTGCCGCAAGCATCTTTCCCCAAACGCCGACCGAGGTGCGAATACGGCTTTTAAGCTGTAATCTTCTCGGCGCGCTTACTCGTACCGAGCTGCTCTCGCAAAAGGTGTGAGCCATTACCGTAAGTCCCTCGCTTATTTCATAATCGCTCATATTGTCCAAGGGCAAGCTAAAGGAATACTCTGCAGATACGGGCGCTGAGCAAAGTCTGCCGTCGCCGCTGACGTAAAGGAGAGTGTAGTCTATGACACCGCTTACGTCAACCTTTCCTCCGCTTATAAATTTGGCGGGCGGAAGTGCGCTCTCTCTGACGTAGAGGACCTTGCGTATCTCGGGCAGGTAGTCTGGAAGCGTAACGTCCTCGGAAATATCGGTGTTTAGATCTCTTTGTGTAAGCGACATGGTTATTCTGCTGTCGCCAAGCTCTTCGCCTATCTTCATTTCTGTCTCCTCCGAATAAAAATTTAGTT
>JAFVRA010000101.1 GCA_017504545.1 Clostridia bacterium | reverse complement strand
GCGAGACTGAGGGAGCACGCGCGACTTTTAAATTTGCACAAACCGCATGGTCGCGCAGGCTCCTTCCGTCATTTTCTTGCGAAAATGCCACCTCCCTCTCGGAGGGAGGCATATATTAGAGCCACGTTCGTGGCGGTAGGGCAACTTCCGCAAGGGGCAGATCATTCGACGAGCCTATAGGCTCAGCGTGTGAAATGCCCCAAGGGGGCTATCGCAAGCCACCAGCACGGCTGGTGGTCATGACTTCTATCAGCGCGTAAATTCTCGAAAACTGTCGCAAGGATAGCGTCAGCAAGGATTAAATTCGTTAAAAAAACAAAAAATTGTTGACAACACAACGATAAGGCGTTATAATAAAGTGATGATTTGTGCAAAAATAGATTAAGGAGGGCTGTACAGATGGCTTTTAAAAATAGAAAAAAGAATTATCCTCTTTACGAGACGACTAAGTTTTCAAACTTTCGCGAGATGATTGAAAACGTTGCAGAGCGCTATCCTAACAAGGTGGCGTTTCAATACAAGCTTGATCCTAAGGTAAAGGAAGCGAGTAAGATAACCTTTGCAGAGTGCCGCGATTACGTGCGCGCGCTTTCCACCGAGCTTCATAGCATGGAGCTTGAGGACAAGAAGATCGCTATCATCGGCGGCGCGTCGGTTGATTGGTTTATGTCCTATACCGCGATTATGAACGTAGGGGCGGTAACCGTGCCGATCGACAAGGAGCTTCCCGTATCCGACATCGCATCGATAATCAACACCGCAAAGTGCGAGTATATCTTCTTTGCTTGCGATATGCTTGAAAAGATCAAGGCAGTATGCGCCGAGGCACCCGTGGCTACACACCTCGTGTCTATGTGCGGCGAGGCAGAGGGTGCAACTCCTCTTACCGATCTCCGCGCGGCAGGTGCTAAAAAGTTCGCCGCAGGCGACAGAACCTACTTTGAGTACCCCATAAACAACGAAAAGCTCTCAAGCATCGTGTTCACCTCGGGTACTACAGGACAGGGCAAGGGTGTAATGCTCTCTCTCAAGAATATCTGCTCGGATATGGAGCAGGGAATGTACAATTTTGAGATAACAGAGAGAACGCTCTTCGCGCTTCCTCCTCACCATACGTTTGGCTCTACTGTAAACTTCGTAGGACACTTTGCGCAGGGCTGTGAGGTATATATCTCCTCGGGTCTCCGCTATATTATGGAGGAGCTAAAGACCTTCAAGCCTACCCACCTTATCCTCGTTCCGCTCTTCGTTGAGACCTTCTACAAGAGAATTCTTGCGGGTGCCGAGAAGGCGGGAAGCCTTGAAAAGCTTCAGGAACGGTATCAAGGTATCCAACAATCTCCGCAAGGTCGGAATCGATATGAGAAGCAAGCTCTTCGGCAAGTCGGTGCTTTCTAACTTCGGCGGTGAGCTGAAGATGATCATCTGCGGCGGCGCGGCGCTCAATCAGTCTATTATTGACTTCTTTGAGGGCATCGGAGTCGTAATACTCAACGGCTACGGAATTACCGAGTGCGCTCCTCTCATCTCCTGCAACCGTAACGAGTTCAGAAGAAAGGGCTCGGTAGGTATGCCTATCATCGGCGGTAAGATCAGAATAGACTCTCCCAACGAGAAGGGTGAGGGTGAGATCTGCTACAAGGGACCTAACGTAATGCGCGGATACTTTGAAAATCCCGAGGCAACTGCGGCGGCTATCGACGCTGACGGATACTTCCATACGGGAGATATCGGCTACGTTGAGATGGTTGACGGCGATCAGTGGCTCTATATCACGGGCAGAATTAAGAACCTCATCATTCTCTCTAACGGTAAGAACGTATATCCCGAGGAGCTTGAGTGCGATATTCAGGGCGTTTGGGGTGTTAACGAGGTAGTTGTATATCAGGGCGTTTGCAAGAACAATCCCGAGAAGGAGCTGATAGTTGCAGAGATATATCCCGATTACGACGCCTTCAAGGCAAAGGGAATTGATGATATCCGCGGATACTTCGCTAAGGAGATAAAGAAGATCAACGACAGAAACGTCGCTTACAAATTTATCGGCAGAGTTAAACTCAGAACCGAGGAGTTCCCGAAGAATACCTCAAGAAAGATCACGAGATTCAAGATCGACAAAACTGTTGATTAAACTTAAAAAAGCTGCTGTAAGCCAATGCTTACAGCAGCTTTTTTGTTATGATTTTATGTTCAGTACCATTCTCAGTACCATTAGCAGTACTTCATAGTACCCTTGTACTCAAGCAGCTTTATAAAGAGTCCGCCCTGTACCGTGCGGTTGCGGAAGCTCTTGTCGATATCACCCGAGCGGTGAGCCGTGTGCTCGCCCGTAGTGGTGTAGTACCAGTCGGTCATAGGAACACGAGAGGGTGAATCGTTGAAGAACTGCCAGAGAGGCGCAACGAAATCCTCAAACGCGTCTCTGTCAGAGGTGAGAGTTGCGGTCCAGACCAGCCAGTCGCTCTTGGTGTAGTCGGATCTTGAATCGAGAGGCAGACCGTAAGAATTGATGTGCTTTCTGTAGCTTGCAAACTCGGACTCGACTACGCATCTGGGCATAAGGTCTGTGCCAAAGAGCTTGTCCCAGACGATGTTGTACTTCATGCTGAAGGTGTCGGGCGCGTCGTATGCGAGGCGGTAGCTTCCGTCGCCGTTTGAAGCGCGCTCGGCCCAGTCAAGCGCCATATCCTTCGCGAGCTTGAGGTACTTGCGCTCTTCCTTCTTCTTGCCGTTCATACCGTAGATGATGGCAAGTCCTGCGATACCCATGATAGCCTTAAGAGAAAGGTTGCAGTTGTGCGCGAGATGTCCCGCAAAATCGTCTGTACAGAGCTGATTTTCGGGATCTCTGCCGTTGTCGATAAGATATTTTACCCAATCCTTAAGAATGTCAAGGTGCTCGTTTGCAAACGCGGTGCTCTTGGTAGCGAGCGCGACGGTCGCTTCCATAACGAGCATATTTCCGCACTCCTCAACAGGCATCTGCTTGTGGAACATAAGCTCGCCGGTCTCGCGATTGAGTCCGTAAACCTGTCCGTTAAGAATGGGGTACTGACCTGCATCGTGAGGAGCGAAATCGTACTTCCATGCCTCAGAGCGAGTGAACTTGTAGATGGGGCGCATCATACCCTTTACGAGCTCGGGGTTGTAGATAAGGAAGAGGGGGATAGAAGGATAGCTTACGTCAACGGTTGCCGCGCATCCGTTGGAGAAGCATTCCTTGGAGATAAAGAGCACCTCGCCGTCCTCGTCAAGCACGAGCTTGTGAGCGGCAACTGCCTGGCGGTATGCAAGCTCAAGTATCTCGGCGTACTTCTCGCCACCTGCTCTGACAGAGTCGATAAACATTCTGTCAGCAAAGTCGGCGCACTTCTTTGCTACCGTCTTGTAATCAGCGTGAGCCTTTGCGATCTCTGCGGTTATGGGCGTGCCGTCCTTGTTCCAATAGGAGCGAAGATGCTTGCCGAAGTATTCAATACTGTCAATATCGTCGTAAGCAAACGTGATGAGCGCGGACTTCTTAAGCTCAAGCTCGGTGCATACGTAAGTAGGCTCGTCGCCCTCGCCAAGCTCAATAGAGGGAATTCCCTCAGAGGTGAGGTAGAAGTATCCCCAGTTGATACGGTGATCGTCGCCTGAACCTGAGATCACGTTCTGCGCGACCGATCCTACTCTTACGCTCTTGAGCTTGCCGAGATCAACAAGCTCGCAAGAGGTTGCTTCGGATTTAGTTCTGTCGGTGCAGATCTCCTCGGCGACCGAAACCTTTATCTTTATCTGATGCTTCTTTCTGTCGATGCTCTCGCTCTGAAGCTCAAGGTAGCTTACGGGGCGAGTGAGCAGGTAGAGATCGTTCAAGAGAATAGGCGAGGTGAATATCGCCTTGAGGCGCACGCCTGCGGCCTCGAATACGTAGGTGGTGGAAAATGCGTTGCAGTCAACCGACACCTGCTTCATTGCGGGAAGATCGTTCTTGCCGATGAAACGGTAGTCAACACCGTCGATGGTCGCAACACCGAGAATGCGGTTAGGTCTGCTCGTCCAATGCACCGTGTCGGTGTCGGTGAGCTTGTCTGAGGACGACCAAACGCTGAAAAAGGGGTCGATCGTGATAAGGGGGTAAGAGGGGGCTCTGAGCTTCATAAGCGTCTCCTTTGTAATTGTATTTATTGACATAATGCTTTTATAACAAACCTTGAATTTATCGGAGTAAACAAGCAAAACGATTATAAAAAACAACACAAAAATTGATTCTGATAAATCCTTTGCGACACGCCCGATAATTTTTCTTGAATCATTATAACACAAAAAAATCGCTTTTGCAATAACATAAAGAAAAATAATTTGCTTAAAACTATTGAAAAAAAGAGGTTTTTGCGGTATAATATTATGGTGGGAAAATAATTTAAACAATGATTTATATGGGTGGAAAGGTCTTTTCACCAAAAAGGAGAAATAAATGTTAGAGTTCAGAAACGTATCCTACTCGGTTGCGGGTAAGGATATACTTAAGAATATAAATCTGACGATAGACGACAGATTTGTTGCTATAACAGGCCCTAACGGAAGTGGAAAATCCACTATGGCTAAGCTCATAGCGGGTATAATAAAGCCTACCGAGGGCAGCATATTAATGGATGGAGTGGACATCACCGATCTCTCTATCACCGAGCGCGCGAAGGCAGGCATCAGCTTTGCTTTTCAGCAGCCCGTGCGCTTCAAGGGTATCACCGTCAGAGATCTCATCTCTCTTGCGGCAGGCAAAAGCACGAGTATTGCCGAGGCTTGCTCCTATCTTTCTGAGGTTGGACTTTGCGCAAAGGACTACGTTAACCGCGAGGTCGACGCCTCTCTTTCGGGCGGCGAGCTCAAGCGTATCGAGATAGCTATGATAAACGCCAGAGGCACTAAGCTTTCTGTGTTTGACGAGCCCGAGGCGGGAATCGACCTCTGGAGCTTCAACAATCTTATCAAGGTGTTCGAGAAGATGCACGAGCGCACCAAGGGTACCATAATCATCATCTCTCATCAGGAGAGAATACTCAATATCTCGGATAAGATCATAGTTCTTGCCAACGGCGGCGTTGCCGAGTACGGCGATCGCGAGGAAGTCTTCCCGAAGCTTATGGACGTACGCTCGGGATGCAACTTTACCAAAAATTCTTAAGGAGGAGCACATATGGATAGTATTCAGAAGAAGCTGCTTGCAGAAGTAGCAGACCTGCACGACGTTCCCCAGGGCGCTTACTCGCTCCGTATAAACGGCAGTCTTTACGGAAAGAACTCCTCTGAGAATATAGAGATAGTTGCAAAGACAGATAAGCCCGGTATAGATATATACGTAAAGGCGGGAACTAAGAATGAAAGTCTCCATATCCCCGTAATTCTCTCGCAGAGCGGACTCAAGGAACTCGTTTATAACGACTTCCATATTGGCGAGGACTGCGACGTTACTATAGTTGCGGGATGCGGTATTCACAATGGCGGAGACGCGGCGTCCGAGCATAGCGGCATACACGCGTTTTATGTGTCGAAAAATGCAAAAATCAAATACGTTGAGAAGCACTACGGTCAAGGCGACGGCAACGGAGAGAACATAATGAACCCCACCACCTACGTTGAATTAGCCGAAAATGCTCACATGGAGATGGAGACCGTTCAGATAAAGGGCGTTGACTCTACGTACAGAAAGACTGTTGCAAAAGTGTCAAAAAATGCAACTCTCGTCGTTCACGAGAAGATAATGACACACGGCAAGCAGGTGGCTGACACCGAGTTTGAGGTTGAGCTTAACGGCGAGAACTCGGGCACTCACGTCATCTCCCGTGCCGTAGCAAGAGACCAGTCCAAGCAGAAATTCCTTTCTGTTATCAAGGGTAACAACAAGTGCTCGGGACACACCGAGTGCGACGCTATTATAATGGATAACGCCACCGTGGCGGCGATCCCCGAGATACTCGCGGTAAACCCCGACGCCTCTCTGATACACGAGGCGGCTATCGGTAAGATCGCGGGAGAACAGCTTATCAAGCTGATGACGCTCGGACTCACCGAGAAAGAGGCTGAGGAAGAGATAGTTAACGGATTCCTCAGATAATTGACAGCTGAAAACAAAATACAACTGCGGCGCGATCGCACCTATTGGTGTGACCGCGCCGTTTTTTTACGTTTTGGGGCAAAACAAGGAGAGAAAAAGCGCCAATGGAAGCATGAGAAAGAATTGTAAAAAAATAGATATTAAGGGCGGCTTTTGAGGGCATAAGGTGTAAAAAATATGAAGAAAACGAAAAAACAGTGAAAAAGGCGAGAATTTTCGGGGTGTTGGAAATGTAGAAAAAAAGAGTCGATTTTTGTGTAAAAGTAACAAATATTTAGCTAAATGTCACAATAAGCAGGATTTTCACTAAAAATGGCAAGGTAAATTTTATTTACCCCGATCGACTCCGTGCGAAAATAAAAAAATGATATGGTGCATTTGCACAAAAACACCCTTGAGGAACGAAATAGCACGATTATAGAGGTAAATTTAATTTACTGTTAGCAAAGTCCCAATTTGTCAAGTGTTAAATCTGCTGATTTTGAAAAAATGAGCTAAAAAATTGCTTTGCGATCTGAGCGTCAGTGAGGTCTTGAAAATCAAAATGTTTTCTTGACTTTTTTCTTATTATATGGTAAAATACCACCATAGTTTTAACCATTTGGTAGGAGGAAATTCTAAATGAGAACCACGAAATTTCAAAGATTAACGGCTTTGATATTGGCGATGACTTTCCTTCTCTGCGGAAGCACCCTCACCGCGTCTGCGGCGGGCGGCGATTCCGAGGGAAGCGAGCTTGACAATATCAAGGAGTTGCTGAATGCGATTTCGTACAACGAGTACATGAAGGAGTACACCAGCAAGGGTGAGCTCGCGAAGGAAGAGGACGGCGATGATTCGACCAATCCCAACTACTTCGACTTAGTTCCCAATGCAGGCTCCGAGATCGTTCTTGATGGACTTGACGGTGTTTACGTCAACAACTTGGGCGACGTGCTTGAGTACGATCCCGCCGAGGCGCTGAAGCCCGGAGACGCCGCTCCCAAGGAGGAGAAGCCTTACAAATTCTCTGATGGAGAAAAGGAAGGCCTTATGGTGCCTGATACGGGTACAGTAACGTGGACTATTGCGGCAGACGATGCGAATGCGATCAAAATGCCTACACGCTATAGCCTTTCCATTGAATACTATCCGATCGCTAACAAGTCTGCTTCGATCGAGAGAGTGTTTATGATCAACGACGAGGTTCCTTTCGCCGAGGCTCGTTACCTTACCATCTCTAAGGTTTGGTCAACTCCTTATCCCGACGCTACCATCAAGGTAGAGAAGGGAATGACTGTTGCAGATCTTATTGCTGAGGCTAAGGCAGCAGGCTTTACCGAGGCAAAGGAAGTGCAGGATAAGAACGGTGATGCCTGTGTTGCTATCAGCTTCCCTGAGAAGTGGACTGAGGCATCGACAAAGTTCGTAAACGACTACACGGTTCGTTACTTTACGGCTGACACCGATAAGAACGAGATCCGTGAGAGCCTTGTTCAGAGCCCCACTTGGAACACCTACATATTTAAGGATTCCAACGGCTTCGTACAGACTCCCTTCGAGTTCGTTATCGCCCCCGATGAAGAGGGCAAGGTAACTCTGACGCTTGAAGGCGTTAACGAGCCTATCGTTATCTCCAAGCTTCGTCTTACTCCTTGCGAGAGCTACCGCTCCTACGAGGACTACCGTGAGCAGTACTCCGGTTACGGTAAGGGCGGAGACATCGTAAAGATAGAGGCAGAATATTTCAATGCTTCCTCCAACCAGACGATATATCCTATTTCTGATACTACCAGCGCGGCTAACTCTCCCAGCGCTACCGACAGAACCTTGCTTAACGCTGTCGGCGGTGAGAAGTGGCAGAACGTAGGTCAGTGGATCGAGTATAACTTCACCGTAAGCAAGAGCGGTAACTACAATATAGTTGCACGCTACAAGCAGAATATCCTCGACGGTATGGCTACCTCGCGAATACTTTGCCTCTACAGTGATGCAACAGTTGCTGAGGGCGAGGACGGATATTACAACGGCGTTCCCTTTGACGAGGCAACGAGACTGAAGTTCAACTACTCTGACGATTGGCAGAGCGGACCCTTGAGCGACGGTGTTACCGACTTTGAGTTCTTCTTCAAGGAAGGTGTAACCTACACTCTCCGCCTTGAAATATCTCTCGGCGCGATGGGACCTACCGTAAGCAGAGTTCAGGCGGCTCTTGACGCTATCAACAACGATTACCTCAAGATCCTTAAGCTCACAGGTACGAGCCCTGACGAGTTTGCTGATTACGGCTTCTACGAGAAGATCCCGGATACCATGGCGGACATGTGGAATCAGCACGAGGAGATCGATGATATTATAGAGATCATGCTTCGCGACTCCTCCAAGAGCTCGATGACCGCAACTCTTCAGAACGTTTCCGACCTTCTCCGCGATATGAGTAAGGACGAGGACGAGGTTGCAAAGAACCTCAGCCAGCTGAAGACCTATATCGGTTCTCTCGGTACATGGCTCGGTGACGCGAAGACTCAGCCGCTTACTCTTGACTGCCTTGTTATTCAGAGTTCTGATGCAGAGCCTCCCAAGGCAAACGCTAACTTCTTCCAGGCACTCTGGCACGAGCTCTCGGGCTTCATACAGAGCTTCTTCCGTAACTACGACCGTATGGGCGCACTTACAGACGAGGCTGCTGAGGACAGCGTTGAGGTCTGGATCGCAACCGGTCGAGATCAGTCTCAGGTTATCAGAAACCTCATTAATAATAACTTTACCAAGGAATACGGCGTAACCGTTAACCTCCGTCTCGTTGCGGGCGGAACGTTGCTTCCTTCAATACTTGCAAAGCAAGGCCCTGACGTTTACCTCGGACTTGGCGCGGGCGACGTAATCAACTACGCTATTCGTGGTGCGCTTGAATCCATTGAGGGAATGGAAGATTTCGACAAGGTCACCGCAGACTTTAATGAGTCGGCTATGATAGTTCTTCAGATGGAAGACGCTTACGGTGTAAACCGTTGCTACGGTCTCCCTGAGACTCAGAGCTTTGCAATGATGTTCGTCCGTGAGGACGTCCTCGCAGAGCTTGAAATCGAGGTTCCTCGCACTTGGGACGACGTTAAGGAGGCTATCCCCGTTCTCCAGGCTAATAACATGGAGATCGCGATGATCAACGACAGTAACATCTTTATATACCAGATGGGCGGAGAGCTCTTCGCTGACGGCGGTATGAGAATCAATCTTGATTCCAACCTCGCTCTTACAGCGTTTGAGGACATGTGTGCAATGTACACCATGTACTCCTTCCCCTACCAGTATGACTTTGCAAACCGTTTCAGAACAGGCGAAATGCCTATCGGATTCGGTGATTACACAGGAACCTACAACCAGCTTAAGGTATTCGCAACCGAGATCGAGGGACTCTGGTCCTTCTATCCGCTGCCCGGTATTTCTGACGCTGATGGAAACATCAGATGTGATTCGGTTTCGGGCGTAGGCGCGGTATCTATGATCGACGGCTGTGAGGACAAGGAAAGAGCTTGGAAGTTCATGAAGTGGTACGTTGGCGACTCCTGCCAGATCGACTACTCCAACGAAATGGCAGCTATCCTCGGACCTTCTGCAAAGCACCCGACGGCAAACATCTCCGCACTTGAGAGCTTGCCTTGGACAAGAGCAGAGTACGAGCAGATTAAGTTCCAGTTCGATAACCTCGCTTCTATTCCTAACTATCCCGGCGCATACATCGTAGGACGTTATACAAAGTTTGCGTTCCTTGATGCATACAATGACAACCAGAACCCCGTAACCAGCCTTCTCGGATACATTGATTATATTAATGATGAGATCACGAGAAAGCGTGAGGAGTTCGACCTCGAGGCTCTTGATAAGACTGCTGAACAGACAACTCTCGCAGTAAGACGTATGCAGCAGGCTGTGGAGGCCTTGAACAAGGCTAAGGAAGACAGCCGCTACTCTTCTTCTTACGACGCAAAGCTTGATGAGATATTCAAGGAACTTGCTGATTACAGTACTGAGGACTATGGCAGACTCAGAGAGCTTGCAGCAGACCTCACCGCCCTCAATGCAGACCTCTTCGGTACGGGTAACAGAGAGCAGGACATTGCAGAGGACGCTGAGCTTGAAAAGGATAAGATCTACAAGGCTGCATTCTATCTTGCCGACGCGGCTAAGTGGCTTGAAACCTACGAGGCTTATAAATACGCATAATTGTATATTGTATAATAATTAAGGAGAAAAACTCATGTCACAAAAAACAGCAAAAAAACGAGCTGTAGCGCGCAAGGATATGACAAGAATGCAGTGGACATGGCACGAGATCAAGAGAAATAAGGTAGCTTACTTCATGGTAGCACCGTATATGCTTATCTTCACTTGCTTCACTGTTTTGCCGGTTGTGCTTTCTGCGGTTATAAGCCTTACAGACTTTAACTTGCTTGAGTGGCCTAACTTCGTTGGACCTGCAAACTATATCCGACTCTTCCTTGATGACGACATTTTCATCACAGCTTGTCAGAATACACTTATATTTGCCTGCATCGTTGGTCCCGCCTCCTACCTTATGTCCTTTATGGTAGCTTGGTTCATCAACGAGCTCTCCCCGAAGATAAGAGCGGTAGTAACGCTTATATTCTACGCTCCTTCTATTTCCGGTCAGGCATTCCTTATCTGGAAAACACTCTTCTCCTCCGACCGTTACGGTTGGGTAAACGCTTGGCTCCTCAAGCTCGACCTTATACCTAAGGAAATAGCATTCTTCGAGGACGCCGATTACGTAATGCCGCTTTGTATCGTGGTTGCACTCTGGACCTCGCTCGGTACCTCCTTCCTTTCCTTCATTGCAGGCTTGCAGGGAATTGATAAGGCACAGTTTGAGGCAGGTGCGGTTGACGGTATCAAGAACAGATGGCAGGAGCTTTGGTACATCACCCTTCCTAACATGAAGAACACACTGATGTTCGGTGCGATCATGACCATCACAAGCTCCTTCGGCTTCGGTGGAACGGTTACCGCGCTCTGCGGCTTCCCCTCAGTCGACTACGCAGCACACACCATCGTTCACCACCTTGATGACTACGGCGGAATGCGTTTCGAGACAGGTTACGCTTCGGCTATCGCGGTTATCCTGTTCGTGATAATGATCGGCAGTAACATGCTGGTTAAAAAGATTATAGCAAAGGTAGGATCGTGATATGGCAAAGTTAAGAACCAGAAAACATAAAGTCGTACTTGCACGATCCAGAACAGGTGACGCGGGTATCACGGTCATTCTCTTCATACTCGGACTCTTCATGTTCCTGCCTATGTATTACTGTGTAATTCAGGCGTTCAAGCCTCTCGACGAGCTCTGGATGTTCCCGCCGAGATTCTACGTTATGAAGCCCACGGTAAAGCACTTTAAGGACCTCTTCACTCTCATGAGTGACAGTATGGTTCCGTTCTCGCGTTACATATTCAACACGGTATTCACCTCGGTTGCAGGTACGGTCGGACACTTGTTCATCGCTTCTATTGCGGCATACGCGATGGCGAAGATCAAGTTCCCCGGCGGACGTATCATGTTTACTACTGTAAGAACCTCTCTGATGTTCCACCAGACGGTAACCGCAATCTGTAGCTTCATTTTGATGAGTACCTTTAAGATGGTAGATACCTACTGGGCGATCATAGTTCCCGCATGGGGATCGACACTCGGCTTCTACCTTATGAAACAGTTTATGGAGTCTCACGTTCACGACTCAGTCCTTGAAAGTGCGAGACTCGACGGAGCAAGCGAGCTTAAGACCTTCTGGACCATCGCGATGCCGATGGTTAAGCCCGGTTGGCTTACGCTTATCGTTTACTGCTTCCAGGGACTCTGGAATCAGGGCGCTTCGATGTATATCCACTCTGAGCAGCTCAAGTCGCTTAACTACGCTATCGGTCAGATCACCGCGGGCGGTATCAAGCGTGCGGGCGCCAGTGCAGCCGCAACCGTCGTAATGATGATGGTTCCGATCATGGTATTCGTAATTACTCAGTCCAACATTATCGAGACCATGGGTTCGAGTGGTATGAAGGATTAAAGAAGGAGGAGAGAAATGAAAAAAGCTACATCAATTATATGCTTGGTATTCGTGCTCATAATGGCATTGTCTCTTCCTATCAGCGCGGCAACTCCGTATTACACCTATACCTACTCAATAGACGGAAGAGACCTTCGCTCTCCCGATGCCTATGTTCCCGATAGAGAAGTTAACTCCGACTATATGGGACTCACAGACGTGAACAGACTCGCAGAGATCTATCCCGATCTTTCGGCAGAGGAGCTCGCTGCAAAGGCAGTTCCGATCAAGAGCCCCATGGACCTCGCAGTTGACGAGGACGAGAACGTTTACATTATCGACAGAGATAACAACAGACTTATCGCTCTTGACCCCTATTACAAGCTTAAGTTTATCATCGATACCTTTAAAAACAACAACGGTAACTACGATACTCTTAACGCTCCCGAGGGCGTTTTCGTAAGCAGCAGTAAGGTAGTTAACGGCGAAAAGTCGGGCGCGCGCATATTCATCTGCGACACCGGTAACAGCCGAATTCTCACCTTCGATACAAACGGAAACTTCCTTTCCGAGATCGGTAAGCCTCAGTCCGAGCTTATCGATAAGACCTCGGTCTACAGCCCCACAGGCGTTGCTGTTGACCGTTATGACAGACTTTACGTCGTTGACAGAAACTCTCAGAACGGTATCGTCGTTATGACTGACACCGGCGAATTCACCGGATACATCGGCGCTCAGGCGGTAGATATCACGGTTTGGGAGAAGTTCTGGAGAAGATTCCGTACCGAAGAGCAGCAGGACGTTGCTGAAGTAGCGGTTTCTACCAATTATAATAATATCACTCTTGCAGGCGACTTTATCTACGTTACCATCAAGCTTGATGACGGCAAGGTACAGTCTGCAATTCAGTCCAAGGACAAGAGCGGTACAAACGCTCCCGTTAAGATGCTTAACGCAGCAGGCTCAGAGCTTATGAGAAGAAACGGCTTCTATCCGCCTTCGGGTGAGGTTGATTTCTTCGGCGCGATCAACGCAATGGAGGGAACCTTTATTACAGGTCCTTCACTTGTAGTTGACGTTGCGGTCGGTCCCGAGGACACCTGGTCTATCATCGACCAGAAGAGAAGTAAGGTATTTACTTACGACTTCGACGGTAACCTCCTTTTCGCATTCGGAGACAGAGGCGACTTGCTTGGTAACATTACCGAGAACTCACTTCGTGCTATCGACTATCAGGGAACAGCAATGCTTCTCCTTGATAGCTCCGAGAAAGCATCTTTTACGGTTTATCAGAGAACAGAGTACGGAGACGTGCTTCTTCAGGCCATCGAGCATCAGAATGACAGACGTTACGACGAGGCTATTGACGACTGGACCGAGATCCTTAAGAGAAACTCCAACTTTGATGCGGCGTATATCGGTATCGGTAATGCACTTTACAGAAGCCACAAGTACGCTGAAGCAGTAGAGCAGTACAAGTACGCTTACGATACCGCGAATTACTCGCTCGCATTTGGTGAGCTCCGTCAGCAGTGGATCTCCAACTATCTCTGGACACTTCCTCTTATTGCTGCGGTTCTGATATTTGCTATCGCTAAGTTCTTGAAGTACGCAAACAAGGTAAATAAGAGAGTTGCCGTTACAACAGGTAAGAGAACCTATTGGCAGGAGCTTCTGTTTGCCTTCCACCTTATCATGCACCCCTTTGACGGATTCTGGGATCTGAAGCACGAGAAGCGCGGATCGGTAAGAGCAGGTACTACGATACTTGCTGTTACGCTTATGGTATTCTACTACGATTCCATCGGATCGGGCTACGTAACCAATCCTCAGGGAACCTACGGTACGATCATCGGAGCGATCATATCGGTATGCGTACCGCTCGCACTCTGGATCATCGCTAACTGGTGTCTGACCACTCTGTTCGACGGTGAAGGTAGCATGAAGGATATTTACATCGCTTCTACTTATTCCTTGCTCCCCTTGGTAATTACAATGGTTCCCGCAACCATCGCGTCCAACTTTATCCTCGCCGACGAGGTAAAGACGCTCGGACTTATCACGGGTATCGGTATCGTATGGATGGGCTTGCTCATGTTCTTCGGAACAATGGTGACCCACGACTACACTATCGGTAAGAATTTAATTACCGTTCTGGCTACTCTCCTCGGAATGATCTGCATTATGTTTATTGCGATCCTCTTCTCGACACTGCTTGGAAAACTGGTAAGCTTTGTAACAAATATCGTAACAGAATTGCAATACCGAATGTAACGAAAGGGGGTAAAAAGATATGTTAATGAAAAAAATAATAGCTGTAATTTTAACGGCCTTGATGCTTCTTAGCACTTTTACCATCCTCGTTCAAGCAAAAGCTTCAAGCACAACAGCCACTGAATATACCTATAAGACCAATAAGAACACCGCGACTATGAACTATATGACCGGTGAGTACAAAAACGATAAGGGCGAGACGATCATCGTTGATACGGAAGAAGAAAAGCTGGCAACGATGGACCTTCGCGTAGAGAGCAACGGCTACCGTATATATATTGATGAATATAGCGGAGAGGTTGCTGTCGAAAACGTTGCAACGGGCGAGCTTATGTTCTCCAACCCGATCAACGCAAGCACGATGAAGCTTGAGGATTCCACGAGAACCAAGTTCCTCTCCCAGATCCTCATCGACTACATCGACACAAGTAACAACAACCAGGAATGCTCCTATAACAGCTATGCAAACGCGGTAAGCGTTGGTACCAAGGACAGCCCGCTGCCCAGCCAGCTTGTCGTAAAGCCTATCAAGGACGGCGTAAGAGTTGACTACGCTATCGGTCGTGTTGACTCGAGATACCTCGTTCCTGAGAGAATAGCTAAGACAGACTTCGAGGAGAAGATCCTCAACGTAGCTATCGAGGCAGGATGCACACAGCTTGAGCAGATGCAGCTTGAGAACTACTTCAAGCTTTACGATCTCAATGATCCTAAGGCTCAGACTCAGGTAATTCGTGACGACTGGCTCAAGAAGTATCCTATGATCGAGCATACTCCTATCTACGCCTTCACAGGTGCTACCAAGAGAGAGTACAGAGCTATCGAGAAGCTTATCAAGGCTTACTGTCCCGACTATACTTACGAGGATCTCGATAACGGACACCTCGCTCTTGACTACGTTCCCTCCGATAAGGCAGAAGCGCTCTTCAATATCGCTATTGAGTATAAGATTGAAGAGACATATCAGGGTAGCGGCGTTTACGGCCTCACCGTAAGAGTTCCTGCTAACGGTATCCGATTTGATGAGAGCGTATTCCAGCTCGAGAGCATCCAGATACTCCCCTACATGGGCGCAAATACAAGCGCTGACGCAGGCTATTCCTTCTTCCCCGACGGAACAGGCACGCTCTTCGCTTCCGACGAGCTCTCCCAGAAGAAGTCTGATACTTACTTCTACGGAACTGTATACGGCGATGACTTCGCTTACTACAACCTTGGCTCCGGCGCTCCCCACAACGAGATAGTTCGTTACCCCGTATACGGCGTTGTTGATGAAAAGACCAATGCCGACGGTACCACAAGAGACACCGGCTTCTTCGCTATCGTTGAAGAAGGCGATGCAATGACAAAGCTTATCGCTTACTACAACTACACTGCTAAGTACAACACTATCCGTGTAGAAGTAAATCCCAGACCTTCTGATACGTACAGCCTCTCTGATGCGATCTCTGTATCCGGTCTTTCGACCTGGACGGTCGTTTCGGCAAGAAAATATACCGGTGACTTCAAGATCAGATATATTATGCTTACCGACGAGGACGTAGCTAAGGAAAAGAAGCTTACAAACACCTATACCCCCGATTATATGGGAATGGCTGAAGCATACCGCGATTACCTCGTTGGTAACGGCATTCTCACAAGACTTACAGAAGAGGACGTTAAGGAAGATATTCCGCTCTACATCGAGACCTTCGGATGCTCTGTAACAACTAAGAGATTCCTCTCTATTCCTTATACCACCGAGGTTCCGCTGACATCCTTCTCGGATGTTCAGAAGATGTACGCTCAGCTCTCCGAAAACGGAGTTAAGAACGTCAACTTCATCCTTACGGGTTATACCGAGGGTGGTCTTAAGGCAGAGAAGATACCCTACAATCTCAACTGGGATAACGCAGTTGAGAAGGAGATCGACTTTGAAGAGCTGCTTGAGGATGCAAAGACTAACGGATACGGAATTTACCCCGACTTTGACTTTGCTTTCTGCTCCACGAACACCTTCTTTGATCCGCTCATCCTTGACAAGCACGCTATAAAGACTATTGACGACCGTTACACAAGTAAGCGTGAATACAGCGCTACGAGACAGACCTTCATCAACTACTTTGAGCTTGCTATGTCTCCCGCATATTTCGACCACTTCTACACTAAGCTGACCGAGAATTACCTTGAGTACGAGCCTATCGGAATTTCGGTATCTACTCTCGGATCCTACCTTTCCTCCGACTTTGATGAGGATGAGCCCTACAACCGTGAGGACTCCAAGCTATTTACGGCAGAGGCATTCAAGTACTTTGATTCTCAGTATGAGAAGGTGCTCACCTCCGGCGGTAACGTTTACACGTGGAAGTACGTTGATCACATCACCGAAGCGGCTACCGACTCCAGCCGTCATGCACGTTCCTCTGCAACCGTTCCTTTCCTTGGAATCGTTCTCCACGGATACGTTCAGTTCGCAGGCTCGGCTATCAATATGGAAGGTAACATTGATTACGCACTTCTCAGAGCGATCGAGAACGGCGCGTCTATCAAGTTCATCCTCTCCTACAGAAACACCGAGAAGCTTAAGGAATACTACAACACCAGCGTTTACTATTCTGTTCGTTACGATATCTGGGTAAATGACCTTATCGCACGCTATAAGGAGATCAACGAGGTCCTCAAGGACGTTCAGACCAGCATTATCGTAGAGCACAAGTTCATCGATGCTGATGCAATGAGAATTCCCGACGATAACGAGCTTACAGACGACGCTGTGGCAGCGTTGCTCGCAGCAGCAGCTGCAGAGCAGGCAGCAGCCGCAGCTACTCACGAGTCTGTTCGTCTGACTCTCCAGACTATCAGAAAGAACCTTACAGTTTGTGGCGAAAAGCTTCCCACCGCTCTTGACGAGACTCTTGAAGGTAGCGTTGCTAACCTTTACAAGCTCGCACTTGAGAGAGGCGAGGATCTTGATGCGGCAATGGCAGCAATAAGCTCGGCTAAGGATGCTCTTGATGCACTCGTTGCAGAAAAGGAAGCACTCGAGGCAGAGAAGGAAGCTGCTGATAACGCGGCAACCGAGGGTGAAGGCACCGAAGGCGAAACAACAGAAACCGAAGCAACCGAAGGCGATACGACTGAGGGCGAGGGAACTGAAGGCGAAGGCACCGAAGGTGAGGGAACCGAGGACACCGAGCCTACGATCGATGAAAAGATCGAGGCTGTAGAGAAGGCTATCGAGGAAGCAACCAAGGCTCACGAGGACGCTATCGCGGCTGCAAAGGCTGCATACGCAGCTTATGCTGAAGCAAGCAAGACCGCTTCTGCTGCCGC
Organism: Clostridia bacterium; assembly: GCA_017504545.1. Classification (GTDB taxonomy): domain Bacteria; phylum Bacillota; class Clostridia; order Oscillospirales; family CAG-272; genus HGM12713. The sequence goes on along the minus strand of JAFVRA010000101.1, from coordinate 19,158 downwards.
AGATGAGCTCGTAGCTCTTTACGAGTTTGCAAATGAAAACATCGGTATGCTTGACGCTAACGAAGCGTTCACCGCTGATATCAGAGCTGAACTCAAGACTCTCAACACCGCTCTTGTTTCAAGCTGCGATGCCCTCAAGGCTTACGCAGATAACGAGCTTGCAGCACTTGCAGATGCAGTTGCTCAGTTCAAGGCTGATAACGAAGAGCTCTTCCCCGAGGAAGAGGAGACCGCAGAGCCCGAGACTCCCGAGGAGACCGAGCCCGAGCGCTTCAACAAGTATGCAGTTGTTGAAAATTCGGTAGTTTACGAGGAATATGAGAACGGCAAGAAGCTTGTGCTCAACTTCAACAACTACGCGATCAAGGTTAAGATAGACGGTGCTTACTACACAGTAGATGCATACGGTTATATCATAATAGCTTAAGAAAGGAGAGGTAAAAATGACAGATAGCGTTAAGATCAAAAATAAAAGCGTTAAGAAGAAAAAAATAGCCTCTCTTGACAAAAGAAAGGCGCGCGCCGGTTGGGTGTTCGTTCTGCCTTTCGTAATTGGCTTTATACTCATCTACCTTCCCGTGCTTTTCGAGTCTCTTTCGGCAAGTGTTACATACCGTGAGAAGATCGACGGTAAGTGGGTGGAGACATTCGTAGGCTTCAAGGCTTATATTGAAGCATTCCTTGGTGACGCCGTTGACGGTCAGACCTTCCTTCAGGTCCTTATCACAGGCGTTTCCGAGATGATACTTGACATTCCTATGGTTCTGCTGTTCTCGCTCTTCATGGCGATCCTGCTCAATCAGAAGATGGCAGGTAGAGCAGCATTCAGAGCGATATTCTTCGTTCCTGTTATCCTCTCCACAGGTATCATGGACTCCATTGATGCTTCAGCCTTGGACACCTATATGGGATCAAACGAGGGTATTGACGACGGTTCAGGACAGGATGCCGCCTCAAGCATAGTTTCGGCGATGGACGTTCAGCGACTGTTCGCGGGAATGGCTATCGGCGACGGAATGCTTAAGTACGTAACCGACGCGATCAACAACATCTACGAGATCGTAAACCGCTCGGGCGTACAGATGCTTATATTCCTTTCGGGCTTGCAGTCCATTTCTCCTGCGATCTATGAGTCTGTACAGATAGACGGTGCGACCGCTTGGGAGACCTTCTGGAAGATCACCTTCCCGATGATAAGCCCTATGATCCTTGTAAACGCAGTTTACACGGTTATCGACGCATTTACGACAGAGAGTGCGGTAATGACCTTTATCAATACCGCCTCCCAGTCCTTGCCTGCACAGGGATTGGCGATATCCACGGCGATGTCCTGGATGTACTTCCTGCTCGTAATAGCAATACTCGCATTGATAGCAGGCGCATTCGGTGCATACGTCTTCTATCAGAAGAAGAACTAAAAGGAGGTGTAACTAATGAATGCTCAGAATATTGACAGCAAACCTAAGGTTCGCAAAGAGTCAAAAAATAAGATCAAAGTAGAATTCGACAGAACACCTCTTAAGGAAAGACTTAAGGCAAAATTCCTTTCCATGTACTTTCTTAAGAAGGTAGTATGGTGGCTCGTACGTTACGTGCTTCTCATCGGTATTGCCTACATAGTTCTTTTCCCCTTCTTCTCCAAGATATCCGCATCCTTTATGGATAAGGTGGACTTCACCGATGCAACTGTCCGACTCATTCCTAAGCACTTCTCGCTTGAGATGTATAAGGAGATCTGGGTCGAGCAGGAGTATCTGAGAGCGTTTGGTAATACGTTGACGCTTTCACTCTCCACCGCGCTCATTCAGACCTTCATCTGCAGCTTTGTTGCATACGGCTTTGCGAAGTTTAAGTTTAAGGGTAACAAGACGCTCTTCTTGCTCGTTCTCCTTACACTTATCATTCCTCACCGTACACTTGCGAGTGCGATGAAAACGTCCTTCAGCGGATTTGATATCTTCGGAATATTCGGACTATTGAACGGAGGAGGAATTTCGATATTCGGATTTGAATATACGAATGATTTCCTCGCATCGATCGATATCATTCCTGATACGTGGACGAGATTTACGTCGGGCGGTATTGACCTGCTTAACAGCTATTGGCCCTTCATTCTGCTCTCGCTTACGGGTCTCGCATTCAAGAACGGTCTGTACATATTCATGTTCCGTCAGTTCTTCATGGGAGTTCCGGATGAGCTTGAGGAGTCGGCTTATATCGACGGTTCGGGCGTATTCCGCACCTTCTTCACGATCATTCTGCCCCTGTCCGTGCCTATGATGGTAACAGTATTCCTGTTCGCTTTCTCTTGGTGTTGGACCGACAACTTCTATACCAGTGGTCTTATGTTCTTCCCGGACTCCAACAGCGCACCTTACCTCTTGACTACCGACATCGGCGGCAAGATACCTTCAACGCTTTCGGACTCCAACTTTGCAGCGGCAACGCTCTATCAGGGAGCTATAAGAAACACGGGTGGTCTGATGATCATTCTCCCGTTGGTCATTATGTACGTATTCTGCCAGAAGTCGCTTGTTCAGGGTATCGAGCGTTCCGGTCTTACTGCGGACTAATACCGACAAACAAAAACAAAAAAGAGAAGAGCATTGCTCATCTCAAAACACAAACGGCTACCGCTTTTGCGGTAGCCGTTTTTACGTTAAGAAAAGATCACCGCTAAGGAAAGGCCTTAGCGGTGATCGTATTTTATAAAATTACTTAAGCATAGAAGCGAGAGTGCTCTCTGCAAGAGCGAGTGCCTCGTCTATCTTGGAGGCGTCCTTACCACCTGCCATAGCGCTGTCGGGGCGTCCGCCGCCCTTGCCGCCCGTAGCAGCGGCAACTGCGCCAACGAGCTTGCCTGCGTGTGCGCCTGCGGATACTGCATCCTTACCTGCAACAGCGATAAAGTTGAGCTTGTCTGCAGCGGCAACCGCGAGAACTGCAACCGTGTCAGCGTGGTTAGCCTTGATATCGTCAGCGAGAGCGCGAGCCGCGTCAAGCTGCATATCAGAGAGCTTGGTAGCAATAAGCTTAACTGCTCCAACCTGCTTTGCAGAAGCGAGGATGTCGCCGAGCTTGGAGGAAGCAAGCTTGGAATTGAGCGCTTCGATCTCCTTCTTTGCATCGCGAAGCTCGCTCTGAAGCTGAGATGCGCGCTTTGCAATATCGGTAGGATTGGGAACCTTAAGCTCGGATGCGGCGCTGTTGATGAGCGCATCCTTAGAAGCGATAAGGTTGAGAACTCCGAGGCCCGTAACCGCTTCGATACGGCGAACGCCCGCCGCAACGCTGCTTTCGGAGATTATCTTAAAGAGTCCGATCTTACCTGTGTTATCACAATGAGTACCGCCGCAAAGCTCGGTAGAGAAGTTGCCCATCTTGACCATGCGGACCGTCTTTCCGTACTTCTCGCCAAAGAGCGCCATAGCGCCGTGCTTCTTAGCAGTCTCAATATCAGTCTCCATAGTAACGATGCCGTTAGCTACGAGAATGTTAGCGTTAACAAGAGATTCAACAGCCGCGATCTCGTCAGAGGTGAGGGCTGCGAAATGAGTAAAGTCAAATCTGCAGAGCTCCTCGTTTACGTAAGATCCTGCCTGCTCAACGTGGTTGCCGAGAACAGAGCGGAGAGCCGCCTGAAGCAAGTGAGCGGCAGAGTGGTTGCGGCAGATAGATGCGCGGCGAGCATTCTCAACGTCGGCAGTTACAGTATCTCCAACCTTGATAGTACCGTTGGCGATAGTGCAAACGTGGATATAAACGCCGTCGGTCTTCTTGGTGTCGTAGACCTTAGCGATGAAGCCGTCGTTGTAGATAGTACCTATATCTCCAACCTGTCCGCCGCCCTCACCGTAGAAGGGGGTGCGGTCAAGAATGATAGAGCAGTCGCCCTCGTTGATGCTCTCAACGCTGCCTGCATCGGTAAGGATAGCAATTACCTTAGCGTCGCTCTTAAGCTCGGTATAGCCTGTAAATTCGGTCTTCTGAAGGTCAGAAAGAAGCGACTTGGAGGACTCGTCCCAGCCACCAATGTTGGCTCTTGCCTCGCGCGCTCTCTTCTTCTGCTGGAGCATAAGCTCCTTGAAGGTATCCTCGTCAATTCCGAGATTGCTCTCAGCGGCGATCTCGCGAGTGAGGTCTATCGGGAAGCCGAAGGTATCGTAAAGCTTGAATACGTCCTCGCCCGAGATAAGGTCGCTGTGATCGGAAAGAGCGGCGTTGATGAGGTCGGAAAGAATAGAAAGACCTGCATCAACAGTTGCGTCAAATCTTTCCTCTTCCATAGAGATGACCTTGAGGATATAGTCCTTCTTCTCCTCAAGCTCGGGGTATGCGCCCTTGCTCTCGCCAATAGACGTGGTAACAGTCTCAACGAGGAAGGGATGATTGATTCCGAGAAGCTTACCGTGGCGGCAAGCGCGGCGGATTATACGGCGGAGAACGTATCCGCGGCCCTCGTTAGAGGGAATAACGCCGTCGGAGATCATAAACATAGCACTTCTGGAGTGGTCGGTGATAACGCGGATAGAAATATCGTTGCTAGCGTCAGCGCCGTAGGTCTTGCCCGAGATAGCGCAAACGTTGTCGATTACCTTACGGATGGTATCTACCTCGAACATATTGTCAACGCCCTGCATTACGCAAGCGAGACGCTCGAGTCCCATACCGGTATCTATGTTCTTCTGAGCAAGCTCGGTGTAGTTGCCGTTGCCGTCGTTGTTGAACTGCGAGAAAACGTTGTTCCAGATCTCCATAAATCTGTCGCAGTCGCATCCGGGCTTACAGTCGGGCGAGCCACAACCGTACTTGATGCCTCTGTCAAAGTATATCTCGGAGCAGGGGCCGCAAGGACCTGAGCCGTGCTCCCAGAAGTTGTCCTCCTTACCGAGACGAACTACGTGTGCGGGATCAACGCCGACCTTATTTACCCAGATCTCGTAAGCCTCCTCGTCGTTTTCGTAGATAGAGGGCCAGAGAAGATCCTTGGGGATCTCAAGAGTTTCGGTGAGGAACTCCCACGCCCACGGAATAGCCTGATCCTTGAAGTAATCTCCGAAGGAGAAGTTTCCAAGCATCTCAAAGAAGGTGCCGTGGCGAGCGGTATGACCTACGCGCTCAAGGTCGGGAGTACGGATACATTTCTGACAGGTAGTAACTCTGTTGCGGGGAGGGATCTCCTCACCTGTGAAGAATTTCTTCATGGGAGCCATACCCGAGTTGATCAAAAGAAGAGATTTGTCATTAATGGGGACCAGCGGAATAAGAGGGAAGTCTGATGTGTCCTTTAGATTCAAAGAATGCCAGATACTTCTCGCGCAGGTCGTTTAATGATGTCCATTGCATAATATAAAAAGCCTTGCCTTTCTGAAAATTATATATCACTTTATTATATCACTTAAAATAATTTATGTCAATAAGAGAAAAGTATTTTTGAGAAGTATTTTAATACACAAGAGGCAAAAATCCTCATAAAAGCGAGTGGAAGCTCATATAGATGTGGTAGAATACACTTTTTAAGGAAGGAAAGCATTATGTTCGTATATTCACTCAGAGCAAGCACGCTTAAATTCTTTGCCGTCGTGTGCGTTGCGTTGACGGCGCTCATAACCATGATAACCTTTATCCCGAGCTATGACGGCGGCGAGCTTGGGTACATAACCACGGGGAAGGAAGAAAAGATCAGCTACGACAAGATCAAGACCGAGCAGGACAGAGTGGGCTTTCTCTCCCAGTTCGGCTGGAGCGTCAGCGGAGACCCTGTTGAGGTTGCTGAGATAACCGTTCCATCTGAATTTGATAAGATATTTATGGGTTATAATGAGATACAGAAGCGGCAGGGACTTGATCTCTCTAAGTACAAAAACAAGACCGTAACGCGCTATACCTACGAGGTAACCAATTACGCGGGCGCTGAGGGCAAGGTTTACGCCAATATTTTAGTATATCGCAACAAGGTCATCGGTGGGGATATATGCTCGGCAGACGCGAGCGGATTTATCCACGGATTTGAGAAAACCTAAGGCGAGAGTATCTCTTTTTTTTTCCAAAATCGTTGACATTAAGAGAATAATGTGCTATTATATAACTGCAGAAGTTTTCTGTAATCTTACATACGAGGACAAAAATTATGGCATTTTGTAAAAATTGCGGTGCGGAGCTTGCTGAGGATCAGAAGTTCTGCGCTAATTGCGGCGCTACGCTTGAGGAATCTCCTGTAGCAGTTGAAGAGCCCGTAGTGGCTGAAGCTCCCGTAGCAGAGGAGCCCAAGAAGGCAGGTCTTAACGTAGGTATGCTCGTTTGGTCTATTATCGGTCTTGTAGTATGCTGCTCTCCTTTCTCTATTCCTGCACTTATCATGACTATTCTTGCAATAAACATGCCCGTTGCAGAAGCAGAGAAGAAGATCAAGCTCGCAAAGACCTTTAATATCATCAGTATAGTTTGGGGCGTTCTTTACTTTACGCTTTGCTTTATAGTAGGCTTCCTCGCAGGACTTGCTGAGGCGCTTGCGTTCATGCTCTAAGCGACGTTTGAGCAAAGGCTGACTGCGTTGCAGTCAGCTTTTGTTTAAATAAGAAACCTTGTTTTTCTCGGGAATAACAAAAAAGGAGAAGTTGAAATGTATTGTAAATATTGTGGTGCTGAGCTTCTGGAAGGACAGACTTTCTGTGCCGATTGCGGAAATCAAGTAGGAAAGCTTTTCAAAGAAGAGAAGCCGAAGAAGGCGGGACTTGACGTAGGTATGCTCGTATGGTCTATCCTCGGTATGTATTTTTGCGGCGCGTTCTCTATCCCCGCGCTCGTAATGACTATACTCGCATCCGTCGGAACGGTCGAAGAATCAAAGATAAGGCTGAATATCGCAAGAAGATTCAATACCGTCAGTATGATATTCGGCGCTGTTATGAACGCGCTTGTATGCCTTTATATTCTTTTCTACGTTGTCTTCATTATGATGATGCTCGGTATGGCGTAAAATAAAAGGAGAAATCAAATGTACTGTACTAATTGCGGAACAAAGATCGCAGAGGGACACAGGTTTTGTACCAACTGCGGTAAAAATATAATGGCAGAGGAGAACGAGGCGGCACTCGTGGCTGTTGATACCTCTGTTCCTGAGATAGAAGCGCCCAAGAGGGCAGGACTTGACGTTGCTATGCTCGTCTGGTCGATAATGTGCGTTGAGCTTTGCGCATCGTTATTCTCAATACCCTCCGTCGTACTTACGATACTTGCTTCGTTTAACACAGAGGAGGATGCGGCACTTAAACTAAAGATAGCCAAGGGACTCAACATAGTTGGAATGGTCTGCTTCGCGGCACTCTTCGCCTTCTTTATCTTTATGATCTCAGTGGCGTATTGGACGTCTCTCTGATAGACCGTCGCCAAAAAAGAAAGGATTGTTGATATGTTTTGTAAATATTGCGGCACGAGGCTTGACGACGTTCAGAAATTCTGCGGCGTTTGCGGTCGTGCGGTTGACAGAAATATAAAGTTTGCCGATCCTACGGCTAAGCTGCTTGACGAGGTCGAAAAAAGCGAGCCTGAGGTAACAGAGGCGGTAGAAGAAGTGACCACTGCAACACCCGTAGCAGAAGCTATCGAGGTAGCGGACGAGCCGGCAGAGAGAAGAGCAGAGGCAGAGGCAGAGGAGATCGCAGAGCCCGAAGAGGTAGTGGAGAGCGAGGCTGTCGTTGAGCCTGAGCCTGAGGTTGAGCCTGAGCCCATCGTTCCGACGGGACTCAAGATAGGACTTCTCGTTTGGTCTGTTATCAATATGGCGTTCGGTATGTTCGCCTTTGGAATTCCTGCGCTTATTATGAATATCAGATCGGCGAATAAGGACGTAAGCAAGACGAAAAAGAGTATTTCTTACGTCAAGATACTCAACTTTGCGGGAAGCCTTGCGCTTGCGCTCGTCGTATTCTACGGCATTTATATGTCGGTAAAGCATGCGACTAATTTATAAAAATAAATTAAAAACTGCAGAGAAGCGTTGCTTCTCTGCAGTTTTTTGATTTATTACTTGGATGTTTCAGCGATGAATTCGTCTATCTTCTCGGCGATAACGTCAAGGCTCTTTCTCCAGAAATCAGGGTTGGTAAGATCAATTCCCGCGATGTGCGCCACGTTCTCAACGCTCTCGACCGTGGTTGCCTTGAGCAGAGCGCGGTACTTAGGTAAGAAGCTCTCGCCCTCCTCAAGATACTTCGCGTAGAGTCCGCGGGAGAAGAGACCGCCAAAGGCGTAGGGGAAGTTGTAGTAGCTGAGCCCTGCGCTGAAGTAGTGGCTCTTGCAGCACCACATATAAGGATGGAGCGTGTCGGGATCAAGTCCGTCGCCGTAGGCTTCCTTCTGCGCGTTTATCATGATCTCTTCAAGATCCTTGGCGAAGAGGAAGGTGTTCTTTCTGCGGCGGATCACCTCGTCTTCAAAGAGGAAGCGCGAGTAGATGTCAACGATTATCTGAGTGCAATCCTGAAGCTGACTTTCGATAAGCTGTATCTTTTCCTCGCCCTCGGACTTTGCGATAGCGTCGTTGACGATGATAAGCTCGTTGAAATTGGACGCCGTCTCTGCTACGGGCATGGTGTATCCCGTGTTAAGAGGTCTGTGATCCTGGATCATAAGACCGTGGTAAGCGTGACCGAGCTCGTGCGCGAGAGTTACTATCGAGCCGAATGAGCCCGAGAAGTTAGTAAGCACGCGGCTCTGCTTGAGGAAGGGAAGGTTAGAGCAGAATGCGCCGCCTACCTTGCCTGCTCTCGGGTAGAAGTCTATCCAATCGTTCTTGAACGCCTCGTCAACCATCTCGGCAAGATCGGGAGCGAAGCTCTCAAAATGCTCTACGAGATATGCGTGAGATTCCTCTGCCGTAAAGGTCTTGCCGCCTGCCTTGCCCATGGGTGCGAAGATCTCGTACCAGGGAAGACCGTTCTCGTAGCCGAGAAGCTCTGCCTTGTGGCGCAGATACTTGCGGAACTTGGGCATATACTCGCGCATAGCCTCAAGCATAGCGTCAAGCGTTTCTTTCTTCATTCTTGAATGCTCAAGAGTCATAGCAAGCGGATTTTCATATCCGCGAAGCTCTGCCTCGGTGTTGACCTGTGCCTTGATGCTGTTGAGTGCAAAGGCAATGGGGTCTTTTATCTTCTTATATGCGGCAATTTCTGCCTCGTAAGCTGACTTTCTCGTCTCCTTGTCGTCGCTCTCGGCAAGTCCGCGGATAGCAGAGAGGGTAGTTACCTCGCCCTTGTAGTCCACCTCTACGGTCGCGGTGAGATAGGAGAAAAGATCTCCCCACGCGCGTCCGCCTGAGATATTAAGACGAGCGAAAACGTCCTCGGCTTCATCCGAGAGGTTGTGAGAGACCGACGCCTTTACCTCGCTGAAATAGAACTTGTACTGCGCGAGCACCTCGTCAGAGTCAAGCACCGCGTCAAGATCCTCTATTGCGCCTACGTACTTCTCAAACGCTACGTTTTCCTTTGCCGTACCTGCAAGCAGCATCTGTATTCTCGTCATAAGCGCGGACACCTCGCTATCCTTGCTGTTTGCGGAGCGGCGGAGAGAGCAGTAGCCTGCTATCTTTCTGACGAGCACGGTGGTGTTTTCCTTTATGTCGATTATAGCGCGGAGCGATCTTGCGGGGTAGTCGGGTGTGAGGGATGCGATAGTGCTTTTGTAAAGCGCAATATTATCTTCAAGTTTCTTTACGTCTGCTTCGAGTGCGGGATCGTCTATTCCCTTATAAAAAATATCAAGAGACCATTCGTTATACATCTTATTTCTCCTTAGTTTTTGATAAGACTATTATATCTCTTTTTGAAGGACTTGTCAAGACAAATGTAGATAGGGAGAGAAAGAATAAAAAGCCACTGTGCAAAAGATACTGGAGGAGCAATTCCATCCTCTACCGAAACACAACGAGAGTGCATATAAAAGGCTCTCTCCGAGAGTCGTGTTGCAAGCAACGGTCGAGTTTTGCAAGCAAAACATCGAGAGCTGGCGGCTTGCACGCCTGAGGGAGAGTGCGCGACAAAGGAAATATCGCTATTTTAAAATGAGCGCACCGCCTCTTGTTTCGCGGGCTCCTCCACCCGCTCGCGCGGGAGCCCCCTCCCGGAGGGAGCCTATTTTTCCGCGCATCATTTCTTATCGTTGTATCTTTTCTTTTTATAGGCAAAGCCTATTCGGGATACAAAAAGGCGTGATGCTCAAATAGCATCACGCCTTTGCTTTTGTGAATATAGTTTTAGGAATTGAGCGCGCGTCTCTTCTTCATCATAGCCTTCATACGCTCCTCGGTGTTGAGGATCTTCTTGCGAAGGCGTATAGACTTGGGAGTTACCTCGATAAGCTCCTCGTCAGTGATGAATTCTATCGCTTCCTCAAGCGAGAAGATGATGGGCGGTGTGAGCAGAAGCTTTTCGTCAGCACCTGCAGAGCGAATTGCGGTAAGCTGCTTCTTCTTGCAGGGGTTTACGGCTATGTCGTCGTTCTTGGGGTTCTCTCCGACTATCATACCCTCGTAAACGGGGGTCTGAGGACCTACGAAGAGGTTTCCGCGTTCCTGAGTATTGTAGAGACCGTATCTTGTTGTCTCTCCCGCCTCAGATGCTACGAGCGAGCCTGTAAATCTCATGATTACCTCTCCGCGATAGGGCTGATAACCGTCGAATATGGTGTTCATAATGCCCTCGCCGTGAGTAGCGGTGAGAAATTCGGAGCGATATCCGAACAGACATCTTGAGGGAATTGAATATTCAATTCTCATGCGGCTTCCGATGGGGTTCATCTCAAGCAGATCACCCTTGCGCTGACCGAGCTTTTCAACTACCGCGCCAACGTATTCCGAGGGAACGTCGAGAGTTACCTTTTCCATAGGCTCGCACTTAACGCCGTCTATCTCCTTGTAGAGAACTCTGGGGTTAGAGCAGGTCATCTCGTATCCCTCGCGGCGCATGGTCTCAATAAGGATAGAAAGGTGCATCTCGCCTCTGCCCGCAACCTTGAACTCGTCAGTGGTGTCTCCGTCCTCAACGCGAAGAGAAACGTCCTTGAGAAGCTCCTTGTAGAGTCTGTCGCGGAGCTGACGGGAGGTTACGAACTTGCCCTCCTTGCCTGCAAAGGGGCTGTCGTTTACGGCAAAGGTCATCTCAAGCGTAGGCTCGCTTACCTTAACGAACTCAAGAGGCTCGGGAGCGGCAAGGCTCGTGATGGTGTCACCGATGGTGATGTTCTCAGCGCCCGAGAAGCAAACGATGTCGCCCATATTTGCCTTCTCAACGGGAACTCTTACGAGACCGTCTATCTGGAAGAGAGCAACTATCTTAGTGCGCTTGGGTGCAGCGCCCGTGTGGTAATTGCAGATGTACGCGTCCTGATTTACACGGATAGAGCCGCGCTCTATTCTGCCTATACCTATTCTGCCAACGTAATCGTTGTAGTCGATAGAGGAAACGAGGAGCTGAAGCTCGCCGTTCTCATCTCCCTCGGGTGCGGGAATGTAAGAAAGTATCTTTTCAAAAAGGGGAACGAGATCTGTGCCTGCAACGTCGGGATCCTCGGTAGCAGTACCTGCTCTGCCCGAGCAGTAGAGCATAGGGCTGTCAAGCTGCTCGTCGGACGCGTTGAGATCGATGAGAAGCTCAAGTATCTCGTCCTCGACCTCGCCAAGACGGGCATCGGGCTTGTCTATCTTGTTGATAACGATGATAACTCTGTGGTTAAGCTCAAGCGCTCTCTGAAGCACGAAGCGAGTCTGGGGCATAGGGCCCTCAGCCGCGTCAACGAGAAGGATAACGCCGTTAACCATCTTGAGAATACGCTCTACCTCGCCGCCGAAGTCAGCGTGTCCGGGAGTGTCTATAAGATTGATCTTTACGTCCTTGTAGTGAACTGCGGTGTTCTTTGCGAGAATGGTGATTCCTCTCTCCTTTTCAAGATCTCCCGAGTCCATTACGCGAGTAACAGTTTCCTGATTCTCACGGTAGATGCCGCCCTGCTTGAGCATCTCGTCAACAAGGGTAGTCTTTCCGTGGTCAACGTGAGCAATTATGGCTATGTTTCTTAAGTCATTACGTATCACAGCTCTATCTCCTTTAAAATATAAATCAAATTATCACAATTTAATATTATATCACATTTTGTCAATATAATAAAGATGTGAAATGACGATTTTTTTGCTTTATCCACAAAAACTGTTGTGCAATTTAACAAAAAATCGGCATAAAGTTTGTGGAAAATGAGAAATCACGTGCCGCTATTGACAGATTGGCAGAAATTTGATAAAATTAAATAAAGAAGAGATATTGGAGGAAACGCTATGAAAAGATATTCTTTTTTGAAATTGCTCTCGCTTTTAGCGGCGCTTCTGCTTGTGTGCGCGATATTCGCTTCGTGTAACGGTGAAGGCGACGCTACAGATCAGAACGACGGAAGTGAGCAGGGAAGCGAGACCGACAAGCCCATAAACGTAGAGGGACTTGCAGTCTTTGGAAACAACGAATATCTCTGCAAGATCATCCGCGCAGAGAAGGCGAGCGACGTGGATAAACAGATATATAGCGAGCTTCGTCAGATACTTAAGACAGCGACGGGCAAGAACTCCGCTATGGCAACTGACTTCGTAGTACTTGGTGAAACGCTTGATACTGAGTCTCCTGCCATTCTCATAGGTAGAACGGCATTCCCCGAGTCACAGCAGGTGTACGACAAGATGGAGCACGGCGAATACCGTATGGAGCTCGTCGGAAATAAATTCGTTATAGCTTACAGCCACGAGGCGTCGGCGTCTCTTGCGCTCCAAAAGTTCAGAGGACTTATATCAAAGGGAATGAAGGACGGCGTCCTTACCATAACTGACAAGTGGAACAGCAGCGACAAGGTAGAGTCAAAGGTTCCGGGACTTCCGATCTTTGACGGCTCTGTTTCTATGACCTTTGACGGCGGCGACGGCTCTACTCTCGTGCTTTACAAGGACGTAAGCCCTGAGACTCACGAGAAGTTCCTGTCGGGTATCGAGGCGCTCGGCTACGAGCATTACGTTACGAACAATATTGGAGATAGCTGCTTCTACACCTACCACAACGACGAGAATATTATGCACGTTATGTACCTGCCTCGCGTTGCCGAGACGAGAGTTGTGATAGATACTAAGGAATTCACCTCTCTTGCAGGGCTTGAATCCGAGAATATCTACGAGGCGGGAAAGAGCGAGATGAGCTTTACTCAGCTCGGACTTGAGCATCCGAGAGCAGGCAACTGTCAGAACGGTATGGGATATATTCTCAAGCTCTCTGACGGAAGCTTCGTTATCGTGGACGGTGGACATACGCGCGATATGAGCTACGCCGAGTCCGCAGGAGACTTCCTGCTTGACTCTCTTAAGGTGCTTGCCGACGATCCTAACGACATCAGGGTTCACACCTGGTTCCTCTCTCACATTCACAATGACCATATCGGCGCGTTCTACGACATCGCGCGCGATACTCCGAACAGTATAAAGGTAGAGCGACTTGTGTATAACGCTCCCAACGACACTCAGCTTGCGGGCGTGAGCGGCGGAAATCTTGACGATAAGGTTGAGAACGCCGTCAAAATGCTTGGAATAAAGACTGTAGTCAAGGGACATCCGGGACAGGTATTCTATGCGAACGAGGCGACCTTCACCATTTACGGAAGCCTTGACCTCGTTGAGCCTATCAAGATCGACAACATCAACGAGTCAAGTATGGTAATGAAGATGGAGTTTATGGGCAAGACTATGATCTTCCTTGGCGACTGTCATCCTAATGAAAGCCTTGCGCTCACCAACGCTTACGGTGACGATCTTCAGTCCAACTTTATTCAGCTTTCTCACCACGGCTACGCCGACGGAGCGACCCTGCTGCTTAACGAAACGATTAAAGCAGAGGCTTCCTTCTGGCCTGTTGGTAATGACCATTATAAGAATATGGTGTCTAAGATAGGCGCAGTTCCGCAGAACGCTCCGTTCGTAAACATTCCTCACTATGTTGCGGGCGACACAAACCTTACCATAAAGGATTTTGACACCTGGATACCCGAGGAAAAGCGTTGGACACCTTACGATTAATTTAAAAAATCACCGCCGAGATCCTCGGCGGTGATTTTTCATTGTCTTTGTTTTAGGAAGAAGTGGTTGCCTTTTTCTATAATACCAAATAAAAATCTTTTTTAGCAGGTCATCCTGAGTGAGCGAAGCGAAGCAGGCTCTCCTAAAAGGAGAGCCTTTGTGTTAGTGTAGATCTCGCTTAGCGCAGTCTTACTTGAAGCCTTCCCCAGCGGGGAAGGTGCCGAGGAACGAGGCGGATGAGGAGAAAAAGTTAGTTTAATGTCAAGGTTCTCCTCATCCGTCAGCCAGCTCCGCTTCGCCCCGTGTCTGCCACCTTCCCCGCTGGGGAAGGCTTATGATATATAGGCGCCCCCCTGATATCGTACCTATATCTCGCCGCTCCGCTCAGGATGACCTGCTCAAATGAGGTGAGGTTCGTGATTTTACGTTAACGGGTTGTCGAGGGCGCCAACCCCTACCGATTTGTGCGATATTTGTTGCTTTTGATTGTAGGGGACGACGTAGCGTAGCGACGCGAGCGTAATGAATGACAACACAGTGTGTTGTCAGAACGTGAGCGCGACCGAGCCGCAGCGAGACCCTCGGCGTCCCGTTTGTTCGGCACAATCTTACAAAAAGCCTCTCCTAAAAGGAGAGCCTTTTTGTTGGTAGGGGCGACCATTGGTCGTCCGTCATTTATAAAAATATCATTTTGTTTAAAAAGGACCGTCGGGGACGCCGGTCCCTACAGATTTGTACGATATTTGTTATTTTGATCGTAGGGCGGTGGCTTGCTGCCGCCGTTTATAAAATTCATTGCGTTTTGCGTGGGACGCCGAGGACGTCGTCCCCTACAGGTTCAATTCTATCTTAATATTTGCCTGTAGGGGAGGATATTATCCTCCCGCTTATTCTTTTTTGAAAATATCCAAAATGTGATTTGTCGCGCCGATCATATCCGTGCGCTCACAGATGCTGAGATGGTAATCTATAAAAATATCAAACACCTCGTCACTCATTTCATCAATACGATCGCGCATAAAATGCGTAAGCATATCCGTACCCACGTAATGCAGACGTGAAACCTTGAAATGCGACATAAGAGCGTCTATATCTTCTTTGCGATGAAGCTGAAATATATCCTCGGGCAGAGAAAAGCATTTGTACGAGCGCAGATCTATTTTGTTTTTTGCGATCGTATCAAGTATCATATCTCTGCCGAAGCAATATTGATATACCGTCAGATCACTGTTACAGTATGCCGAGAAGATTATTCCACCCATTTTGGTTACTCGGAGCGCCTCCGAAAGCGCAGATAATTGATCTTCTTCGGTATATAGATGATACATCGGACCGAGCAAGAGAGTTACGTCGTATGCCTCGGACTCAATGAAAGAAAGATCCGTTGCATCTCCTTGAAAAACGCTTACTTTTTCGCCTATGAGAGTATTTTCATTGAATACTTCTATATTCTTTTCAACAAGCTCTACGGCAGTCACGTCGTAGCCCTTTCTCGCAAAATAATGAGAGTATCTTCCCGTAGCCGCGCCGATCTCTATTATCTTCATACCGGGGGAGAGATATTTTTCTACATACTTCAGGGTAGTGATAAATTCTACGGCACCGTGCTTTGAAGAAAAGCGCTCGTTTTCGTTGTAGCTTGAGTAGTGGTTTTTGATCACTTCAATTCTTTCCATTTCTTCTTCCTCCTTAAATAAAAAATACAGCCCTCAAACAATAAGGGCTGTATGTTGAACCAAAATTAACGGCAAATAATTTTAATTATACCGATCTTGAGAACGACGATACGAGCCCGACGTGCTCCAATAAGGGAAACTTACGCCGCGCGAGATAACGAACATATTGGGTGTGCTCATATATCTGATCATCGTACTACCTCTTCAAAATTAAAAAGTTTTGTTAATTATAACACCGCAGATGAGGATTGTCAATAGTAAATTTTAAAATTATTGCAGAAACAGGCAACTAAAGGAACAAAATAATGCACCAAAGTATCGTTGACATATTGAAAAGAATGTGATATAATATTATAAGGAATATTATGAAATGAGAAACGCGTATGATTATAAAGGATAAAAAGCTTTTAATATTTGATCTTGACGGTACTATTGCTGACACGCTTTACAGCATCCGTGATGCCGTAAATATGTGTATGGAGCACTTCGGCTTTGAGGTGAGAAGCTACGAGCAGGTAAGAGCGGCGGTCGGAAACGGCGCGCGTCTGCTTATTATGCGTTCTATTCCTGCCGAGGTGGCGGCTGACGCCGAGAGGGCAGAGGAGATATACAAATATTTTCAGACCTGCTACAGTATTACCTACAACCGCATAGACGGCTGCTACGAGGGAATGTACGAGGCTATGACCGAGCTCCACGCGCGCGGCTACACTCTCGCGGTGCTCTCCAACAAGCCCGATGCTTACGTTAAGGGAATAATCTCTTCTCTCTTTGACGAGGGCGTTATCCCGATAGCTATGGGCGAGACAGATCTGCCGAGAAAGCCCGATCCCACCGCTACATTGCTTATCGCAAGCGAGCTTGGCGCAGAGCCGTGGCAGTGCGCCTTTATCGGAGATAGTGAGGTGGATATAAAGACCGCGCAGAATGCGGGAATGACCTCGGTTGCGGTGTCATGGGGGTTCAGAGACAGGGAAGATCTGCTTGCTATCGCTCCAGATGTGCTTATCGATAGCCCTGCGGAGCTTAGCTCGCTCTTTGAATAAGAAAGACTTAAAAGGAAAGATTTTTGAAAGGTTAGATACAAAAAATGAAGGTTGGATTCGTTTCACTCGGATGTCCGAAAAATCAGCTTGACACCGAGGTAATGCTCCACGAGGTAGCCACCGCGGGTTACGAGATAACCCCAGAGGAGACCGAGGCGGACGTTGTTATAATCAACACCTGCGGATTTATAGAAAGTGCAAAAAAAGAGGCTATTGAAAATATACTTGACATCGCTTGGCTCAAGAAGAACAGAACGCTCAAGGCGATAATCGTCACGGGTTGTCTTGCAGAGAGATACCGCGAGAGCATCCTTGAGGAGTTTCCCGAGGTAGACGCGGTGCTTGGCGTTGGTAGCATACACAACATTGTTGAGGCTATCGAGGCTGTGACGATAAATAAAAAGAAGGGATCAAAGAGAAAATACAGCTCGTTTGAGGACAAGGAAGCAGTTCGCCTTGGCGGAGATCGCGTGCTGACTACACCCGAATACAGCGCGTATATCAAGATAGCAGAGGGATGCGACAACAGATGCGCCTACTGTGCTATTCCTTCAATAAGAGGAAAATTCAGAAGCAGACCGCTTGAGGATATAGTTGAAGAGGCAAAGCAGCTCGACTCTCTTGGCGTGCGCGAGCTTAACGTGGTCGCTCAGGACATCACGAGATACGGACTCGATCTCTACGGTGAGTACAGCCTTGCAAGGCTTCTCCGCGCTATCACAGACGCTACGAGCATCCCGTGGATAAGACTTCTTTATTGCTATCCCGATAAGATAACCGACGAGCTCGTTGCCGAGATAAGAGATAACGACAGAATACTTAAATATATAGACCTGCCCATCCAGCACATAAGCGACAATATGCTCAAGGCGATGAACCGCCACGGAGACAGCGCTATGGTTCGCTCGGTAATAGCGAAGCTTCGCCGCGAGATACCCGACATCGTCATCAGAACGACCTTTATCGTAGGCTTCCCCGGAGAGACCGAAGAGGACTTCGTCGAGCTTTGCGAGTTCGTAAAGGAGACTAAGTTCGAGCATCTCGGCGTGTTCCCCTACTCTCGAGAGGAGGACACCCCTGCATATAGCTTTGACGGTCAGATCGACGAGCAGATAAAGCAGGACAGAGCGGATATCATTATGCAGGAGCAGCTTGATATAAACACCGCTAATAACGAAAAAATGGTTGGAAAGACCATAACCGTTCTCTGCGAGGATTACGATCCCGTTGCAAGAGTGCATTTCGGCAGAAGTGCCGCTGACGCCCCCGAGATAGACGGTAAGGTATATTTCAGAGCAGAGACGAGAATAGCCCCCGGCTCATTCGTCAAGGTCAAGGTAAGAGAGGTTCTCGACTACGATCTTATGGGAAGAGCCATCACACAAAATTGATCTTTGGAGGGAATTATGGCTAAAATGAATCTTCCTAACAGACTGACGGTGCTTCGTATGTGCCTCGTGCCTGTAATACTCATCGTTGGATTTATCCCCGCAAGCGGCGCGTGGTGGTATATCACCTCCACTATCTGCGCCGCGCTCTTTATCGGCGCGTCGGTGACCGATATGCTTGACGGAAAGATTGCGAGAAAGAACAATCTCGTCACCGATTTCGGTAAGTTTATGGACCCCGTTGCCGATAAGTTTATGGTAATAGGCGCGATGTTCGTTCTGCTTTACAGATTTAACAATCTCACTCTACCCCTGATGCTCTCGCTTATCGTTATTGTATTCCGCGAGCTCGCGGTCACCTCTATGAGACTCGTAGCATCCTCGGGCAAGGGAGTAGTGCTTGCGGCAAATTACCTTGGCAAGCTCAAGACGGTATCTCAGATAGTTGCGATCTCTACTATCTTCCTTGAGCCCGTGCTTCAGTACGTTATCAAGCTTATTGCAGAGGCGATAACGGGCGAGAAGCTCTTCTGGCGCACCGATATAGTACCGCTCTCCTGGATAACTCTTGCGTTCTGCGTGGTAATGACGGTATGGTCGGGACTTAATTACATCATCTCCTATTGGAAATATCTCGATCCAGAGAAATAATAATAACAAAAAATGCGGACTCTTCCGCTCCTTCTCATAAGGATGTTTTCGGAACACGGTAGGGGCGAACTGTGTTCGCCCGCGGGAGACCGCAGGTCTCCCCTACGGATACGCATATAAATTTCGGCAGAGAACTTGTTTTCTCTGCCGATTTGTGTTATAATGGGACTAACAAAAAGCCTCCCTTGTGTAAAGGGAGGTGGCAGCCGAAGGCTGACGGAGGGATTGTAAAAAAGCCCAAAATAGCAGGAAACAATCCCTCAGTCGCTAACGCGACAGCTCCCTTTACACAAGGG